>NZ_JBHSKG010000018.1:0-153701 GCF_042657905.1 Actinomycetospora rhizophila | reverse complement strand
GGCCGCGGGGCCCGCCGCGACGCCCGGCGCCGTCGGCGCGCCCGCCGGCGGCGTGGCGGGCGCCGGGGTCCCGCCCGGACGGGGTGTGGCCGGCCCTCCGGGCGGCGGTGCCGCTCCCGGTGCCCCGCGCGCGCTCCCGCCCGACGCGGCCCGGCCCGGCACGGTCGGACGGTTCGTGTCCCGCCTGCTCGGCGGGCCTCCGGGTCCCGCCGGTCCGGGTGTCCCGCCGCGCGGGGTGCCCGGGGCACCGGGAGGGCCGGCACCGGGTGCCGGGGCGCCGGGCCCCGGTGCGCCGGGACGGGGCGCACCCGGCCCCGGAGCACCCGCCCCCGCCCCCGCCGCGCGGGGTCCCGCACACCCCGTCGCCCCGACGGCCGCCGACCGCCTCACCGGAGGTGGGCCGCCCGGGCGCCGTCGCGAGGAGCGGGACGGGCGGGATCGCGGCCGCTCCGCCGAGCCCACCCCGGAGACGCCGTCGGAGGCCACCGGGGACCGACTTGCCGTCCCGGGCGCGACGGGACCGTCCCTCGCGGGTCCGACGGTCGGCGCGGGCGGCCACCAGGGTGCCGACGCGCCGAGCACCCCCAGCACACCCGGCACCCCCGGCACACCGAGCACCCCGGCCTCACCCGCCCCGGACGTCCCGATGCTCCCGCCGACGGCGGGAGCGACCGGCGCGGTCGGTGCCCGCGACACCGGGAGCGGGGTGCGCCACCCCGAGTACCTCGTCGACGCCGACCCCTGGCGCGAACCGGACGACGACCCGGACGCGCGGCGCCTCGTCACCCCACCCGTCATCGGGGAGCAGGACGGCCGGTGAGCGGTGTCGTGCTCGACCGTCACGAGCTGCTGTGGGTCCTCGAGCAGTGCGGGGCCGGGTGGCCCTACCCGCTGCGCCCGGTGCACTGGTCCGCCGAGACCGACGCCGAGGCCCGCCGGCACCGCACCGCGACCGAGCAGGCGCTGCGCGCCCGCGGCCTGCTCGAGCCCGGACCCGCCCGGATGCTGCTCGACGCCGGGCAGGCCGTCGCCGGCTGGGTGCTCGCCGTCGACCTCGTCCGCCGGGACGCGACAGCGCCCGTCGCCGCGGTGGCGCTCACCGACGGGCGCACGGCGGCGCTGCTCGGGTCGCCCGAGCACGCGCAGGCCCCGGTGCGGCTCGCCCCGTGCGCTCCCGACGGGCTCGCCGAGGCGGTGTTCACGCTGGTCCCGCCGGTGCCGCCCGGCGACGGGCCGCCGGTGCCCGTGCCGGCCGAGGGAATGCCCACCGACCTCCCGACCACCGCCCGGACCGCACGGGCCCGCGACGTCGCCGAGGACCTGCTGGCGTCGGTCACGGCCGTCTCGCAGGCCGGCGTGGCCGACCGCCGCGACGGCGTCCCGCGCCGCGTCGCCCCGCCGCTGTGCTGGCTGGACGGGCCCCGCGGGCGCCACGTCCTGCGCACGCCGCCCCCGCCGCGCCCGTCGCTGCTGGTTCCGGCAACCGCCGGACAACTGCTGACCGACATCCGTACCGTGCTGACCGACGCGGCCGTGCCGCGTCCGTCCGGAAGGAGCACCGCATGACCGCGCCCGGGGGTGCCGGTGAGGGTGGTGCCGGCGAGGCCGCCATGCGCCCGGACGAGACGCGGGCGTTCGCCGGCAAGGTCGACGCGCTCGAGCAGGGGGTCACCGAGGCGCAGGCCGCGCTCGACGGTCTCGCGGCCGAGTCGCTCGCGGTGGGCACCGGCGAGGACAACGCCGCGATCGCCGCCTGGTACCGCGATCTGGTGACGTCCGACACGGTGCCGGCCGCGCGCACGCTCGCCGCGGAGCTCGCGGAGCTGCGCCGCGCGGTGCGCGAGAGCGCCACCGCGTGGGAGCAGGCCGACGCCGACGCCGCGGCCACGTTCCGGACCGATCCCGGCGCGACCTGACGAGGTCGGGGACGAAGTACCTGTCCGGGAGGTGTCGATCGGCCGGCCCAGTCCCTACCCCCCGAACGAGTGATCCGGACCCGCGACACCCGGGGTCGGCCGCGGCTCGCTGGGGCGACGCGCCGGACCACGGCAGGGTGGCGAGCCGATCGGGTCCTATCGTGGACGCGGGAACCTCGGCTGGGCAGGATGGCGTGGCAGTGAACACGAGTGAGAACGACGGCCTGGTGGTCCTCGCCGTCGACGACGAAGAACCGGCGCTCATGGAGCTCGCCTACCTGCTCGAGCAGGATCAACGGGTGGGCACCGTGTTGCGGGCGTCCGACTCCATCTCGGCGCTGCGGATCCTCACCGGCGGCGACCGGGTCGATCTCGGCGGCTTCTCGGGCGGCACCCCGCCGGCGGGCCTGCCGGCCCCCGCCAAGCAGTCCGACGTGGACGTGCTCTTCCTCGACATCCGCATGCCGGGTCTCGACGGGCTGGAGCTCGCCAACGTGCTGTCCCGCTACGTCATCCCGCCGTCGGTCGTGTTCGTCACCGCGCACGACGACCGCGCGGTCGAGGCGTTCGACGTCGGCGCGGTCGACTACCTGCTCAAGCCGCTGCGCCCCGAGCGCCTCTACGCGTCGCTGTCGCGGATCCTGTCCTCGCGCGGCACCACCGTGCCCGTCGAGCCCGCCACCGACGAGGAGAGCGACGACGAGGTGATCCCCGTCGAGCTCGCCGGCACCACCAAGCTGGTGCAGCGCTCGACGGTGCGCTGGGTGGAGGCGCAGGGCGACTACGCGCGCCTGCACACCACCGAGGGCAGCCACCTCGTGCGGATACCGCTGTCGGTGCTCGAGGAGCGCTGGTCGGACGCCGGGTTCGTGCGCATCCACCGTTCGTACCTCGTCGCGCTGCCGCTCATCACCGAGCTGCGCCTCGCCGGTTCCGGGTACGTGGTGCGGCTGGGCACCGGCGGCGACGTCGCCGAGCTGCCCGTGAGCCGCCGACACACCCGCGAGCTCAAGGACCGTCTCGTCCGCTCGACGAAGCAGGCCTGGGGCCGACGATGACCTCTCCCGGCGGTCCGGCGCGGGCCTCGGTGCCCGCGGCGGCGGCCGCCGGGACGGAGCGGGCCGGCGAGGACGGGGCGCCCCTGCGGCCGGTCCCCGACCCGCCGCCAAAGACCGCCGACGACGGCGGGGACGGCAGCGACGGCACCGGGGACGGCGCGGAGCCCCCCGTGGACACGCCCGACGACCCTGCGGACGACCGGGGCGCCGGCGACGCGGCGGGCTCCGACGGCTGGCCGGGTCAGGGGCCCGACACCGGGACCGTCGCGCGGTCCCGGCCGTCCCGCTCGCCGCGGGTGAGCACCGGCGTGCCGACCCCGCCCAGCCCCATGGCCGCCGCCACCGGCCCGCACCCGCCGGGCGCGCCCGACCCGCCGCGGCGCCCGGTCCCCCCGACGTTCCCCTCCCCGGGCCAGCCCCCGCCCGGGGTGGCCCGCCGGCACGGCCGGCACGCCCGCCCGGAGCGCCCCGGCGCGGTCCACACCCCGCCCTCGGGCTACCGGCCCCGGCACGCCGCGCCCGACGCCGAGACCGAGCAGTTCGCGGCGACCCCGGTGACCGGGCCCGGCGGCATCGGGCCGATGCCGCTGCCCCTGCAGGACGACGAGGTCCCGGCCGAGCTGCCCGCGGCGCACGCGGCCGCCCTCGAGGGCGCCGCGACCACCGCCGACACCCCGACCGCCGCCGCGACGGCGACGGCCGGCGCCTCCTCGCCGCCCGGCGGGACGCTGCTGCACACCAGCCCCGGCCTGGTCGTGCCCCCGGTCCACGACGACGACGGCGGCGCCGACCGGGTCCGGGTCGTGCTGGCCGAGCGCCGCGTCCCCACGCGCGCCGTGCGCACGGTGGCCGAGATCGAGCAGCAGACCGAGACCGGCGAGCTGCTGCTGCGCAACCTGCTGCGCGCCCAGCTCGCGCTCGGCCTGCGCCTCGGGCTGGTCGCGGTGTTCGTGCTCGGCGCGCTGCCGGTGCTGTTCCTGGTGCTGCCGCGCTTCGGGTCCTTCGAGATCGCGAGCGGCGTCACCCTGCCCTGGCTGGTGCTCGGCCTGCTGCCCTACCCGTTCATGCTGGCCCTGGCCTGGCTCTACGTGCGCACCGCCGAGCGCAACGAGCTCGACTTCGCCGACAACGTCGAGGACTGAGCCGCCGTGGACCTCGCGGGCATCGTCGCCCTCGTCGCCGTCGTGGTGGTCGGCGTCGTCACGATCGTCATCGGGTCCCTCGGCGTCCGCGTCGCGCGCACCACCGACGACTTCCTCGCCGCGTCGCGCACGGTCGGGACCCGCGCCAACGCCGCCGCCATCTCCGGGCAGTACCTCTCGGCCGCGTCGTTCCTCGGCGTCGCCGGCATCGTGCTCAAGGACGGCGTCGACGGGCTCTGGTACCCCGTCGGGTTCACCGCCGGCTACCTCGCGCTGCTGTTCTTCGTGGCCGCGCCGCTGCGCCGCTCCGGGGCGTACACGGTGCCCGACTTCGCCGAGGTACGGCTCGACTCCTCGCTGCTGCGCACCGTCACCACGTGGTTCGTGGTGCTCATCGGCTGGCTCTACCTGCTGCCGCAGCTGCAGGCGGCCGGGCTGGCCCTCACCGTGCTCACCCGGGCGCCGACCTGGGTCGGGGTGGTCGCCGTCGGGCTCGTGGTCACCGCGAGCGTGACGTTCGGCGGCATGCGCTCGATGACCTTCGTCCAGGCGTTCCAGTACTGGCTCAAGCTCACCGCGCTCGCCGTCCCGGCCCTCGTGCTGATCGGCGTGTTCACGCTCGGCCCGGCCCGCGACGACGTGCCCCCGCCCCCGGCGTTCACCCAGGCCACCGAGGTCGAGGTGAGCACGCCGGTGACGCTGCAGGTCTCCGCGCCGGTCGAGATCGGGGTGCGGGGCGAGGTCGACGGCACGACCGTCAACGGGCCGGTGTCCTGGGCGCCGGGGCTGCACACCGTGGACGCGGGGACGACGCTGCGCTTCCCGGCGGGGTCGCCGGTGCCCGTCGTGACCGACGCCGACGCGGACGGCGCGTCCTGGTCGGCGCCGCTGACCGGGTTCGGCGAGGACGGGCACTCGCTGCTGGCGACGTACTCGCTGATCCTCGCGCTGCTGCTGGGCACGATGGGCCTGCCGCACGTGCTGGTCCGCTTCTACACGAACCCGGACGGTCGGGCGGCGCGGCGGACCACCGTCGTCGTGCTCGCGATGCTGGGCGGGTTCTACCTGCTGCCGGTGGTGCTCGGGGTGCTCTCGCGCCTCTACGTCCCGCAGCTCCTGGTCACCGGACAGACCGACGCGGCGGTGCTCCTGCTGCCCACGGCGGCCCTGCCGGGGTGGGCCGGCATCGGTCTCGCGGCCCTCGTGGCGGCGGGTGCGTTCGCTGCCTTCCTGTCCACCTCGTCCGGGTTGTTGCTCTCCGTCGCCGGCGTGCTCTCCACGGACCTCCTGCCCCGCCGTCTGGGTGACTTCCGGATCGCGGCACACGTGGCCGGGGCGGTCCCGATCGTCGCCGCGCTCGGCGCCACACGGCTGGATTTCTCCCTCACCGTCTCGCTCGCGTTCGCCCTGGCCGCCTCCACCTTCTGCCCGCTGCTGGTGCTCGGCATCTGGTGGAAGGGGCTCACCGACCGCGGCGCCGTCGTCGGCATGCTCGTGGGCGGCGGGGTGGCTGTGGCGGCGGTCGGTTCGACCCTGGCCGGGGTGGCCCCGGAGGGGACGGCCGGCGTCCTCCTCGCCCGTCCGGCCATCGTCACCGTGCCCCTGACGTTCCTCGTGATGGTGCTGGTCAGCCGCGCGACACCGCACCGCGTCCCGGCCAACACGGGGCGCACGCTGCTGCGGCTGCACGCCCCCGAGCGCCTCGGCCTCGGGGACGCCCGGCGTGGCGCGCGTCCTTCCGGCTGATCCGCCCCTCTCTTCCCGTAATCTCCCGGCAACGCTGCGTGCACGGATGCCACGCGGCGTGACATGCGGGAACGATTCGGACCAACCGGAGGATCGGCATGATTTCGCGATCCGTACACCGAGGTGAGTTCGCTGTGAGTAGTCACTCAAACGGGCTAATCCCCGTGACTCACGGCGGTTTAAGGTTCGGCCCGATCGTGACGACGCCGGACGACCACGCGGAGACCTCGTGAGTGCCACCGATGAAACCCCGGGTGGGTCGAGCGCGCTCGATGCCACCCCGTCCGCCTACCAGGAGGTGCAGGCCTCCCCGGAGTTCAGGTCGCTGCGCAAGCGCTGGCGCGGCTTCATCTTCACGATGAGCGCGATCTTCCTCGGGTGGTTCCTGGTCTACGTGCTGCTGTCCGACTTCGCCCACGGCCTGGTCGACACCCGGATCGGCGGCACCAACTTCACCGTGGGTCTGCTGCTCGGCCTGCTGCAGTTCGTGTCCACGTTCACCATCGCGACGATCTACGTCCGCTTCGCCAACAAGAACCTCGACGACGACGCCGCGGCGCTCAAGCGGCGCGTGGAGGAGAAGCTGTGAACACGCAGATCGGCAGCCCGGCGCTCAACATCGGGATCTTCGGGCTCTTCGTCGTGGTGACCCTGCTGATCGTCTACCGCGTCAGCAAGGCCTCGAACACGGCCTCGGACTACTACGCCGCCGGCAGCTCGTTCACCGGGCCGCAGAACGGCATCGCGATCTCCGGTGACTACCTCTCCGCGGCCTCGTTCCTCGGCATCGCGGGCGCCATCGCCGTCAACGGCTACGACGGCTTCCTCTACTCCATCGGCTTCCTCGTCGCCTGGCTGACCGCGCTGCTGCTCGTCGCCGAGCTCCTGCGCAACGTCGGCCGCTTCACCATGGGCGACGTCCTGAGCTTCCGGATGCGCCAGCGCCCGATCCGCGCCGCCGCCGCGGTGTCGACGCTGCTGGTGTCGTTCTTCTACCTGCTGGCCCAGATGGCCGGCGCCGGCGGTCTCATCTCGCTGCTGCTCGGCGTCAAGAACACGCCCGGCACCCCGTTCGACGGCCAGTCGCTGGTCATCGCCGTCGTCGGCATCCTGATGGTCATCTACGTGCTCTACGGCGGCATGCGCGGCACCACGTGGGTCCAGATCATCAAGGCCGCTCTGCTGGTGGTCGGCGCCGCGGTCATGACCGTCTGGGTGCTCGGCCTCTACGGCTTCAACCTCTCCGGCCTCCTCGGCAGCGCCGTCGAGAACACCGGCAAGCAGCTGCTCGACGCCGGCAACCAGTACGGCAAGACGCTCACCACGAAGATCGACTTCCTGTCACTGGCGATCGCCCTCGTCCTCGGCACCGCCGGCCTGCCGCACATCCTCATGCGCTTCTACACCGTGCCCACGGCCAAGGAGGCCCGGCGCTCGGTGCAGTGGGCGATCTGGATCATCGGCATCTTCTACCTGTTCACCCTGGTGATCGGGTACGGCGCCGCCGCCCTGCTCCCGCGGGGCACGCTCACCTCGGCCAACGTCAACGACGCGGCCCCGCTGCTGGCCTTCCAGATCGGCGGCACCCTGCTGCTGGGCATCATCGCCGCCATCGCGTTCGCGACCATCCTCGCCGTGGTGGCCGGGCTGACCATCACCGCGGCGGCCTCGTTCGCGCACGACATCTACGCGAACGTGATCAAGGACGGGAATCCCGAGCCGGGCATGGAGGTCAAGGTGGCCCGCCGCACGGCCCTCGTGGTCGGCATCGTGGCGATCGTCGGCGGCATCCTGGCCAACGGCCAGAACATCGCCTTCCTCGTGGCGCTGGCCTTCGCGGTGGCGGCGTCGGCCAACCTTCCGACCCTGCTCTACTCGCTCTTCTGGAAGAAGTTCAACACCACCGGGGCCCTGTTCAGCATCTACGGCGGCCTGGCGATCTGCATCCTGCTGATCGTCTTCTCGCCGGTGGTGTCGGGCGGCCCGACCTCGATCTTCGGCGAGAGCGTCGACTTCGCGATCTTCCCGCTGCAGAACCCGGGCATCGTGTCGATCCCGCTGTCGTTCCTGCTCGGCGTGATCGGCACCTACGTCGGCTCGCGCGAGCCGGTGAACGAGGCGAAGTTCGCCGAGATGGAGGTCCGGTCGATGACCGGCGCGGGCGCCTCCGGCGCCGTCGACCACTAGGTCCCTCCCGCGCGCCCGGAGCCCGCCTGTCCCGTCGGGGGAGGCGGGCTCCGGTGTGTCCGGGTGCTGCGGGCTGCACTGCGGGCTGCACTGCGTGCTTCACGGCCCTCGTGATGGGATGGAGGGCGTGAGCCACCCCGGACTCCCCTCGGTCGGCCCCGGCGACATCCCGCCGGGGGCCACGCTGCTCGACGTGCGCGAGGACGACGAGTGGGCCGCGGGCCACGCGCCGGACGCGGTGCACCTGCCGATGTCGCAGATCACCGCGCGTCTCGACGAGGTCCCCGCCGGCCCGCTCGCCGTCGTGTGCAAGGTCGGCGGCCGGTCGGCCCAGGTCACGGCGTTCCTCGCCCAGCGCGGGCACGAGGTCGTCAACGTCACCGGCGGCATGCTGGCCTGGCAGGCCGAGGGCCGGCCGATGACCGCCGAGGGCGCCGTCCCGGCCGCGGTGATCTGAGGGGCGGGCGACGTGATCTGTCCGCGGTGCGGGCGGCCCCAGCCGCCGCCGGACTCGCCGGGGGCGCCCCGGGCGGGGGCGACCCGGTACTGCGTGCACTGCGGCCGGGTCCTCGCGGGCGTGCGCTGGGTGGCGCTGCCGCCCGACGCGCTGCGCCCCCGCGAGCCGCGCCGCGCGCGCCGGCCCTACGCCGGGCCCCCGCGCTACGCCGCGACCCCGCGCTGGAGCCTGCGGACCTGGATGCCGGCCCCCGAGCCGGGCCCCGAGGGAGCGCTGCCCGCCCCGCCGCCGCGCGACCCCGAGGACGTGCTGCGCCGCACCGCCGAGCTGCTCGTCCGGGTCGCGACGGTGACGCTCGTCCTGGCCGGCCTCGGCGCGCTCGCGGAGGCCTGGCGCTACGGGCTGCTGGTGGCCAGCCGCAGCTCGGCGCTGTCGTCGGGCCCGCTGGCCGTCTCGGACGCGCTGGTCACGCTCGTCGGGCTGCTCGCGCCGGTCGCGGCGCTGGCGACCGGCGTGCTGTTCCTGCGCTGGCTGCACCTCGGCCGGGAGGTCGCGGCGGCGTACTCCGGGACGCGCCCGGCGCGGCGGATGTGGGCGGTGGTGGTCGGCAGTGTCCTGCCCGGCCCGAACCTCACCGTGCCCGGCGCGGCGCTCACCGAGCTCGAGCACACCGCCTCGGCGCTGCCCGCGGACGCGCGCCCGTGGCCGTCGGTGCCGGTGCGGCGCTGGTGGGTCGCGTGGGACGCGAGCGTCGTGCTCGGCCTGGCGGCGGTGCTGCGGGGCCTCGGCGCGAGCACCCAGGCGCTCGCCGACGCGGTGCTCCTGCACGCGATCGCGGACGTCGCGGCGGCGGTCGCGGCCTGGACGACGATCCGCGTCGTCGCCCACCTCACCGAGCTGCTCGCCCCCCAGCTGCGGCCCGGGGGACGTGAGGCGGTGGTGGGGGTGGCCCCTCCCGCCGAGGCGGGCTCAGCCGCCGTTGAGGACCGCGTTGCCGCCGGCGGCGGGGGGAGCGGTGGGGTCGGCACCGAGGTCGGGTGACATCTCGCGGGCGACGAAGTCCTCGACGTGGAAGAGGTTGTCGCCGGCGCGGCGCACGATGCGCAGGAGCGTGGTCATCGAGGCGACCTCCTCGACCTGCTCCTTGAGGTACCACTGCATGAACTGCTCGCCGAGGTAGTCGCCCTCGTCGCGCGCGGTGCGGGCCAGCGTGGCGATCTGCTCGGTGACCGTGCGCTCCTGGTTCAGCACGAGCTCGACGACCTCCTCGACCGAGCCGAACTCGGCGCGGACGTCGTCGATGCCCGGGATGGAGACCGGCAGGTCGTTGTCGAGCAGGAACTGCACGATGCCCATCGCGTGGTTGCGCTCCTCGAGCGCCTGCGCGTAGAAGTGCGCCGCGAGCTGGGGCAGGTCGAGGTCGTCGCAGTAGACGGCGACCGCGGTGTACTGCTGTGAGGCGGTGAACTCGTTGCGGATCTGGGCCCGCAGCAGCTCGTGGAACTTCGACTCCGGTGCGGACATGCACCCGAGTCTAGGCGGTCACGTCCGGGCCGATCGCCGTCCGTGACGGCTGCCATGACGCTGGGACGGCACCGCGTCGTCGGCGGCGGCCACCGGGATGGCCCCCGACCAGCCGAACTGCTCGGTGTGGATGCGCGCGTCGGGCACGCCGAGCTGCTCCAGCGCGGCCAACGACCCGGCCAGCACGGAGGGGGACCCGCACACGAAGTAGTCGAGCGCCCGCAGCGCCCCCGGCTCGGGGGGCAGGACCTCGGCGAGCAGCTCGGCGTCGATGCGGCGGCCCTCGGTGCGGGTCACGCGCAGGTCCAGGCGCCGGGCCAGGGCGGTGAGCTCGTCGGCGAACAGCGGCTCGGTGCCCCGCTCGGCGAGCACGAGGCGGTGGGTGCGGGTGTCGCCGCGGTCGGCGAGCGTGCGCAGCATGCTCATCATCGGCGTGATGCCGACCCCGCCGGCGAGCAGCACGAGCCCCGTCGCGTCGGGCGCCGCCTCGTCGGTGAACGAGCCGTGCGGGCCGTCGAGCCACACCTTGCTGCCGGTGCGCAGCGTGGAGAGCAGGCCGGAGAAGTCGCCCTGGTCGCGGACGGTGAGCTCGAGGCGGCCGGTCACCCGCGCGCTCGAGGCGATCGTGAAGGGGTGCTCCTCGGTGCCGACCACGGCGCGCTTGAGCCGCAGCCACACGAACTGCCCGGGCGCGAAGCGCAGCCCCCCGCGGCGCAGGTGCACGGGGGCGAGCACGAGCGTGCTGACCGTCGGGCTCTCGCGCCGCACCCCGTAGACGACGTAGGCGCCCTGGCGGGAGAACAGCGGCCGCCACACCCAGCGGTGCACGAGCACCCCGAGCAGCGCCAGGGCCAGCGCGGAGAGCACGACGCGCATCACCGGGTCGGTGACGAGGTTGCCCAGCCAGAACACGTGCAGGCCGGCGAGGACGAGCGCGGCGGCGGCGAGCAGGACGTGCAGGCGCGCCCAGATCTCGTAGCGCGCGCCCGGCCGCCGGCCCCGGACCGCGACCAGCCCGACCAGCAGCAGGGCCGCGACCGACGTCCAGCCGGCCTTCGCCGCCGACGTCGCCCCGAACGGGTTGAGCAGCTGCGGGTGGCCGACGATCGCGACGGTGAGGTGCAGGCCGACCAGCACGATCGCGAGGGTGCCGAGCCAGCGGTGCAGGCCCAGGACCTTCTCGACCCCGAACGCGCGCGTGAGGCTGCGCACCCGCGAGGGCACGACGACCACCACGATCAGCAGGCTCAGGGCGAGCAGCCCGAGCCCGACCGAGAGCATGCCGATCACCGACGTCCCGCCGGCCCGCGAGGCCATGAGGACGACCGGGACCACCACGAGGGCAGCGAGCGCCACGATCCAGAGCGCACGAGTCAGCTTTGCCGGCACGGCGCGGAACGGTAGGCAGTGTGGATAAGCGCCCCCGGCGCGTCTGAGAGACCTGTGAGCCGCGCCGCGACGACGGGCGCCCACCGCGCGCCCATCCGTCGCGGATACCTCCGATCGGGCGAATCTGTGCTCCGTCTGCTCCGATCGGCTCTCAGGTTCGGTCGGCGAGGCACGGGGTGTGTCAGCGTGGCGGCCATGCTGGCGTTGAACGTCAGGAAATCCCCCAGCTCGCGCCGACCGTCGCGGCGCGGGGCAGGATGCGCCCGTGATCTCGCGACCCAGCAGGCGCCGGCTGCGCACCCCGGCGACGATCGCGCTGGCGGTGGGGACGGCGGCGGCGCTGGTCCCCCCGACCTGGCGATCCCTGCGTCAGCGCCGGACCTTCGACCGCGCGAGCGCCGCGGCCGGTGTCTCGGCCCAGTTCGACCAGGACGCGGCGTCCTACGACCGCCTCGTCGGCGCGAACCCCGGCTACCACGAGCACCTGCGCCTGTCGGCCCGTCGCCTCGACCTGCCCGACCGCGGCGCCGGGGCGACGCTGCTCGACGTCGGGTGCGGCACGGGGCTCTCGACGGCGGCGCTGGTGGAGACCTACCCCGAGGCCCGCGTCGTCGCCGTCGACGCGTCGGCCGAGATGCTCGCCCGGGCCCGGGAGAAGACCTGGCCGGGGACGGTGCGGTTCGTGCACTCGCGGGCCGAGGACCTGCACGCCGCGCTCGCGGCCGAGGGCGTCGAGCGCCCCTTCGACGGGCTGCTCGCCGCCTACCTCGTGCGCAACCTGCCCGACCGCGACGCCGGCGTCGCCGTGCTCGTCGACCACCTCGCGCCGGGCGCGCCGATCGCCGTGCACGAGTACTCGGTGGCCGACTCCGCCTACGCCCGCGGCGTCTGGACCGCCGTGTGCTGGGCCGTGATCATTCCGCTCGGCCGGCGGGTCACGGGCGACGCCTCGCTCTACCGCTACCTCTGGCGCAGCGTGCTCGCGTTCGACGGCCTCGCGCGCCTCGAGCAGCGGCTGCGCGACGCCGGTCTGCGCGAGGTGCACACGCGCCCCGTCGACGGCTGGCAGCGCGGCATCGTGCACACAATCCTCGGGCGCCGCTGATCGAGCTGGGGGCTTTCCTGACGTTGAACGTCAGCGTGGCCGCCACGCTGACACACCCCGGTGTGTCGACGACCGGCGCGGCGTGTCGCTCGCACCGGACCTCAGCCGCGGCGACTACCCGCGACGGCGGGCGGCGCGGACGGCGTAGGTGCGTTCGGCGTACTCGATGTCGTCGGTCCACAGGCGCTTCGCCGCCCACTCCATCGCCGGGCGCACGAGCTTCTCGACGCGGCGGGCCTGCGCGAAGCCGGGGCGGGGGGAGTGGGCGATCGCTGCCTCGACCACGGCGGTGCGGGGGCGGCCGTCGGGATGCGGGGCCAGCGGGGTCGCGTGGGTCTCGACGACGCTGCCCGCGCCCTCACCCTCGGTGATGTGCATGACGATCGTGCGCGGCTCCGGGCACGTGAAGCGGGCGCGCACCGGCACGCCCCAGTTCTTCGAGATGCGGAACGCGACGCGCAGGTCGAAGTGGTCGTCCTCCTCGGACACCTCGCGGCCGGGCGCGCTCTCCACCCGCAGGTCGGCGAACGAGTGGGGGTGGAACCACGCCCCGTGCCACGGGTCGAGCCGGTTGGCGATGACGTCGGCGGGCTCGCAGGTGCCGACCATCGACGCGACGGCCACGAGGCTCTCGTCGAGCGGAGGCCGCGTGGGCAGGATCGGCGCGTCGGTGGGCTCCTCGCCGCCGACCGCGTCGAGGCGCACCCACGCCAGGGCGCCGTCGTCGAACGTCGGCAGCGTGCGCCAGCCGGCGCGGCCCGACGGTCCCAGCGAGAGGCCGTGCCAGCGGCAGATCAGCTCGCAGCCGGACTGCACCGCGGTCGACATGTCCGCGCCGAGATGCGGGCACGCGCCCGGCCCGGCGTGCAGCTCGCCGGACGGCGAGCGCCACAGCACCAGCTCGACGCCCGCGACGGTCGTGCCGAACGGGGTGCCGGCGCGGACGTCGCGGCTCGCGGCGACGACGTACCAGTTGCCCGAGGGGCGCGCGGTCGCGCGCGAGAGCGCCGCGTCGATGACGCCGACCTTCGCCTCGCGCCACGTGGGCTCCATGCCCGCCCACTCCTGGCCGGAGAGCCGCCGCAGCGGGGTGACCGGCGCGCGCCGTTCCGCCTTCCTGAGCACGAACCGGACGCTAGGCCGGGTGCCGTAGCGGCGCAGTGACAGGGAAGCCCTCTGTGGCCGGACGCACCCGTGGCTGCGCCGAACGAGCAGGCGGCACGGAGCGGAGCGGGAGCTGCCGCGCCGGAGGCCGAACACCGTCTCACCCGAGCGGGCCGCGCTCCCAGGGGCACGACAGGCACCGCGGGCCACCGCGCCCCGACCTGAGCTCGAACCCCGCGATGGTCAGCACCTCGATCCCGGCGGCCGCCAACCGGGCGTTCGTCGTCGTGTTCCGCTCGTACGCGACGACCCGCCCGGGCGCCAGCGCGAGGGTGTTGTTGCCGTCGTCCCACTGCTCGCGCTCGGCGGCCACCGACTCGAGCCCGGTGTCGACGGCGCGCAGCACCTCGATTCCCATCGCCCGCGCCGCCGCGGGGCGGAACGGCTCCGGCCCGGTGATGTGCAGGTGCTCGGGTCCGTCGGGGCGCACCGTCCACGCCTCGAGCCCCTCGAGCACGCCCGGGTAGATGACCATGGTGTCGACGTCGACCATCGTCGCCACGGTGTCGAGGTGCATGGTCGCGCGGCGCTGGGCGATCGGCACGGCGAGCACGGTGTGCGCGAGCCCATCGGCGAACATCGCCCGCGCGAACGACTCGGCGCCCGCGGGGCTCGTGCGCTCGCCGACCCCGATCGCGAGCACGCCGGGCGCCAGCAGCAGCACGTCGCCGCCCTCGACCGCCGACGGGTCGCGGGGCGCCGTGGGGGCCACCGCACCGAGCTCGGGGTGGTGGTGCTGGGCCAGCGCGACGAGCGAGGCCTCGCGGCGCCGGGCCGGCATCCCCATCGACGACGCCACCACCCGCGGGCCCACCCGGACCGACGAGTCGCGCGTGAACATGAGGTTGGGCAGCGGGTCGACGGCGAAGTCGTGCGCGCCGGCCATCGCGCGCACCAGCGAGTGCCCGGTCACCGCGAGCTCGGCGAACGTCCGGCCGCCGACCAGCGCGTCGGCCAGCGCCTCGTCGTCGAGCGAGGCCAGCTCGGCGCGCACCGCCACCGCCAGCTCCCGCCCGAGGAGGCGCTCGTCCACCGCGTCGGCGATGCCCTGGTCGCGCGCCTCCGGCGCCGCGGCGAGCGACTCGCGCAGCACGTCGCCGAGCAGCAGGACCCGCACGCCCTGCGTGCGCAGCAGGTCGGCGAAGGCGTCGTGCTCGAGCTGGGCGCGCTCGACCCACGGGATGCCGTCGAAGAGCAGGCGGTCGGCGTTGCGCGGGGTCAGGCGCTCGAGCTCGGGGCCCGGACGGTGCAGCACGACGGTCCGCAGCACGCCGACCTCGGAATCCACGTGTGGCGCATCCGTCTCCACGGTCGGCGACCCTAGGGGGACCGCTCTACTGTGCGCGCCATGGGACTCCTCGATGACAAGGTGGTCGTGGTCACCGGTGCCGGCCGCGGCATCGGCCGCGGTGAAGCGCTGGAGTGCGCGCGGCAGGGCGGAGCCGTGGTCGTCGCCGAGTTCGACGGCGAGGCCGGCGACGAGGTCGCCAAGGAGATCGTCGCCGCCGGCGGGCAGGCCGTGTCGGTGGCCGGGGACGTCGCCGACGCCGACGTCGCCGACGCGCTGGTGACCGCGGCGGTGGAGAACTTCGGCGGGCTCGACGCCGTCGTCAACAACGCCGGCATCCTGCGCGACCGCACGCTGGTGAAGATGTCCGACGCCGAGTGGGACGACGTCATCCGCGTCCACCTGCGCGGGCACTTCGCCCCGACCCGCGCGGCGTGCCGCTACTGGCGCGAGAGCTCGCGGCCCGGGCACCTCGTGCACACCGCGTCGACCTCGGGGATCCTCGGCAACTTCGGCCAGTCGAACTACGGCGCGGCCAAGGCGGGGATCGCGGCGTTCTCGACGATCACGGCGATGGAGATGGCGCGCTACAACGTCACCTCGAACGCGATCGCGCCGTCGGCCCTGACCCGCATGACCGAGTCGCTGCTGCCCCCGGACGTCCGCGAGGCGCGCCAGGCGAGCCTGGAGCGGGGCGAGTTCGACTTCTTCGACCCCGAGAACGTGGCGCCGTTCGTCGCGTACCTCGCCTCGGACCACAGCTCGCACATCAGCGGCAAGGTCTTCGGCGTCCAGGGCGACTCGATCGAGCTCTACCAGCCGTTCACGTCGGTCGCGGAGATCCGCGGCGACGGGCACCGCTGGGACCCCGAGGCGATCCCGGAGCGCATGGCCGAGCTGTTCGACGCCGCCGGGATCGACCCGGCGCCGGAGAACATGATGGCGCGCTCGCGCCACAAGATCATTTCCTGAGTCGAGCGTGTGGCGTTACGGACGTTGAGTGTCTGCGACGCCACGCCGCTGACATCTCTCACGCGGGCAGGAACGGCAGCGCACCGCGCAGGAGCGCCGAGCCGACGAACGCGATGACGTCGAGCAGGGCGTGCGCCCCGACCAGGGGCCAGAGCCGGCCGGTGCGCTGCCACACCCGCCCGAACACGAGCCCCATGAGCAGGTTGCCGAGCCCGCCGCCGAAGCCCTGGTAGAGGTGGTACGAGCCGCGCAGCACCGCCGAGATCGCGAGCGCGCGGTTCTCCGGGACCCCGAGCCGGCGCAGGGTGCGCAGCAGGTAGCCGACGACGAGGACCTCCTCGGCCCAGGCGTTGGCGCACGCGGAGACGATCAGCACGGGCACCGTCCACCACTGCTCGGCGAGCAGCGACGGGATCACGGTGGTGTTCAGGCCCAGGGCGCGGGCGGCGAGATAGAGCCCGAGGCCCGGGATGCCGATGAGCGCGGTGAGACCGACCGCCGCGAGGGCGTCGCGGCCCGGGCGGCGGCCGTCGAGACCGATGTCGCGCGGGCCCGACCCGGCGCGGACCAGCAGGTAGAGCCCGAGAGCGCCCCACGCGACGAGGGCGAACGACCCGGCGAGCTGGGCGGCGAGGTCGGCCCACGGGTTGCGGGCCAGCGCCTGGTCGATGGCGGTCGTGCGCTCGTCCAGCGGGACCGTTCCGGCCAGCGCGTCGAGCAGCGAGATCAGGCTGCGCACGCCCGAGAGCCCCAGCGTCACCGCGAAGACGACGACGAGCTCGGTGCGCAGCAGGCGCCGGTCGCGGGCGCCGAGCGGGGCGACGTCGTGGCGGGGTGGGCGGACCCAGGAGCGCCACACGTCCCCTGCCGTCACGCGCGCCACGGTAGGGGGCGTGCCGATCAGGGGTATCTCCAGGGCGTGAGCCGTCACGCCCTGATCTCCGGCGCCAGCATCGCCGGGCCCGCCCTCGCCCACGAGCTCAACGCCCGGGGCTGGCGCACCACCGTCGTCGAGCGCGCGCCGCGCCTGCGCGACGAGGGCCAGAACATCGACGTCCGGGGTGCGGGGCGCGAGGTCCTGCGCCGCATGGACCTCGAGGACGCCGCCCTCGCGGCCGGGACGGGCGAGGTGGGCCTGCGCTTCGTCGACGACGACGGCGCCGCGGTCGCCGAGTTCCCGGCGGGGGAGGGCGACACGGCCGGCGGCACCGCGGAGATGGAGATCCTGCGCGGCGAGCTCTCGCGCCTCATCCACGAGCGCACCCGCGACACGACCGACTACCGCTTCGGCGAGCAGATCCGCGAGCTGACCGACCACGGCGACGGCGTCACGACCCGGCTCGCCGGGGGCGAGGAGATCGAGGCCGACCTCGTCGTCGTCGCCGAGGGCACGCGCTCGCGCACCCGCGACCTCGTGCTGCCCGGCGCCGAGGTCACCGAGCTCGGCCTCCAGGTCGCCTACCTGACGATCCCGCGCACCGCCGACGACGACCGCTGGTGGCGCTGGCACAGCGCGCCGGGCTCGCGCAGCACCAGCCTGCGCCCCGACAACCGCGGCACCACGCGGGCGATGCTCGCCTTCCTGTCCGACGTCCGCGGACTCGGCGAGCTCGACCGCGACGCCCAGGTCACCGTCCTGCGCCGCACCTACGCCGACGTCGGCTGGCAGGCCCCGCGCGTGCTGGCGGCCCTCGAGGACGCGTCGATGTACTTCGACGCCGTCGCCCAGATCCGCCTGCCGCGCTGGAGCACCGGGCGCACGGTGCTGCTCGGCGACGCCGCGTGGGCGACCGGCCCGTTCGGCACCGGCACCACGCTCGCGCTCGTCGGGGCCCACATCCTGGCCGGCGAGCTCGGTGACACCGCCGACACCGCCGACACCACCGCCGACACCACCGCCGCGCTCGCCCGCTACGAGGAGCGGATGCGGCCCTTCGTCGCGCAGGCCCAGGACGTCAAGCCGGCCGCCCTGCGCGCCATGAACCCGCGGTCGGCGGCGGGCCTGGCGGTGCAGCGCACGGTGCTCGGCCTCGCCGGGTCGCTGTCGTCGGTGTTCGGCGGGCTCGTCGAGAAGCTCTCCACCCCGCGCGCGGAGGCCATCGAGCTGCCCGACTACCGGTTGACGGCCTGACCACGGGCAGGCTCGGTAACCTCGGGGGCGTGCTGCGCCTCCTCGTCACCCCGCGCTGGATCGGGTGGACGCTGTTCGCGCTCGCGGCCGTCGTCGTGTGCGCCGGGATGGCCTGGTGGCAGGTCGTCCGCGCCGAGTCGCCCGGCGGGTCGCTGCTGAACGCGGGCTACGCGTTCCAGTGGCCGCTGTTCGGGCTGTTCTTCGCCGCGCTGTGGTGGCGCATGCTGCGCGCCGAGGCCACGGCGCTCGTCGAGGTGCAGGCCGAGCGCCGGCAGAGGGCCGAGCTCACGCCGGTGCGCGCCGCGCCCGCCGACTCGCCGTTCGGCCCCCGGCCGGTCGGGGTCGCCGTGGGGGCGATGGACGGCGAGCCGTCGCCCGAGCGGGCGCGCTGGAACGCGATGTACGCCGAGCTGGCGGCGGCCGAGACGACACCCCCGAACGAGGAGACCGATCCCCGGTGACCACGAGCGAGACCGGCCGCACGGAGGCTCCGCCCACCCCCGAGGTCGTCGCGGCGCTGCGGCGCTACCGCGTCGGGGCGTGGGTGGTCGGCGTCGGCCTGCTCGTGCTCGTGCTGGTCGGCATGCCGCTGAAGTACCTGGGCGGCGACGGCACCGTGGTCGCGATCGTGGGGCCGATCCACGGCTTCCTGTACATGGGTTACCTGCTGCTCACCGCGGACCTCGCCTACCGCGACCGCTGGGCGGTCGGGAAGGCCGTGCTGGTGGCGCTGGCGGGGACGATCCCGTTCGTGTCGTTCGTCGCCGAGCGCAAGATCACGCGCCCGCTGCGGGACGCGAGGTAGGCCGCAGTCCGGCCACCTCGTCGGTGCAGCCGATGAGGCCGCGGACGGCCTCGCCCAGCTGACCGGGGCACGACAGCGGCGCCGCGAACGGCAGCCGCACGTCGTGGTCGGTGGCCTCGGGGTCGTCGGTCTCGACGCGCAGCCGCAGCCCGAGCCGGTCGACGCCCAGCGGCGCGAGCCGGTGGCCGGGGCGGCGCAGGCGCACGGGCAGCCGCGGGACGAGCGCGGAGAGCGTGCCGGCGTGGGCGGCCGCGAGGTGGGCGAGCCACGGGTCGCCGGTGGCCGCGACGGGGTCGGGCGGCGCGGCGGCCATCGCGGTCGGCGCCAGCGCCTCGGTGCCCTCGGCGTCGGAGAGCACGACCATCGCCGGCTCGAGGCGCAGCAGTGTCTCGCCGTGGCCGACGTCGAGCAGGCGCTCGTCGGGCAGCTCGGCCGCGATGCGCAGCGCGGCACGCCGGGCCACCCGCATCGGCAGCACGCGCAGGCGTCCGCTGACCCACAGCAGGCCGCGCACCGGGCGGCGCACGGTGACCGGCGCGACGTCGGCCAGCTCGAGCATCACGGGCAGGAGGGCCTCGCCGCGCTCGCGGACCTGCAGCACCAACGGGTGGTCCTCCGGGAACTGCAGCGTCGCGGCGCCCGTCGACGGCACGTGGTGCAGCGTCGGCGCGGCCCGCAGCGCCCCGTCGTCCTCCGCTGACACGCCCGAGGACCCGCCCACCCCCTCGCCGATCACCGCGGCGTGCCGGGCGCGGCCGGCGAGGGTCCGCGCGCGCTCGGCAGGCGGCGGAACGGGCGGCGCGGGCGGTCGGCTCCTGGCCATCGGTCTCCCTCGGTGCGGCGAACTAAGGGGAGCCTAATCAAACTTTGCTGCCGGAAGCGAGACCCTCGTGGGCGGGAGTGGATGCCCGGACCGGTGGGCGGTGCCGGGCGGGCCGCCCGCTACCGTGCGGACGTGTCCACCGTCCCCGAGGCCGGCGGGGCACCGGTCGACGGTGTGCCCGCCCTGCTCCGAGCGATCGTCGACGACGCCGCGCTCGTGGCCGAGGGCCCGCGGCCGGACATGGCGACCGTCGTCGACGCCCACCTCGACGCCCGCGCCGCCGACGCCGGCGGCCTGCTGGGCTCGCTGGTGGTGCCCGTGTCGCGGCTCTCCGAGCTGGTGTCGGTGCTGGTCAAGCGCCGCCCCTCGGGGCCCGTCCCGATCGCCCTGGCCGTCGACACGGGTCTGGGCGGCGTGCCGAAGGCGCTGTCGCTGACCTCCTCGCGCTCGGCCCTGCTCGACCCGCGCACGGTCGAGATGCCGGCGCCGCACGACGTCGACACCGTCTGGCTCGAGCGGGTCACCGAGTTCGTGCCCGAGGACGTGGTCGCGGTCGTCGAGCCGCGACGTCCCGACGCCGACGGCTCCGAGGACTGGCTCGACGGGGTGCGCCGCGTCGTCGACCACGGGTGCCGGCCCAAGCTGCGCTGCGGCGGCGGCCGCGCCGGCGCGTTCCCGGGCGTCCAGGACGTCGCGGGCTTCCTCGCCCTGGCCGTCGGGGCCGGGCGCTCGTTCACCGCGAGCATCGGGCTGCAGTCGGCGGTCCGGCACACCGACCCCGCCACCGGCTTCACCCACCACGGCTGGCTGAACCTGCTGGTGGCCACCGTCCGGGGGCTCGCGCCGGGCACCGACAGCCCGGTCGAGGAGCGCATCGGCGAGGCGCTGCTCGTCACCGACGGCGACGTACTGGCCGCCGAGCTCGCCGGGGTCGGCGCCGATGCCGCGGTGCGGGTGCGGTCGCTGTTCTCCTCGTTCGGGTCGACGGCGGTCGCCGGACCGGGCCCCGAGCTCGCCCGCCTCGGCCTGCTCTGAGCCCCGCACGGGCTGTCCGTACTCTCGGGTGACGTGACAGGACTGCGGGTGGCGTTCCTCGGGCCGCACGGGACCTTCTGCGAACAGGCCCTGCGCACCCTCACCCCCGAGGTGCTCGGCGACGCCCTGGGCGACCCGGAGCCCGCGCTGCTGCCCATCCCCAGCACGACCGCCGCGCTCGACGCCGTGCGCCGCGGCGACGCCGACGCGGCGTGCGTGCCCGTCGAGAACTCCGTGGAGGGCGGGGTGCCGGCCACCATGGACGGCCTGGTGGAGACGCCGCCGCTGCTGATCGTGCGCGAGATCCTGCTGCCGGTGCGCTTCTCGGTGCTCGTGCGCCCGGGCATCACCGCCGCCGGGGTCGGCAGCGTCGCCTCCCACCCGCACGGCGAGGCCCAGACCCGGCGCTGGATCGCCGAGCACCTGCCGGCCGCGGAGGTGCGCCTGACCTCGTCGACGGCGGCGGCGGCCGCGCAGGTCGCGGCGGGCGAGGTCGACGCGGCGGTCTGCGCCCCGGTCGCCGCGGCCCACCACGGGCTGGTCGAGCTCGCGTCCGGGGTGCACGACACCGGGGACGCCGTGACGCGGTTCGTGCTCGTCCGCCCGCCCGGCACGCTCGGGCTGCCCGCCCCCACCGGCGCCGACCGCACGTCGCTGGCCGCGACGACCGTCAACCACCCGGGCGCGCTGCTCGCGGTGCTCACCGAGATCGCCGTGCGGGGCGTGGACCTCACGCGCATCGAGTCGCGCCCGCTCAAGGACCGCCGCGGCGAGTACTGGTTCTTCCTCGACGGCACCGGTCACGTCGCCGAGCCCGCGATGGGCGAGGCGCTGGCCGCGCTGCGCCGGCGCTGCACCGACGTGCGGTTCCTCGGCTCCTACCCGCGCGCGACGGTCGCGGGCGAGGAGACGGGGGCCGGCCCCGGGCCCGGGCAGACCGTGAAGGACTACACGGAGTCGGCCGCGTGGCTCGCGGCGCTGCGCGACGGGAGCGGTGCATGACCGACCTGAGGCTCGTCCTCGCCCGCCACGGCCAGACGCAGTCGAACGTCGACCACGTCCTCGACACCGTGCTGCCCGGCCCCCCGCTCACCGATCTCGGCGTCGCCCAGGCCCACGCGCTGGGCCGCGAGCTCGCCGAGGGCGCGGAGGGCGTGGTCACCGGGCTGTACCACTCGCCGGCGCGGCGGGCGGCGCAGACCGCGGCACTGGTCGCCGAGCACCTCGACCTGGAGCCGATCGAGGTCACCGGGGTGCACGAGGTGCAGGTGGGCGACCTCGAGGGCCGCAACGACGAGTCCGCCGTCGCGGAGTTCCGGCAGGTCGTCGACCGGTGGCTCGACGGCGACCTCGACGCCCGCCACCGGGGCGGCGAGAGCGGGCGGGACCTGCTCGAGCGCTACGAGCCCGTCGTCGCCGACCTGCGCGACCGCCACCCCGAGGGCGGCACGATCGTGCTGGTCAGCCACGGCGCGGCGCTGCGGCTCGCGGCCCAGGACCTCGTCGAGGGTGTCGGGACCCCGCCCCGCGACGAGGAGCACGTCGGCAACTGCGGGCGCGTCGTGCTGCGCCCGCGCGGCAGCGGCTGGGAGCTCGTCGCCTGGCGCAGCGCCGTCCCCGGCGGCCTGCCCGCCACCGACGACCCCACCGGCTGACCCCACCTGCCTAGCCCCAGCCCAGGCGGTGCAGGGTCGCCTCGTCGATGCCGAAGTGGTGCGCGATCTCGTGCACGACGGTGACGGCGACCTCCTCGCGCAGCTCGTCCTCGTCGGCGCAGACGTCCGCGAGCGCCAGGCGGAAGAGCGTGATCCGGTCGGGCAGGACGCCGCCGTAGTCGCTGTAGCGCTCGGTCAGCGCGACGCCCTCGTAGATGCCGAGCAGGTCGGGCTCCTCGCGGTGGCGGTCCTCGACGAGCACGACGACGTTGTCCATCGCCCGGATCAGGGGCTCCGGGAGCTCGTCGAGCGCGTCGCCGACCAGCTCCTCGAACCGCTCGGGGCCGACCTCCACCCGAGGAACGCTAGCCGCCGCCGAGACCGGGCACCGGCAGCGACGGCACCTGGACGCCGGGCTGCTGGCCCGCACCGGGCTGGGTCGCGGTCCCGCCGCCCCCACCCGCGGCCCCGCTCTCGGGCGCCGGCGCGGCGGTCGTCGTCCCGGGCACCGTGGCCGGGGCGCCCGGACGCAGGCTCGGCGTCGTCGCGGGCGCCTCGCCGCCGATGGTGACGCCGTCGGCGGCCTTGCCGGTCAGCGGCGCGAAGCCGGAGCTGTCGGCGAGCAGCGAGCCGAGGTTGCAGGTCACGCGGCGGGTGCCGGCCGTCCAGGACTCCTCGGCGAGGTTGGTCCAGTACACGGTGAGCTTGGAGTCGGTGAGCTTCTGCGCCGAGCCGACGTACTGCTCGGCGATCCGCTGGCAGGTCGGCTGCAGGTAGTTGTCCTGCTCGTCGACCGACGGGAAGCCGCCGCGGAACTGGGTGCCGAGGTCGACGATGCCCGCGACCTCGGCGGCGTGGGTCTCGCTGCAGGCGGTGGGGTCGGAGACCTCCTTGCCGGCGAGCCCGAGGCAGGTGCCCGCGTCGAACACGACGGCCTGATCGGCGTCGGTGACGCGCCCGGTCGACGAGAACAGCGCGCCGGTGCGTCCGGGTGCCTGCAGCCCGCAGCGCACGGTGCGGTCGCCGGCGTCCCAGGCGGCCTGGGTGGGCTTGAGCGCGCCCGCCTTGTAGCGCCCGGCCGGGTCGAGGCGGCCCTGCAGGTAGTTCCGGGCCTGCGGCGTGCACTGGTCGGTGACGAGCTGCTGCCAGGCCGGGTCCGCCGGGAACGGCGCGCCGGGCGGCTGCGCGGCGGTCACCGCGCCGACGCTCTCGAACAGGTGCGACTGCGCGCAGTCGACCTCGCGGACGTCGCCGGCGTCGTCGCGGCTCCAGGTCAGGCAGCTGCCCGGCTGGGTGGTCAGCGGCGGGGGACCGTCGTCGTCGTCGTCCGACGACGACGGGGCGCCGGCGGGCCCGGATGACGAGCCGGCGATGCCGAGGACGTCGGGACCCGTCCCCGTCGCCGCGAGCGCGGTGGCGGCGACCAGCATGATCACCGCACCGACCAGCACGCCCACGACGCCGCGGCGCGCGGCCCGGCGGCGAGGATCGGCGGCGTCGTCGGGGCCCAGGACGCGGTCGAGCCAGCGGTCCACACCTCGGGCGTCGCGGTCGGTGTTGTCGTCGTCGGGGCCGGCCGGCCCGGACTGACGTTCCCGGAGCTGCATCGCCCTGTCATCATGCCGCTCCGGGATTCCCCGAGCCGGGTGACCCGGCGTCGGGCAGGATCGGTGGTGACCGGTGCGCGCCGGACGGTGCCGGTCGACGGGTGGGCGGAGGGGACGATGACAGGCCGAGACGACGAGCGGCCCCGCACGGAGCGGAGCGGTTCCGGAGAGTCGGACGCGCCGTCGGAGCGACGGACCGAGAAGGTCGACCTGAACGCGCTCGGCGCCGAGGGCGGGTCGTCGGAGCGCTCCACCGAGAAGATCGACACCTCCGCCGTGTCCGGGGGCCGCCACCGCGGCCCCGACGAGACGACCGAGACCACCACGACCGACGGGTCCGACGCGGCGACCCCGCCCTCCGGCGTCCCCGCCGCGACCGCGGGCTCGGGCAGCGGCGTGCTCGCGGCGGTGGGGGCCGACAGCGGGACGGGCGGGGCGTCGGGCGAGGCGTCGGGCGAGGGCCGCCGCGGCCGGGTGCGCTACCAGGACCCGGCCACCACCAAGCCCCGCGAGCCCACGGTGGCCGAGCAGCGGGCGCGCCGCGAGGCCCAGCGCCGCGAGCGCGCGCAGCGCGACGCCGCCGCGGCCGCCGAGGAGCGCAAGAAGAAGATCCGCAAGCGGGTCCTGGTCGGCGGCGGGGTCGCGGTCGGCGTCGTCGCGCTCGTCGCGGTGGTGTACGCGGCCAGCTCCCCGGACGAGGTCGAGGCCCAGTGCGTCGACCCGCAGGGCGTCGTCGTGCCCGACGAGAACTGCGGCGGGACCCAGCAGGGCGGCTACTACAACAGCAGCGGCGTCTTCGTCCCGATCTTCATCGGCGGCTTCGGCAACCAGTACCACTACAACTACGGGAGCAGCTCCCCCGTGGGGACGGTGGCCCAGGGCGGCACGACGGCGCCGCCGCCGAGCGGGACCAGCGTGCGCAGCGGCACGACGGGCAGCTCGCTGGGGTCGACCTCGAGCAACGGCACGGTCAGCCGCGGCGGCCTCGGTGTGGGTGGCAGCTCGAGCGGCACCAGCGGGTCGAGCGGCTCGAGCGGGTCGAGCAGCGGCTCGTCGGGCAGCTCCTCCGGTTCCTGAGACCGGTACGGCAGGATCGGTGACGTGCAGCGCGCGACCGGAAGTCCCCGCCCCGGCTGGCAACAGAAGATCGAGGAGCAGGGCCTGGTGTTCGGCACGCCCGCGGCGGGCCTGAACGGCGCCCGGCCGTACTGGGACGAGTCGGTGCACTACGTCCTCGACATGGCCGAGGTGCTCTCGCTCGAGGCCGACGTCGAGCTCCTGCACTCGATGTGCCTCGAGGCCGTCGACCACGTCGTGACCACCGAGCGCTTCCGCGACTTCGCGCTGCCGAAGTGGTGCTGGGAGGCGGTCGCCGCGTCCTGGCGCCGCGGCGACCCGCACCTCTACGGCCGCTTCGACCTGCGCTACGACGGCTCGGGCCCGGCGAAGCTCATGGAGTACAACGCCGACACCCCGACGTCGCTGCTCGAGGCGTCGATCTGCCAGTGGTACTGGCTCAAGGACGTCCACCCCGACGACGACCAGTGGAACTCGCTGCACGAGAAGCTCGTGGAGCGCTGGGGCGAGATCGCGGCGAAGCTGCCGCGCAACGAGGTGCACTTCTGCTGGTCGCAGGCCGACCCGACCGGCGAGGACCACGTCACCGTCGCCTACCTGCAGGAGTGCGCCGCCGAGGCGGGCCTCGACACCGTCGGGCTCGCGATCGAGCAGCTCGGCTGGGACTCCGCGCTCGACCGCTTCGTCGACCTCGAGGAGGCGCCGACGGCCACGGTCGACAAGCTCTACCCCTGGGAGTGGATCCTCGGCGACGACTTCGGCAAGCACGTCGTCCGCAGCCTGCCCGAGACCACGTGGATCGAGCCGCTGTGGAAGACGCTGCTGTCGAACAAGGCGCTGCTCGCCGTGCTGTGGGAGATGTACCCGGGGCACCCGAACCTGCTCCCGGCCTCGCTGCGCGACCCCGGCTTCCTCACCGAGTACGTCCGCAAGCCGCTCCTCGGCCGCGAGGGCGCCAACATCCAGATCGTCGCGCCCGGCCACGAGACCGAGACCGGCGGCGTGTACGGCGAGGAGGGCTACGTCTACCAGCTCTTCGACCCGCTGCCCGAGTTCGACGGCTACCGCCCGGCGCTCGGCGCGTGGATCGTCGGCGACACCTCCGCGGGCCTCGGCATCCGCGAGACGACGGGGCTGATCACCGACAACGGCGCGGCGTTCGTCCCGCACCGGATCCCGGACTGATCTCGAGAGACGATCACCCGTGCCCTAGTCTGGCGCCCCGTTCGTCCGGATGGAGGGCCCCGCAGGTGCTCGCTCCCGAATTCTGGCCCACCATGGGCGTGAACATCGGCCTGATCGTCGTGTACGCGGTGATCGGTGCGGTGCTGATGTACATCGGTTACTTCGCGATCGACCTGACGACCCCCGGCGACCTGCGCGGCCTGGTCCGCGAGGGCCGGCCGAACGCGGTCGTCGTCTCCGCGGCCGGCCTGGTGTCGATGGCGCTGATCGTCGTCACGGCCATCTACGTCTCCGGCGGCGGGTTCCTCGCCGGCATCCTCAACACGTCGATCTACGGCCTGGTCGGGATCCTCGCCCAGGTCCTCGCGGTGCGCGGGCTCGAGGCGGTCGCGCGCCTGGACGTCGACGGGTGCCTGCACGACGACCGGTTCACCTGGGACTCGGCGGTCATCGCGGCCATGCACGTCGCGCTGGGCCTCGTGGTCGCGGTCGCGGTCATCTAGCGGTCGTCCCGGGCCTTTACCGGGTCGGGAAAGCCGGACACGCCCCCACCCCGACCCCCTGACGGGGTCGTCACGACCTACCCTCGACCACGGTGCGTACTCCCCGGTCGGTCCTCCCCGGCACCGCTCGCCCGCGAGGCGACCGGTGACGACGCTGGTGCGCGCCGACCAGGCCTCCACCGGCGACGAGGAGCCCGACCGGGCCCCGAGCGTGGGGGCCCGCTCCGTGGTCGTGTGGGCGCTGCTGACGATCCTGCTCGGGATCGCGGTGCCGCTGGCCCCGGTGACGGCGCAGGACACCACGGTGACGTGGCCCGACCCGGCGGCCGCCGCCGGCGGACCGGTCTCGACGCAGCTCGCGCTCAACCCGCCCCGTCCGCTGGGCTTCGAGGCCACCGTGCCGTGCGCGGCGCTGCGGGCCGGCGGCGACGTCCTGCGCACGCTGCCGGGCGACCCGCGCGGCGGCGGCCTGGTGCTGGCCTCCACCGGCGCGGCCGCGAGCCTGACGGTCTCCGGGCGGACGGTGGCCACGGGGCCGCTCCCGGCCGGCGACTGCGGCCTCGCGATCACCGTCGACGAGGCCGGCCTGCGCGTCACGCAGGGCGACGCCCCGCTGCCGCTGGCGTGCGGCGACTGCGCCGACGTCCTGCCGCCGATCATGGCCCAGCTCTCGACGAGCACCGACGGCACGCCGGCCGCCGCGGGCCTCGCGGCCACCGTGCGCACCGACGACCGCTACGCCTCCACCCCGGGCGCGCTGAAGACGTTCCTGCTGGTCGCGCACCTCGTCGCGCTCGGGGTGCTGCTCGTGCTCGTCTACCGCCAGGGCCGCTGGCGCGGCGTGCGCGGCGTGGTCTCCCCGCGGACGTGGCCGGCGCGCCTGCGCCGTCACCTGTCCTGGGCCGACGGACTCGTGGTCGCGATCTCGGCGGGCTGGGTGCTCGTCGCGCCGATGAACTTCGACGACAGCTGGTACCCGCTGATGGCGCGCGACGCCGGCGAGGCGGGGTACGTCGGCAACGCCGTCTACATGTTCAACGTCACCGAGAACCCCTTCGTGCTGTCGCAGTACGCGATGCAGGCGTGGGGGGCGATCGGCGGCTTCGGGCTGGTGTGGCAGCGCTGCCTGCCGCTGCTGTACGGCCTGCTGACCTGGGCGCTCCTGCGCGCGTTCTTCGTGCTGATCTCGCGGCGCACCGCCGTGCGCCGCGCCTGGGTGCCGTGGGCGCTGCTCACCGCGCACCTGCTGTGGTGGCTGCCGTTCGGGCTCACGCTGCGCCCCGAGCCGCTGATCGTGCTGCTCTCGGTCGTCGTGCTCCTGCTGGTCGAGGTGGCCCGCGACCGCGGCACGCCGGTGCTCTACGTCGGGGCGGTGATGGCGGCGGCGCTGGCGCTGGCGTGCTCGCCGACGGGTCTCGTGGCGGTGGCGCCGCTGCTGGTGGAGATCCCGCGCGCCTGGCCGCACATGATGGCCGCGCCCCGGCGCCAGCAGCTCGCCCTGCTGCTCGTGCTCGCCGCGGCGTCGTCGATCGCGGTGCCGCTGGCGTTCGCCGACGCGTCGCTGGGCGACGTCCTCGAGGCGTCGGCCGTGCACGCGTACTACTACGACACCGTCCCCTGGTACGACGAGCTGGTCCACTACCAGACCCTGCTGGGCCCGGGCCGCACGCCGTGGGGGCAGCGGGCGCCGATCCTCATCACGCTCGCGGTGACGCTGCTGGTGGCGGCGGGCAGCGGGCGCAGCGGCCCGGAGGACGACGCCCTGCGCCGGGTGCTGCTGCACGCCGCCGCGACCACGGCGCTCGCGTTCGTCCTCGTCGCGGCGAGCCCGACGAAGTGGGTGCTGCACTTCCCGGTGATCGCGGCCTCGGGCACGGTGCTGATCGCGCTCGCGCTGCTCCGCGGCCCGATGCCGCGCCACGACCGCTCGCTCGCCACCGTCGGCGGGGTCGCGGTGCTGGTGATCGCGACGTCGGTGAGCTACGCCGGGTGGAACCTGTGGCGCCCCTACACCGACCGCGGCCAGTTCTTCGGCGACCACGCCGACCCCTATCCCACGCCGCTGAGCCAGAACCTGCTCGCGCCGCACCTGGGACCGGTGTTCCTGCGCAACCCGCTCGTCTGGGTCGGCGTCGCGCTGCTCGCGTCGGCGTGGGCGGCGTGGTCGCTCCGACGCTGGCCGCAGCGCGACCTCC
Source organism: Actinomycetospora rhizophila (assembly GCF_042657905.1). Taxonomy (NCBI): domain Bacteria; kingdom Bacillati; phylum Actinomycetota; class Actinomycetes; order Pseudonocardiales; family Pseudonocardiaceae; genus Actinomycetospora; species Actinomycetospora rhizophila. The sequence goes on along the minus strand of NZ_JBHSKG010000018.1, from coordinate 124,737 downwards.
CGCGCCCGAAGCCCGACCGCGCCCTGCTCGCGGTCGCGTGCGGCAGCGTCGTCCTCGGCCTGATCGCGGTGATGGTGCTCGCGCCGCTGCGGCAGTACCCGGGGTGGACGGTGGCGCTCGGCAACGCCAAGGACGTCGTGCGCCAGGGCTGCGGGCTCGAGGACAACGTCAGCGTCCTGCGGCCGACACCGACACCGCTCGGCGCCCCCGTCACGCCGGCGGTGACGACCGGGGACTTCGTCGACGACACCGCGGCCCCGGTGCCGCAACCGGTCCCGGCCTTGGGCCGGGTGTGGCACGACACCACCGACGACTCCAGCGGGCGCGGCACCGTCGTCACCGGCTGGTACCCGGTGCCGCCCGGCTCCGGCGCCACCGACGTGGTCGTGCCGCTGCTCGAGTCCGGGCCGCCCGACGAGCAGGTGTCGGTCGAGTTCGGCGACGGCGCGCCGGGGAACCCGCGCGTGCTGGGCCGCACCTCGATCGACTACCTCCCGCAGGCCGACGAGCGGACCTGGCAGCAGCGGCCGGTGTCGCTGCTCGACGCGCCGGGCGACCCGACGTTCGTCCGCGTCGTCGTCGACAGCACCGGCCAGCGCGGGACCGACCGGCTCGCCGTCGCCCAGCCCTTCCTCGCGAAGCCGGAGCCCATCGCGCCGCTGCTCGAGGGCGAGCCCGTGCTCGTCGACCAGATGTCGGCGGTGCTGTGGCCGTGCGTCGACCAGGTCGCCTCGCACGACGGCATCGCGCCGCCCTCGACGGTGCGCATCCACGCCGACGAGGACCTGACCTCGGCGTACTACGGGCTCCAGGACAGCAGGTTCCGCGGCGGGGTGTGGCGCTTCGACACCGTCGGCGCGACCTACGTCCGGCTCGCGACGGCGGTGGCCCCGGGCCGCGAGCGCGCGAAGCCGTGGGGGCGCGTGGACATGGTCGTGCGCGACCTGCCGACGGGCCGTTACGGGCTCACGACCACCGAGCGCACCAGGTCGGGCTGGGAGCGCGGACCGACGCTGGCGCGCGAGGAGTACGTGGGCGTGCAGTACCAGGGCGCGGTCGGGTAGTCAGCTCTCGGCGCGGACGTCGGTGCGCACGAGCGCGGCGGCGAGGCGGGCGAGGTCGTCACCCGCGACCCGGTCGGCGAGCTCGCCCGCGTCGTGCGGCAGGCCGAGCGCCTCGGCGGCGGCGAGGGCCTTGCCGTCGAGATGGGGACGGAACTCGGGCCAGACGGCCTGCACCTCGCGCACGAAGATGGAGGCGCCGACGGGCCCGAGGCGCGGGACCTCGGTGAGGAGCTCCTGCAGCGTGTCGAGGTCGCCGTCGGCGGCCTCGCGCATCCGGCGCAGGTCGCCGCCCCAGCGGTCGGCGACGAGCTCGGCGCCCTGCTGCAGCGCGTCGGTGGTCTGGTCCTTGCTCAGGAACTTCGCCCGCGTGAGCGCGTCGTGCACCGCGGAGCGCTCGGCGTCGCGCATCTTCGCGGGGCTCCCGAACCCGGAGTCGACGAGCTCGCGGCAGGCGCGCGTACCCAGCTGGGCCTGCACCCGGCTGGAGAGCAGGACGCTGAGCACGAGCAGGCGGTAGAGCGGCGCGGGCTCCTCCTGCAGCGTGATGCCGGCCTCGTCGGCGAAGGTCCGGCCGGACTCCTCGAGCAGCTCGTCGATGGTGGTCATCGAGGCGGGTACCCGCACGTGAGCGATCTGGTCGCCGGAGCGACCCAGATCGCTCACGTGGCCGGAGGCCATAGTGGGAGGCGTGCAGAGCCCACGCCTGGTCGCCACCGACGTCGACGGGACGCTGCTCGGCGACGGGCCGGACCCCTCGCCGCGCACGCGGGCCGTGGTCCGGCGGATGGTCGAGGCCGGGGTGCCCCTCGTGCTGGCCACCGGCCGCCCGCCGCGCTGGGTGCCGCGGGTGTGCGAGGCGCTCGGCGTGCACGCGCTGACCGTCGCCGCCAACGGCGCGGTGCTCTACGACGCCGCCACCGACCGCGTCCTCGCCGCCGACACCCTCGACGTGGACGCGCTCGCCGAGGTGGTCGCCGGGCTGCGCGACGCGGTCCCCGGCTGCGGGCTCGCCGTCGAGCGGGTCGGCGCCGGGGCCTTCGACCGCCGCGACGAGCAGTTCGTCTCCGAGCCCGAGTACGTGCACGCCTGGCCGGTGGCCGACCACCGCCGGGTCGCACCGGGCGACCTGCTGGGCGAGCCCGTGATCAAGGTCCTGGCGCGCCACCCCGGCCGGACCAGCGCCGACATGGCGCAGGCGGCGCGGCGCGCGGTCGGGCACCTCGTCGACGTCACGTACTCGGCGAGCGGCGGGCTGCTCGAGTGCGCGGTCCGCGGGGTCACGAAGGCGCACGGCCTGGAGCGGGCCGCGGCCCACCACGGGGTGGCGCCGTCGGACGTCGTCGCCTTCGGCGACATGCCCAACGACCTGGCCATGCTGCGGTGGGCGGGGCACGGTGTCGCGGTCGCCAACGCCCACCCGGATGTGCTCCACGTCGCGGACGAGGTCTCCGCGAGCAACCTGGACGACGGTGTCGCGTCCGTCCTGGAGAGATGGTTCTGACCTCCCGCCCGGGGAGATCCGTCGAACCATTCCCCCGCGTGGCGCGATGGACCACTGCGGGGGTCGTTGTCAAGGCCCGCGTAAGATTCCGCGCCGGAGCCCGATCACGACATCCTCGCCGGCTGGAGGGACGACCACGTGCTCGATCGTGCCGAGGGACCCGACGTCACCGTCGGCCCGGCCCGGGGCGAGGTCGCGGTCCTGCGGACCGTCCAGCGCCGCATCGGGACGCCGCCGGTGGTCGGCGCGGCCCGCGCGATGTCGTTCTTCGGTGAGCACGCCGCCGGGTGGATCGCCCTCGGCGCCCTCGGCGCGGCGGTCGACGCCCCGCGCCGCCGCCAGTGGGCCACCGCGGTCGGCGGGGTCGTCGTCGCCCACGGAGCCTCGATCGCCGTCAAGCGCGTGGTGCGCCGCCGCCGGCCCCACGACCCCCGGGTGGCCGTCCACGTCGGCACGCCCAGCCGCCTGAGCTTCCCGTCCTCGCACGCCTCGTCCACCACGGCCGCCGCCCTGCTCTACGCGGGGTTCGTCGGCGGCACCGGGGTGGGCGCCGCGAGCCTCCTCGTGCCCGGCATGGCGCTCTCGCGCCTGGTCCTGGGCGTCCACTACCCGACCGACGTGCTGGCGGGCTCGGTGCTCGGTGCGGCGTGCGCCCTCGGCGCGCGACGCCTCGTGCGCCGGGGCTCGATCGGCCGCTGGAGGACCGCATGACACCCGTCACGCCGCCCAGCCCCGCCCGCGAGCAGGAGGGCACGCAGGGGTCGAACGGCACCGTCGACACGGCCGCCACCACCGACACCCCCGAGCCCGCGCCGGTCACCAAGGACCGGCCCCGCCCGGTCGCGGTGCCGCTCGGCCTGCTCAAGGCCATGCGCCCGCGCCAGTGGGTCAAGAACGTCCTCGTGCTCGCAGCCCCGTTCGCGGCGGGCCGGCTGCTCGACCTCACGGTGCTGCCCGACGTCGCGCTCGCCTTCGTGGCGTTCTCGCTGGCCGCCTCCGGTGTCTACCTCGTCAACGACACCAAGGACGTCGAGGCCGACCGCGCGCACCCGAAGAAGCGGTACCGCCCGATCGCGGCGGGCATCGTGCCGCCCACCCTCGCGGTGGTCACCGGCATCGTGCTGTTCGCCGCGGCGGTCGCGGTCAGCTTCGTCGCCGACCCGGACCTCGCGCTGGTCACCGGCATCTACATCGTGGTGCAGCTGGCCTACTGCCTGTGGCTCAAGCACGAGCCGGTCATCGACATCTGCATCGTCTCGTCCGGCTTCCTCATGCGGGCGATCGCCGGTGGTGCCGCGGCCGGGCTGTACCTCTCGCCCTGGTTCCTGCTGACCATGGCCTTCGGCTCGCTGTTCATGGCCTCGGGCAAGCGCTACGCCGAGATGCGGCTCTCCGAGCGCACCGGCGCGAAGATCCGCAAGTCGCTGGAGCGCTACTCGGCGTCCTACCTGCGGTTCGTCTGGTCGCTCTCGGCCACCATCGTGATCATGGCCTACGGGCTGTGGGCGTTCGGCATCGGCGTCACCGCGGTGCCCGGCCGCCTGCCCTCGGCGCCGTCCACCTGGGCCATCGTCTCGGTCGTCCCCTTCGTCATCGCGGTGCTGCGCTACGCGGTCGACGTCGACGGCGGCAACGGCGGCGAGCCCGAGGAGATCGTGCTGGGCGACCGCGTCCTGCAGGTGCTCGGCCTGGTCTGGGTCGTGCTCATGGGCCTTGCGGTCTACACGGCGGTGGCCCACCCGTGATCCGGTCGGTGCGCGAGCTCCTCCCCGGGCTCGTGCGCTACGGCCTGGTCGGGCTGGCCAACGCGGCCACCTACTACGGCACCTACCTGCTGGCGCACCCCCACGCCGGTTACCTCGTCGCGCACGTCGTCGGGCTGGGCGCGGCCATGGTCGTCTCGTTCTTCCTCAACTGCCGGTTCACGTTCCGGGTGCGCCCGACCTGGACGCGGTTCCTGCTCTACCCCGCCTCCCAGGCGGTCAACATCCTGGCCACGACGGTCGGCGTCGTCGGCCTGGTGCACCTCGGGGTCGACGAGCGCCTCGCCCCGCTGCTCGCCGCGGCGCTGGCGCTGCCGGTGAGCTTCCTGGCCGCGCGGTTCGTGATCACGCGCGCGCTGGTCCCCACCCCTCCGGTGGTGTCCTGGGACGCCCCGACCGGCCCGATCCCGCTCGGCGGACGCTGAGGGCCGAGCAGGGGCCTCAGCGGCGCTCGACGGTGAGCGTGGTCCAGGCGCCGACGTGGATGCGGTCGCCGGAGCTCAGCGCCACCGGCGTGTCCGGGGTCAGCGGGGCCTCGGCGTAGTTCAGGGTCGTGCCGTTGGTCGAGCCCGCGTCGATGACCACCCACCGGTCGCGGGTCAGCGCCAGGAGCACGGCGTGCAGCTTGGAGACACCCGGGTCGCGCCCGCCGAGGTCGATCTCGGGGGCGTCGGCGCCGGGCCCGCTGCTGCGGCCGACCCGCGTCTCCTCCGCCGTGAGCACGACCTCGCGCGGCTCCACGTCCTCGGGGAACTCGCCGGGGGCCGTCGTCTCGTCGGCACCCTCCCGGGCGCGGACGAGGTCGTGGTAGTCGCGATCGGCCCACACCGTGACGACCCAGGCGCTCACCGGTCGACCACACCCTCCCCGTCGAGCGGGATGGGCCCGGTGCGCTCGTCGGGCCCGCGGCCGTCGACGGTCACCGAGGGGCGCCCGGCCGCGCCCGGGGGCGGCGTCACCGGGATCAGCGCGAGCGTCGCGTTGTCGTGGCCGCCGTCGTCCAGCGCGGCCGCGAGCAGCGCCGCGGCCGCGGCGAGCGCCGGGTGGTCCGGGACGCCGTCGGGGTCGACGTTCTCCGCCGCCGACGTCCCGCCCAGCGCGGGCCGGGCCAGGCGGGCGAGCACCTCGGGGTCGGGCAGGTGGTTCCAGAGCCCGTCGCTGCACAGCAGCAGCACCCCGGGCACCCCGATCCGCACCCGCCGGGCGTGCGCGGGCCCGCTCGGGGCGTCACGGCCGAGCCAGCGGGTCAGGACGTGCGCGCGGCGGTCGCGGGCCGCCTCCTCGCGGGACATGATCCCGGCGTTGGCGATCTCCTCGGCCCACGAGTCGTCGGTGGACAGCAGGCGCGACGACCCGTCGCCGGCGAGCCAGTAGGCCCGGCTGTCACCGATCCACGAGACGACGGCCTCGCCGCCGCGGACGACGGCCGCGACGTAGGTGCAGGCGGGGCTGTCGCCGCCGCCGAGCCCGAGGTCGGCGGCGGCCGTGGCGGCCGCGGCGGAGGCGGCGGTGGCCAGCGCGTCGAGCTCGCCGGAGACCCCGGTGCCCGCGCGGCCGCCGGTGGTCGGGGTCGCGTCGTCGTGCGGCTCGCCGGACTCGGTGGACACCGGCCCCGTGTCGCGCGAGGAGATCGCCGGGAAGCCGGTCGGCGGGGTGGCGGGCGCGGCCGCGGTCTCCAGCGCGGCACCGACGGCGGCGCCGACGGCGGCGAGGGAGGCCTCGTCGCCCCGGCGCGCGGACGCCACGCCGTCGCAGACCACGGCCACCCACGTCTCGACCCGGTCCTCGCCGCTGCCCTCCACGCGACGCCCGAGCTCGACGGCGTCCTCGTTGCGGCGCCGGCGCAGGCCCCGGTCGGTGATCGCGGCGGCGTCGCCCAGGACGAGCTCGACGTGGTCGCGCAGCGCCGGGCGCGCGGCGCCGCAGGTGGGGCACGTGCCGTCGGAGGCCGCGGGCGACTCGTCGCCGCACTGCGGGCACGGCGGCGGGGTGCCCGCGGCGAGCTCGGCGCGCAGATCGGTGCGCTCGACCAGCGGCCCGCCGCCGGTCCCGGCCATCTCCATCACGGGATCGGTGCTCCTCGGGCGTCGCGGGGGTCGCGGGTGGCGCCGACCGGACGGCCCCCGCCGCGCCGGGTGGGCCCATTGTCCGGGTGCGCTCCCGCGGCGACGCCGACCCCCACGCCGGAGTCGCCCGGTCGGGCGGTGTAGCCGTCCCGCACGCGGCGCGCCTCGTCGGCGAGCGCCTCGACGCTGCGGTGCCGGCGGGCGGGGTCGGGGTCGGTGGCCCGGGCGAGCAGCGCGACGAGGTCCGGGTCGTCGCGCAGGACGGGGACGCCGGCCGGGTCGGGCAGGCGCAGCGCGTGGTTGCGCAGGTGGTCGAAGTCGGCGACGAGCACGGCGAGCGTGCGCCCGAGCGCGAACACCTCGGAGGCGACCGACGGGCCGGTGCCGCCCGGGTGGATCTCGGGGGCGATGAAGCCGGTGGTGGCCCAGACGTCGCTGTGGCGGTCCTCGGCCCGCCGCAGGCTGCCGAGGTCGAGCACGGTGACCCCGCCGGGTCCGCGCAGCAGGTTGCTGGGGTTGAGGTCGGCGTGCAGCAGGCCGTGTCGGTGCAGCGCGGCGACCGGCGGCACGGCGCCGATCACGACGTCGAGGGCCTCGGCGGGCGGGCACGGCCGGTGCGCGGAGAGCACCTCGCCGGGGACGTGGTCGAGCACGAGCAGGCGCACCGCGCCGTCGCGCCCGTCGGCGCGCACGACGTCGCGGGCCCGCACGAGGCCGGGCACGTCGAGGGCGAGCAGGACCTCGGTCTCCTGTACGGCCAGCGCACCGGCGGCGGGCCCGTCGGGGCCCTCGAGGCGCCCGAGCACGACCAGCGCGCCGTCGCGGCGCGTCGCGGTGTACGACCAGCCGCGCGCGCCGCGACCCAGGGGCGCGCGCACCCGGTAGACGTCCGCGCGCCCGGTCAGCTCGGTGCCCACCGCGAGGTCCGGGCGGACGTCGAACGTCGCGCCGCACCACGGGCACGTGCCGCGCTCCGGGCCCGGTCGGCCCGCGCGGCCCCGGCCCACCGGCCCGTCGCAGCGCGCGCAGAACCGCGCGTGCTCGGGGACCGGGGGACCGCTGGTCCCCGGGCCGGATCCGTCCATGTCCTGCTCCGCCGTCTCGCTCGTCCCTGCTGGTCCGGAGGCCATCGTGTCATCGCGGCGCGGGCCGCCGCGCTCCGCCGGGGGACGTCGATCATCAGTGCCCGGAGGGCGCTCCCCCGTCCGGGTGGTGAGAGACACCCGCCTAGCTCATCCGCACGTCGACCGGGGTTTCTGCGAGCGCTCCCCGGGAGGGTGCCCGGGCCGATCGGGGCGTGGCCTGCCATGCTGTCGCGGCACCGAAGCCGATCGGGGGGTTGGGTGCCGCGCCTCCAGCAGGCTCGGCGCGCGGCCGTCCGCGCGAGAGTCCGGAGGTCGTGCCGTGAGCGCCACCGACGACGCCGACCGTCCCGTCGGGTCCCCCCTCGGGTCGTCCGTCGGATCCACCACGGGGTCCGACGACCTGGCCGGGGACCGTTCCGCCCAGCACCGCCGCCCCGAGGCCGACGCCCTCGGCGACCGGGGCAGCATGCCCGGCCAGGGCCCCGGGACGCCCGCCGCCACGCCGAGCGGTCCCGGATCCGACACGACGGCCCCCGTCCCGTCGAGCCCGTCCCCGAGCGGGTCGTCGACGTCGGCCACGGAGCCCTCGGCCATGGGGTCGTCGGCCGCGGAGCCCTCGACCGGGGGCTCCTCCGTCGCCGACGCCGCCGCGGAGGCCGAGCGGGCCCTGGCCCAGGCGGCCCGCGACGCCGAGCAGGCCGTGCGCGACGCGCACACCGACGGCACCCAGGCCGTCCAGAAGGGCTTCGCGGACGCCCAGCGCGCCACCGAGCGCGCCTACGAGGAGGCCGCGGCGAAGAACGACCGCCTCTCCTGAGTCCGGCCGTGCCCCGGACCAGGTCGTGCCGTCGTCCGGTGGCACGTGCGGGGTCCGGCGGCCGATCCCGTCCTGCGCCGCTCGCGGCGCCCGGCCCGTCCGCACGAGGCAGGTGAGACATGGCGGTCCAGATCCGCGTCACCGCGGACGGCGTCGTCGTGCGCTTCACCGGCACCGACCGGGTCTGGGCGTGCCGCCGTGGCGTCTACCTGCCGCTGAGCCGCGTGCTGCTGGCCCGTCCCATGGCCCGGCGGGACGCGGTGACGGCGAGCCCCCGCGTCCACCTGCCCGGCGTCAGCGTGCCGCGGGTCCTGCGGGCCGGCTCGTACGGCGTCGGCGAGCGCCGCCAGCTCTGGATGGTGCGCGGCGCCGAGCGCCTGCTCGCGATCTACCTGCGCGGCGACCCGTACCACCGGATCGTCGTCGAGGTCGCCGACCCCGAGGCGACGAGCCAGACGATCAACGAGGCCCTGCCGCCGCGCCGCCTGCCCGCCTGACCTACAGCGTGTCCGCCACCAGCGGCGCGAGCAGCATGTCGGGGTTGTTCTGGGCGACGGCCTGCAGGCGCCACTTGTGCGGGAACAGCGCGAGCAGCTCGCCGTCGAGCCGCCGGGTCAGCACCTCGATGCCCACGGCACCCCGCAGGCCCGCGGCGCCGGCCTCGTCGGTGCGGCGCGCGAGCGTGTAGTCGAGGCGGTCGAGCTTGACCGGCGCCCCGAACTCGTCGGCGAGCCGGGCCGACACCACCTCGAACTGCAGCGGCCCGACCGCGGCCAGCACCGGTGCCTGGTCGCCGCGCAGGTCCGACGACAGCACCTGGATGACGCCCTCGGAGTCGAGCTGCTCGATGCCCTTGCGGAACTGCTTGGTCTTGGACATGTCCGCCACCCGGCACACCGCGAAGTGCTCGGGGGCGAAGCTCGGGATGGTCGGGAACGTGACCGGCTCCTCGGCCCACAGCGTGTCGCCGGGCCGCAGCGCGGTCGCGTTGACGAGCCCGACGATGTCGCCGGGGAACGCCTCCTCGATCGTCGAGCGGTCGCGCCCGAACATCGCCTGCGCGTACTTCGTGGCGAACGGCCGCCCGGTGGCGTCGTGGGTGAGCACCATGCCGCGCTCGAAGCGCCCCGAGCAGATCCGCACGAACGCGACGCGGTCGCGGTGCGACCTGTCCATCGAGGCCTGCACCTTGAACACCAGGCCCGAGAACGGGGCGTCGACGGGGCGCGGCTCCCCCTTCTGGTCGGGGCGGGGCCCGGGCGGCGGCGCGAGCTCGACGAGCGCGTCGAGCAGGCGGGCCACGCCGATGTTCGACAGGGCCGACCCGAACATCACCGGCGTCGCGGTGCCGGCGTGGAAGGGCTCGGGGTCGAACTCGGCGCCGATCTCGTCGAGCAGCGCGAGCTCCTCGGTCGCCCGCTCCCAGTCCGGGCCCTCCTCGGCGGCCGCGCGCTCGGCGTCGAGCACCTCCGAGGCCGCCTTCGACGCGCCGTGCGCGGCCCGGGTGAAGCGGTGCATCGTGCCGTCGGCGCGCTCGACGAGCCCGCGCAGGTCACCGGCGATGCCCACCGGCCACGTGATCGGCATCGGGCGCAGGCCGATGGTCTGCTCGACCTCGTCGAGCAGCTCGAGCGGCTCGCGCCCGGGCCGGTCCCACTTGTTGACGAACGTCAGCACCGGGACGCCCCGGTCGCGGCACACGTCGAAGAGCTTGAGGGTCTGCGGCTCGAGCCCCTTGGCGGCGTCGAGCAGCATCACCGCGGCGTCGACGGCGGCGAGCACCCGGTAGGTGTCCTCGGAGAAGTCGCCGTGGCCGGGGGTGTCGAGCAGGTTGATGACCTGGTCGCGGTAGGCGAACTGGAGCACCGCCGAGGTCACCGAGATGCCCCGCTCGCGCTCCATGTCCATCCAGTCGGACGTGACGCCCTTGCGCCCGCCCTTGCCGTGCACCGCGCCCGCCGCCGAGATGACCTCGGCGTGCAGGGCCAGCGCCTCGGTGAGGGTGGACTTGCCGGCGTCCGGGTGGCTGATCACCGCGAACGTGCGGCGGCGCTGCGCCTGCGTCCCGGGATCCTCGGCCGTTCCCTCGCCGGTGGACGGGGCCGACACCGCGGTCATGCTGTTCCTCCCTCTCGGGCCGCCCACGTCGAACGGCCCGTACCGAGGGTACGGCCGGCCCTACGCCGACGGCGTCAGCGCCCGCAGCGGCTCGGCGAGCTCCTCGGCGAAGTGGTCGAAGAAGCCGTCGACGTCGGTGCCGGCGTTGATCAGCGCGAGGTGGTCGTAGCCGCCGTCGACGAACTGCCGGGCCACCGCGAGCTGCCTGTCGGTGTCCGGCCCGCAGGCGAAGGCCTCGCGCATGTGGTCGGCGGTGACGGTGGCCGTCGCCGCGTCGAAGTTGACGGGGTTCGGCAGCTCGGCCTGCACCTTCCAGCCGGTGATCCCGAACCGGAAGAGCCGGCGCGCCTCCTCGGCGGCCTCGTCCTCTCGTGCGCCGAAGGCCATCGGCACCTCGGTGTAGCGCGGGCCGTCGCCGCCGGCGTCGGTGAACGCCTGGATCAGGTCGGCGCGCGGCTCGGTGGTGAACAGGCCGTCGCCGAGCTCGGCGGCGAGCTTCGAGGCCTGCGGCCCGCCGCTCGCCACGACGATCCTCGGCAGGGTCTCGGGCAGGTCGAACACCCGGGCGTCCTCGAGCGTGAGGTGCTTGCCCTCGTAGCTCTGGTAGCCGCCCTGCCACAGCAGCCGGATGATCTCCAGCGACTCGCGGAACATCTAGTGCCGCACGCTGACGCTGGGCCACCCGCGGCCCACCACGTGCTCGCTGAGGCGTTCACCCGAGCCGACGCCGAGGGTGAAGCGCCCGTCGGACAGCAGCTGGGTGGTCGCCGCGGCCTGCGCGATGATCGCCGGGTGGTAGCGGATGAACGGGCAGGTCACGCCCGTGGCCAGCTCGATGCGCTCGGTCTTCGCCGCCATCGCGGCGAGCATCGACCACGCGAACCCCGAGTGCTGCTGCTCGGAGACCCACGGGTGGAAGTGGTCGGAGATCTCGACGAAGTCGAAGCCGGCCTCCTCGGCGCGCACGCACTGGCGCACCATCTCGGTGGGCGAGTAGGCCTCGGCGATCAGCTTGTAACCGATCTTCACGGTCGAACACCTCCGGGTCGCGGACAACGCTCCGCCGGGTGTTCCCGATCGTCGCCGGACTGCACGCGATCCCGGGCGGGAGCGGCGTAACGCACCCGCCCCGGCGGACGACAGACCCGGTGGCCCCGCGGGGCGGCGGACCCCCGACCCGCCGTCCCGCGGGCCTTCACCGCGGGACCCACCGCGTGGGGACCCCTCAGTTGGTCCCGGCGCCGTCGAGCGGCTTGTCGGGCTCGATGCGCGGCATGTTGCCGCCGCCCCCGCCCCCGCCCGAATCGGGCTCCACCCAGATCGTCACGGCCTCACCGGCCGGCACGCGCGTGCCCGGGTCGGGCTGCTGCGCCGTCACCGTGCCCTCGACCGTCGGCGGCGTGTCCGGGTCGGGGTCGACGGCCACCACCCGCGCGGCCATCGCGACCTCGTGGGCCTGCGCCGCCGGCAGCCCCACCAGCGCGGGCACCAGCACCAGCTCGGGTGTCCTCATGGGCAGGGACGGTAGCCAGGTCACGGTGGCGCGTGCCACCACAGGCGCACCCGCGTGCCCTCGGCCTCGTGCTGCAGGTCGTGACCGTCGGTGAGCCCCGAGAGCAGCAGCAGGCCCCGACCCCGGTGCCCCGGGTCCGCGGGCGGCGGGCGCCAGCCGCCGCGGTCGGACACGGCGATCTCGAGCCACGGCTGCCCGGGCGAGCCGGAGACGGCGAGCCGGGCGGTCACGCGGACGGGCCCGGCGCCCTCGGGGTAGGCGTGGTCGACGACGTTGGTCAGCGCCTCGTAGAAGGCGGTGGCGACGTCCTCGAGGCGCTCGGTGAGCGCCTGGTCGGGTCCGGCCTCACGGGTGCTCGCCGCCATCGCACGCACCCACTCCACGAGGTCGGTCCGCAGCGCGCGCAGATCCGCGGCGCGGACCACCTCGTGGGCGACCTCGTGCACGACGCTGCGCGTCTCGGTGCCCGCCGTCCCGTGCATGGACGGAGGGTCGTCGGTGGCCGCCCGGTCTAACCACGGCCGTGAGGGGGATCCGCCCTCCACGCAGGGTGAGTGAGGTGCCGGGCCGGCTCACCGGGGCGACACCGGAGCCGCCCGCAGCTCCGTCGGGCGGCCGGGCATGATGGGCCGCCCGGCGCAATCGGGTGCTCGGGGAACGGCAGGAGTGGCACATGGCGCAACCGCACGCCCGGTCCGGCGCGCCCCGCCCCGGTCGTCCCCGACGGCGGCTGCGGAGCGTGCTCGTGGTGGCCGCGGCGGCGCTGGCCCTCGCCGGGTGCGCGCGCGGCCCCGAGCCCGGGGTGCCGCCGATCCCGATGTCGTCGACGTCCCCGTCGGCCTCGGCCGCGTCGCCGCCCCCGGGCCCGGACGGCGGGGCGCGGTTCGCCCCGTGCCCGGGCGGGCTGGAGTGCGCGTCCGTGGCCGTACCGGTCGACTACGCGAACCCGACCGGGCCGACGATGCCGATCGCCATCGCGCGGCGCCCGGCGACGGACCCGGCCGCCAAGGTCGGCGTGCTGCTGGTCAACCCCGGCGGCCCCGGCGGGTCGGGCATCGAGATCGTCCAGGCCGGCGTCCTGCCGCGGGAGGTCACCGACCGCTTCGACGTCATCGGCTTCGACCCGCGCGGCGTCGGCGGCAGCACCGGCCTGCAGTGCCCGCTCGGGCCGGACACCCCCTACGACGGCGACCCCGACCCCGGCGACCCCGCCGACGAGGCCGCCACCAACGACGCGGTCGACCGGTACGACGCGGCGTGCGGCCAGCGCTACCGCGACCTGCTGCCCCACCTCGGCACCCGCAACGTCGCCCGCGACATGGACCGCATCCGCGAGGCGCTGGGCGAGGACCGCATCAACTACCTGGGCTTCTCCTACGGCACGTCGATCGGCCAGACCTACGCCCAGCTCTTCCCGGACCGCCTGCGCGCGATCGTGCTGGACGGCGTGGTCGACGTCAGCAAGCCGGGTCTGGACTCCGCGCAGGCCGAGAGCTTCGAGAACTCGCTGCGGCAGTTCGACGCCGCGTGCCGCGCGAACCCGACCTGCCCGGTGCGCGCCGACCCGATCGGGACCCTCGACCGCGTGCGCGCCCGCGTCACCGCCGCCCCGCTGCCGGTGGCCGGCACGACGCCGTTGTCGGCCGGGCTGCTCGAGATCGGCGTCGTCTACCCGCTCTACAGCGAGCAGAGCTGGCCCCAGCTCGCCTCGGCCCTCGCCGCGGCCGACCGGGGCGACGGCACGCCGATGCGCGCGCTCGCGACCGCCTACTTCCGGGGCAGCAACTCCGACACCTACAACGCGGTGACCTGCCTGGACAACGCCTGGCCCACCGAGGACGCCCAGGTGTTCGCGGCCGCCCGCGCCACCGAGCTGCGCGCCCCGCACTTCTCGGGCAACGTGCTCGTCAGCGGCCTGACCTGCGCCGACTGGCCCGCCCCGCAGCAGCCGCTGACGCCGCTCGAGGGCTACACCGGCCCCCCGATGCTCATCCTGGGCACGACGAACGACCCGGCCACCCCGTACCAGAACAGCGTCGCCCTGGCCGGGCGCCTCCCGGGCTCGGTGCTGCTGAGCTACCGCGGCGAGGGCCACACCGTCTACACCAACGGCGTCCCGTGCGTCGACGACGCCGTGAACCGGTACCTCGTCGACACGACCCTCCCCCCGCCGAACACCGTCTGTTAGCGCCCGAGATGTCAGCGGTGGGCCACCGCAGACACCCAGTGTCCGTAGCGCCACACGCTCGATCCGGTGGGCGGCGAGCACGGTGACGTAGAGTTCACGTCGGTGCGCCGGGAAGTCTGGTCGGCAGTCCCTGCCGCCTGCCCGCCGGAGGACCCTTCGTGACCCGGTCGACGCCCCGCCTCTTCGCGCGCCGCTCGTGGGCCGAGACCCGCCGCATCGGCGACATCCTCCGGCGCGAGACGGTCGGCGGGATCCTGCTGCTCGTCGGCGCCGCGCTGGCCCTGCTCTGGGCCAACTCGCCCTGGCGGGACGCCTACACCGCGCTCGCCGAGTTCCGGGTCGGGCCCGCCGCGCTGCACCTCGACCTGAGCCTGGCGACGTGGGCCGCCGACGGCCTGCTGGCGATCTTCTTCTTCGTCGCCGGCCTGGAGCTCAAGCGCGAGTTCGTGGCGGGCGACCTGCGCAGCCCCTCGCGCGCGCTCCTCCCGATCGCCGCGGCGGTGGGCGGCATGATCGCGCCGGCGATCATCTACACCGCGATCAACGCCGGCGGCGAGGGGCTCGCGGGCTGGGCGATCCCGACCGCCACCGACATCGCGTTCGCCCTCTCCGTGCTCGCCCTCATCGGCTCGAGCCTGCCCGACGCGCTGCGCACCTTCCTGCTCACGCTGGCCGTGGTCGACGACCTGCTCGCCATCACGATCATCGCGCTCTTCTACACCGACTCCCTCGAGATCGTGCCCCTGCTGCTCGCGCTCCTGCCGCTCGCCGCGTTCACCGTGCTGGTGCAGCGCCGGGTCCGCTCGTGGTGGCTGCTGCTGCCGCTCGCGGTGCTGACGTGGGTGCTCGTCCACGAGTCCGGGGTGCACGCCACCGTGGCGGGCGTCCTGCTGGGCTTCGCGGTGCCCGTGATCCGCCGGAAGGAGGGGCCCGGCCCGGGGCTCGCCGAGCACTTCGAGCACCGCTGGCGGCCCCTGTCGGCCGGGGTGGCCGTGCCGGTCTTCGCGTTCTTCGCCTCCGGCGTGACGGTGATCGGCGGCGGGCTGGGCGCGGCCTTCGCCGACCCGATCACGCTCGGCATCGTCGCCGGGCTCGTCGGCGGCAAGGTCGTCGGCATCATGGGCGCCACCTGGCTCGTCCAGCGGGTCACCCGCGCCGAGCTCTCCGAGGAGCTGGGGTGGACCGACGTCCTCGGGCTGTCGCTCCTCGCGGGCATCGGCTTCACCGTCTCCCTGCTCATCGGCGAGCTGGCGTTCGGCACCGGCTCGGCCGCCGACGACCACGTGAAGATCGGGGTGCTGACCGCGTCGCTGCTCGCCGCGCTCCTCGCCACCGTCGTGCTGCGTCACCGCAACCGGGTGCACCGCCGGATCCACGAGCGCGAGCGCGTCGACCGCGACCACGACGACGTGCCGGACGTCTACGAGCAGGAGGACGCCGACGACGGTCGGTGACGCCGCCACGCCGTCCATCCCAGCGCGCTGGGCCGATGGCGCCGGGTCACTGCCGCCGTGCAGAGCCAAGCGGGTGGCGTGGCGGGTGTCGGCCTTGCCGGGGCGGGAGTCGGGACGCACCCTCGCCGCATGACCGGACCGGCGGGCCGCGCCGCCCGCACCACCAGCGGCCGACGTCGGGCGACGCGAGCCGTCCGTCCGGTCGAGCCGGTACCCCCTCTCGCGCCGGAGGAACCGGCTCCCGGGATCGACCGCGAGGCCCTCACCCGGACCATCGCGATGGTCAACGACAAGGGCGGCGTCGGGAAGACCTCGCTCGTCGCGAACCTCGCCGGCCAGTTCGCCGCGGCCGGGTACCGGTGCCTGCTCGTCGACCTCAACCGGCAGGCCAACCTCGCCGACGACCTCGGCTTCCGCGACGGACCCGCCGACGACCGCGGCGCCGGCCTGCTCGTGTCGGTGGTCGCCGGCACGCCGCTGCGCCCGGTCGAGGGCGTGCGCCCCGGGCTCGACGTCGTCGCGGGCGGGGCACGGCTGGTGGACCTCGTGCCGCTGATGGTCTCGCGCGTCCAGGAACAGGGGCGGGAGGCGTTCCTGGCCCTCGCCGAGGTCCTCGCGCCCGTCGCGGGCGACTACGACCTGGTGTTCGTCGACTGCCCGCCCGAGACGACGATCCTCACCGACCTCGCGCTCGCCGCGGCCCGGTGGGTGCTGATGCCGACCAAGTCCGACGGCGGCGGTCTGGTCGGGATGCGGCTGGTCGGCGAGCGCTTCGAGCTGGCCCGCGAGCTCAACCCCGACCTCGGGCTGCTCGGCGCCGTGCTGTTCGCCACCGGCTCGCGGTCGCGCGTCGTGCACGCCGAGGTCCGCGAGGCCGTCGAGGAGGCCTTCGGCGGGCACTCGCCGCTGTTCACGACCTCGATCCGCCACGCGGAGCGCACCGCCCAGGACGCCCGCCGCCTCGGCAGGCTCGCGCACGAGCTCGAGCAGGAGGTGGCCGCCCAGCCGGCGTGGTGGGCGTCCCTGCGCGAGGGCGGGGGGAGCGCGCGGCGCCTCTCGCCGACCGCCGCCAGCGTCGCGGGGGACTACCGCGACCTCGGCGTGGAGCTGCTCACGCTCCTGCGCGCCACCGAGGAATCCACGACGGAGTCCGCGCGCCTGGACGCCCGCCCCGAGCAGGAGGCCACCCCGTGACCGCCGAGCCCAGTTTCGCCGCCGACCGGTCCGAGCGTCCCGACGGCCCGGACGGTCCCGACCTCAGCAGCGCCTTCGGGCGTCCCGCGACGTCCAGCCTGCGCGGCATCCTGCCGCCGCGCCCGCGACGCAGCACCGAACAGACCGGCGCCCCGACGCCGGTGCCGGGCGAGCCCGGCGACGAGGCGATCGACGACGCCCTCGACGACGCCGTCGACGCCACCGACGCGGTGCCGGCCGAGGAGCCCGTCGACACCGTCGAGGCGCCACCCGAGGCCGACACCCCGGTGGCGGCCCCGCACGCCGCGGACCTCGTGCCCGCCCCGCGCACGCGCCGGCGTGGCGCGCCCACCACGGGCGTCGCCAACCGTCGCTGGGGCACGGCGCGCGTCGCGTCCCGGGAACACGTCGAGCTGCTCGTCCTCGTGTCCCTGGGCCGCGGTCCGGCCGACGGGCGGGAGCTCGCGGCGCGACTGCGCGACGACAGCGCGGGCGGTCTGGCGCCACCCCCGACCACGCTGCAGCGCACGTTGCACCACCTCGCGCGCCACGGGCTCGTCGAGCGCGTCGACACCGACCGCCGACGTTATCGGCTGACCATTCTGGGGACGCGGATCGCCCGCGCCCGGGTGCGCGCCTGGCGGGCGATGCGGCGGGCGGTCGACGCCGTCGTGGCCGCCGCCGAGGACGACTGAACCCTCACTCACCCCTGAGCACTGTCCGGCATCAGTCGGTCGGGCGGTTGCGCCGTCCCGGGTAGGTCTGGTGCCCTCGGGCGGCGGGATCGACAGCGCCGTGCGAGGGAGCGGCACGACGTCTCTCGGTGTCCGCAGCGGTTTCGCTCCGTCGTCGAACGACCGCGGGGCGTACGTAGATCACGCGTTCAGCCCAGAACGATCTGGCATTCCGACGAACTTCGTCGGGAAGAACGGGCGCGAGGTTTTGGCTGTCGGTGTGACGGCCGATTGCGTGACCCTGCTTCGTTCCCCGGTGATCTCCAATTGAGGCGAACGGCCCACCGAAAATTTGATCTTCCCGGTCTAGCGCTTTCGAGAACGGCGCGATGTAATGTCCGGCTCGATGGCGGCGGGCTGTGGTCCACCGCAACAGGTGAGACCAAATGCGTTCGGAGGTGTTCGGTGCCCGGAACCGGCCTGAAATTGGCCCTCGCGGTCATCGGCGGCTATCTGTTGGGCCGCACGAAGAAAATGAAGCTCGCCATCATGCTGGGTGGCGCGCTCGCGGGCAAGAAGATCTCCACGGACCCGGCGGCGCTGCTCGGGATGGTCTCCAAGCTCGTCCAGTCCTCGCCGGAGCTCCAGAAGCTCGACAGCGCGGTGCGTGGGCGGCTGCTGGAGGCCGGCAAGGACGCGGCGCTGGCGGTCGCCAGCTCGCGCATGGAGTCGCTGACCGACAACCTCGTCAACCGCGTCGAGAACCTCGGCAAGCCCGCCACCGAGGCGGCGGGTGCCGCCGGGCAGGCCGTCGGCGAGACCGCCGGTGCGGCCGGTGACGCCGTCGGCCAGGCCGGTGGCGCGGTCGGCGACGCCGCCTCGACCGCCGGCGGCGCCGTCGGTGGCGCGGTGGGCGACACCGCCCGCGGGCTCTCGGGCCGCGGCCGGCGCAAGCGCTCGGAGGAGGCCTCGGGCGACGAGGGTGCGGACGTCGCGGAGGAGACCGCCGACGAGGACGAGGGCGTCGACGAGGGCGACGAGGACGTCGACACCGCCTCGGAGCCGGAGCCGGAGCCGGCCGCGGCGAGCTCGGGCTCCTCGGGTCGCCGGCGCTCGTCGAAGTCGTCCTCCTCGGGTGGCTCGTCGAGCAGCTCCTCGGGCGGGGAGCGTCGTCGCCGCAGCTCGTCCTCGGACGACGGTGAGTCGTCCTCGGGGGCGTCGCGGTCGGGCAACGGTTCGACGCGCAAGAGCTCGGGCGGCCGGTCCCGGTCCAGCGCGTCCTCCTCCGAGGGCGGCAGCTCGCGCAGCCGCGCGACGGCCGGCTCCGGTTCGCGACGGACGGCGGCGAAGCGCGATGACTGAGGCAGCCACCGAACCGAGCGCCGCGACGAACGGGCACCGGCCCGACGCCGACGCGTCGGAGTCCTCCGGCTCGCTCACCGACATGCTGCCGGTGGACCGACTCAAGCAGGCCGCCACGGCCCTGCTCAAGGCGGCGGGTGACCGCGCCGTCAGTGCTGCCCTCGACCAGGTCGAGGGCCTCACCAGCAAGCTCACCGACGTCGCCGAGAACCCGAGCGTGGGCCTGCAGTCCGCGCTGGGCGCCGGCGGGTCGATGCTGCAGGGCGGCAGCGGCGTCGGCGGCGCGCTCAAGGGCGGGTTCTCGGCCGTCAAGGACAAGGCCATGGGAGCGCTCGGCATGGGCGGCGACGACAGCGACGAGGACAGCGACGAGGGCGGCAGCGGCAGCGGGGGTGGCAACACCAGCGGTCGCGGCAAGTTCAAGTTCATGAACATCTACGAGGTCCAGGACGTCGGGGTGCCGCTGCGCGTCGCGTACGACCAGTGGACCCAGATGGCCGACTTCCCGAGCTTCATGAAGAAGGTCGAGACGGTCAACCAGGAGTCCGACGAGAAGGTCACCTGGACCGCGAAGGTCTTCTGGTCGCGTCGTTCGTGGGAGACCACGATCCGTGAGCAGGTGCCCGACAGCCACATCCTGTGGGTCTCGTCGGGGGCGAAGGGATCCGCGGACGGCATCGTCACGTTCAGTGAGCTCGCGCCGAACCTCACGCGCATCGTCCTGATCATGGAGTACTACCCGCAGGGATTCTTCGAGAAGACCGGGAACCTGTGGCGGGCGGTCGGTCGCCGTGCGCGTCTCGAGTTCAAGCACTTCTGCCGCCACGTCATGATGGACACGCTGATCAACCGCGAGGAGCTCGAGGGCTGGCGCGGCGAGATCCGTGACAGCGAGGTCGTCAAGACCCACGAAGAGGCCCTCGAGGAGGAGCAGCGCGCCGCCGAGGAGGAGGGCGACGAGTACGAGGACGCCTACGACGACGAGGCCGCCGACGAGGAGGCCGAGGACCTCGAGGACGAGGACGACCTGGTCGCCGAGGACGACGACGTCGACGAGGACGAGCTCGAGGACGAGTACGACGACGAGCTGTCCGACGAGGACGCCGACGGAGATCTGGACGAGGACCTCGAGGCCGAGGACGATCTCGACGAGGCGGACGAGGAGCTCGAGGACGAGCCCGCCGAGGACACGGCCGACGACAGTGCCGAGGCCGACGAGGACGAGCGTCCCCGTCGTCGCTCGCGCCGCCAGCGCACCCCGGCCTGAGAAGCGCTTCCCGGTTGAGCACACAGCCGGGCCGACCGTCACACGATCGTTTCCCGGCGCCGGCACCTGCCGGCGCCGGACCCCGTCGTCGTAGAGAGGGGGCACGGTGACCGTCAGCCAACGGCAAGGCGGAGGCGTGCAGAAGGAGCCGCAGGGCGGGCTCGCCGAGGTCCTCGACCTCATTCTGGACAAAGGCCTCGTCATCGATGCGTTCGTCAAGGTGTCACTGGTCGGGATCGAGATCCTCACCATCGACGCCCGCATCGTGGTGGCCAGCGTCGACACCTACCTGCGGTTCGCCGAGGCGACCAACCGCCTGGACCTGCACGCCAAGGGCGGCAAGGACCTGGGGCAGGTCGTCGGCGGCATGACCGAGGGCGCCACCCAGGGCGGGGCGAAGGGCAAGACCAAGGGCGTGCTCGACGCCGGCAAGGAGAAGTGGGACGAAGTGCGCGGTGAGCGTCAGAGCAACCGCGAGAAGGCGTGAGGGGGGCGGCGTGACCACCACCGAGAACTCCTCCCAGGGCGCCAAGAGCGGCACCCGGGCGTCCTACATCTACGGCATCGTGCCGGCCGGGGTGCGGATCCCGGACGGGCTCGACCCCATCCCGTACGGCGAGGAGGGCAACCAGCTCGGCCTCGTCACGGAGGGTCGGCTCGCCGCGGTCGTCAGCGACGTCGCGGCCGACCGCGCGCTGGGCACGCGCAAGGACCTGATGGCCCACGAGGCCGTGCTCAACGCGATCGCGCAGGAGACCCCGGTGCTCCCGATGCGGTTCGGCGCCGTCGTCACCGACGACGACGCCGTCGCCGAGGAGCTGCTCGCACCGCACCAGGACTACTTCGTCCGGGCGCTCGAGCAGCTCGAGGGCCACCTCGAGTTCCGCCTGCGCGGCGACTACGACCAGAACGCGGTGCTGACGCGCATCGTGGAGGCCGACCCGCGCATCCAGACCCTGCGCGAGAAGATCGCCGGGGTCGACGAGGACGCCAGCTACTACGACCGCATCAAGCTCGGCGAGGCGATCTCGCAGGCCATGGACCAGCTGCGGGCGGACGACGCGCAGGCGTGCGTCGACGCGCTCTCGAAGTTCGCGGTGGCGACCGAGGTCAAGGAGGCGGGGGGCGAGAACGGCGCCGTGCACCTCGCGTTCCTCATCCGCACCGACCACCGCAGCGACTTCGAGCGGGCCGTGGACGAGCTCGGCGACGCCTGGTCGGGACGGATCGAGCTGCGCCTCATCGGTCCCACCGCGGCGTTCGACTTCCTCCCCGAGTTCGAGGCGCCCGAAGAAGCGCAGGCCTGAGGGCGACGTGGGCTTCTTCACCGAGCTGCTGCTCCTTCCCCTGGCACCGGTCCGCGGGGTCGCGTGGGTGGGCGAGAAGATCGCCGACCAGGTCGACCACCAGATGAACGACCCCGCGGTCATCCGGGCCCAGATCGACGAGCTCGACGCGGCGTTCGAGCGCGGCGAGATCACCGAGGACGACCGTGACGAGCAGCAGGAGGTCCTGCTGCAGCGCCTCGTGGGCGGGGGTGGCGCGTGACGCGCTCCGCCGACCGCGAGGTGGCGGCCGACGACACGACCGACGACCGCGGCGACCCCCCGCTCACCGACCAGGAACGGCCCCGCCGTCGCCGCGCGAACGGCAACGGCGACGGGAGCGCGCCGGAGGCCGGGGGCGAGGAGCGGCCGCGCCGTCGCCGGCGTGCGGCGGACGACTCGGCGACCGAGGAGAAGCCGCGGCGTCGGCGGAAGCCGGCGGACGCGGGTTCCGAGGGCGACGCGGAGCAGACGCCGCGGCGTCGGCGGAAGCCGGCGGACGAGGGCTCCGGTGACGCCGGGGAGGAGCGGCCGCGCCGTCGCCGGCGTACGGCGGACGACTCGGCGGCCGAGGAGAAGCCGCGGCGTCGGCGGACGTCGGCGGACGCGGGCTCCGAGGGCGACGCGGAGCAGAAGCCGCGGCGTCGGCGCCGGCCGGCGGAGGCAGGCTCCGACAGTGATGCGGAGGAGAGGCCGCGGCGTCGGCGCAAGCCGGCGGACGAGGGCTCCGACAGTGATGCGGAGGCGAAGCCCCGCCGTCGGCGTCGGCCGCCCGAGGACGCGCCGGACGACGGTGCGGAACGCCCGCGCCGCCGCCGGACCGCGGACAGCAGAGAGCCGGCGGACCAGGAACGGCCGCGGCGACGGCGTCGGCCGGCGGGGGACGACGCGCCGGACGAGGAGCGCCCGCGCCGCCGCAGGTCCGGCGACGGGGCGGCCGCGGAGCAGGACCAGCCGCGGCGTCGTCGCCGCCGCGAGGAACCCGAGCCCGAGCCGGAGCCCGAGGACCTCGACGAGCCGGACGACCTGGACGACGCCGAGGACGTCGACGAGCCGGAGGACGTCGACGACGCCGAGGGCGAGGACGCCGACGAGGACGCCGACGACGTCGACCAGGCCGACGACTTGGACGTCGACGAGGCGGAGGACCTGGACGACGAGGCCGACGTCGACGACGAGCTCGAGGACGACGACGAGGACCTCGCCGACGAGGCCGAGGCCGAACCCGAACCGGAGCCCGAGCCCGAGCCGGAGCCCGAACCCGAGCCCGCGCAGCCGAAGAAGATCCCGGCTCGCAAGATCGCGCGGTGGGCCGCCGAGCAGGTGCAGGAGATGAGCGGCAAGGAGACCGAGACGATCACGTCGGTGCGTCGCACGGACGACGGCTTCGTGGTGGGGCTCGAGGTGGTCGAGAGCCGCAAGATCCCCGAGACTGCGGACATCCTCGCGACCTACGAGGCCGAGATGGACTCCGACGGCGAGCTCATCAGCTACCACCGAGTCAAGCGCTACACCCGGGGTCGCGGCGACGACGAGTGACGGCGGGGGACGCGGGGGACACGGAAGGAAGCAACCCATGAACGACCCGGTGCGCTGGACCGGGCAGATGCCGTCGACCCCGAACCAGGCGGCGGGCGGGTCACCCGCGCGGCAGGGCGGTGGCGGCGACGGCACGAACCTCGCCGACATCCTCGAACGCGTCCTCGACAAGGGCATCGTCATCGCCGGCGACGTCCAGATCAACCTGCTCGACATCGAGCTGCTGACGATCAAGTTGCGGCTGGTGGTCGCGTCGGTCGACCGCGCCAAGGAGATGGGCATCGACTGGTGGGAGCGCGACCCCACCCTCTCCTCGGGGCACCAGGAGCTCGAGGAGGAGAACCGCCGCCTGCGCGAGCGGCTCGAGGCGCTCGAGGGCCGCAACGGGCAGGCTCCGGCCCTCGAGGAGGGCGACGACGAGGACCTCGAGGACGTCGGGGACGCGGCCGACGACCCCGAGGACGTCGAGGACGCCGAGATCGTGGAGGACGAGCCCGAGCCCGAACCGCAGCCCGCGCGACGCAGGCGTTCCGGCGGCGGGGGCCAGAAGGAGGGCCAACGGCGCCGGAGGACCGACGGGTGAGCGACACGCTGACCTACGTGTACGCGCTCGCCCGGGACGTCGACCCGGGGGCCGTCGACGGCCTCACCGGCGTCGGCGGCGGGGCCGTCCGTCTGCTCACGGCGGCCGGGGTGACGGCGGTCGTCGGCGACGTCGACCGCGGCGAGTTCGAGGAGCGGGCGCTCGAGGAGCGACTGGAGGACCTCGAGTGGCTGGCCGCGACGGCGCGGGCGCACCACCACGTCGTCGACACCCTCGGACGCGACCACCTCGTCGCCCCGCTGGCGCTCGCGACCGTCTACTTCGACGACGAGCGGGTGCGGGCGGTGCTGGCCGAGGGCGGGGACGCGTTCGGCGCCGTGCTCGACCAGCTGGCGGGCCGCGCCGAGTTCGGCCTCAAGATCTATGCCCGCAAGGGCGGCGCGGCCGCCGCCGCGGGGGAGACGGCGAGGCCGAGGTCCGGCGCGGACTACCTGCGGCAGCGGCGCCAGGCGCTGCGCGAGAGCGAGACCTCGCTCGATGACGCCCGCGCGGCCGCCGCCGAGGTGGACGCCGCGGTCACCGCGCTCGCGGCCGCGACCCGCGCCCACCGCCTGCAGGACGCGCAGCTGTCGGGGCGGTCGGACCCGATGGTGCTCAACCACGCCTACCTGCTGCCGGTCGAGCGGGCCGACGAGCTCCGCGCCCTGGTCGCGTCCCTCGACGACCACCCGCGGATCCGCGTGGAGGTCACCGGCCCGTGGGTGCCCTACTCCTTCGCGCAGGCGGCGCAGGGCGCGTCGTGACGGGGCCGGGCTCGGGAGAGCTCGAACCGCGGGCGACGTCGCTGTTCGGGGACGAGGAGGTCGCGCTCGTCGACCTGCTCGACCGCCTCCTGGCCGGTGGCGTCGTGCTCACCGGCGACCTGACGATCTCGCTGGCCGGCGTCGACCTCGTGCGCATCTCGCTGCGGGCGCTCATCGTGTCGATCGCGCCCGTGGAGCGCCCGGGCACCCTCGCGGCCCGCGCGGAACGCGCCGACCGGGAGCTGGAGGCCGGGCGTGGCTGAGGACGCCGAGGAGCCGGGCCACGCGCGCGCCAACCGCATCGAGATCGACAAGGACGCGGTTCGCCGGGACCTCATGAAGCTCGTGCTGACGATCGTCGAGCTGCTCCGCCAGCTCATGGAGCGCCAGGCGATCCGGCGGGTGGAGCAGGGCGACCTCACCGAGCAGGAGGAGGAGGACCTCGGCACGTCGCTGATGCACCTCGCGGACGCGATGGACGAGCTCACCGAGCAGTTCGGGCTCACCGCGGCCGACCTCAACCTCGACCTCGGCCCGCTCGGCCCGCTGCTGCCCCGCGACCGCTGACGAGAGTCGCCGAACGGGCGGACTCCGCTCCGTCGTCGCGGGGTACCTGGGGCACATGACCAGCGCTCAGCGTCCGGGCGGCACCCCGTCCAGCCCCACCCCGACCGCCACCTCCGTCCCCGGCGCCGCGGGCGACCCGACGACCGTCGAGGGCACCACCGAGGTGCTGCCCTCGGTGGTCCAGAAGGTGACGGCGTTCGCCGCACGCGAGATCCCCGGTGTCGTCGCGCTCGGCGGGAGCACGTCGCGGGCCGTCGGCGCCGTGCGCCAGACGCTGACCGGCAACACCGAGAACACCGCGGGCGTCCGCGTCGAGCTCGAGAACCAGACCGCCCACGTCGGCCTGGACGTCGAGATCGAGTACGGCGTCGGGGCCCGCGAGCTGGTGCGCGCGCTGCGCCGGCACGTGCCCAAGGCCGTCGAGGAGATCGCCGGCGTCACCGTCGTCGAGCTGAACATCGTCATCACCGACGTCCACCTCCCCGGGGCGGACGCGGACGCCGACGCCGACCCCGTCGCGCCGCCGGCCGCCACGCGCTGACCTACCCCAGGCCGGCGACCCACGCCCGGCACGCCTCCGCCGTCGGCAGCGCGCCGGCTGCGCGGGCCTGCGCGAGCGTGGGCGCCGTCCGGTCCTTGTCGGACAGGACGAGGTCCTCGCGCGCGAGGTACTGCTCCCACGGCAGGTCGAGCACGGGGTCGAGCGGATCGACGCCGTGCTCGGCGGCCGGGTCGTAGGGCGTCGAGCAGAGGTAGCTCGTCACGGTGCCGTCCTCGAGGGCCAGGAAGGCGTGCCCGAGGCCCTCGGCGAGGTAGACGGCCGACATCGTCGTCGGGTCGAGGCGCACGGCGTCCCACCGGCCGTAGGTGGCGGACCCGACGCGCAGGTCGACGACGACGTCGAGGACCGCGCCGGCCACGCAGTGCACGTACTTCGCCTGTCCTGGCGGGACGTCGGCGTAGTGCACGCCGCGCAGCACGCCGCGCCGCGACACGCTGGTGTTGGCCTGCGCCACCGCGAGGTCGTGCCCGACGGCGGCCCGGAGATGCCGGCCCTGGAACGGCGCCGCGAACACCCCGCGGGCGTCCGGGAACACCGGCGGCGTGAACCTCCACGCGCCCGGGACCGCCATCTCCTCGCTCTCCACGACCGCGGAGCCTAGGAGCGTGCGTGGGAGGATCGCCGTCACGCCCGGCCGAGGGAGACGATGAGTACGGTTCTGGTGACCGGTGCCGCGGGGTTCATCGGGTCGAACTTCGTGCGGTACTGGCGCCGCGAGCATCCGGGTGACCGGGTGGTGGCGCTGGACGCGCTGACCTATGCCGGGGTGCGGGGCAACGTCGAGGGTCTGCCGGGCGTGGAGTTCGTGCACGGGTCGATCGGCAACACCGAGCTGGTGGCCCACCTGCTGCGCAGCCGCGGGGTGGACGTGGTGGTGAACTTCGCCGCCGAGTCGCACAACAGTCTGGCGATCCTGCGCCCGGGGGACTTCTTCGCGACCAACGTGATGGGCACCCAGCAGTTGCTGGAGGCGGTGCGGCGGGTGGGGGTCGCCCGGTTCCACCACATATCGACCTGCGAGGTCTACGGCGACCTGCCCCTCGATGTGGAGGAGGCGTTCACCGAGGAGTCCCCGTACCGGCCGCGCACCCCGTACAACGCGGCCAAGGCCGGCGGGGATCACGTGGTGCGCTCCTACGGGCTGACCTACGACGTGCCGGTGACGATCACCAACTGCGCCAACAACTACGGGCCGTTCCAGTTCCCGGAGAAGGTCGTGCCGCTGTTCACCACCCGCGCGCTGGCCGGCGAGCCGCTGCCGCTCTACGCGTCGACGAAGAACCGCCGCGAGTGGCTGCACGTCGACGACCACGCCCGCGCCATCGACGCGGTGATCCACCACGGGCGGGTCGGGGAGACCTACAACGTCGGCTCCGGGCACGAGGTCGACATCGAGGGCATCGCCGACAGCGTCCTCGGCGCCCTGGGCCTGGGACCCGAACTGAAGACGATCGTGCCGGACCGGCCCAGCCACGACCGGCGCTACCTGCTCGACAGCACCAAGCTGCGCGGCGAGCTCGGCTGGGCGCCGCGGGTCGGGTGGGACGAGGGCATCGCCGCGACCGTCGACTGGTACCGCGGGAACGAGGCGTGGTGGCGCCCGCTGATCGGTCGCAGCCCGGTCGTCGAGGGGGCCGACAACAATTGGGGCGCGTCGTGAAGGGCATCGTGCTCGCTGGCGGGAGCGGGTCGCGGCTGCACCCGGTGACCCGGGCGGTGTCCAAGCAGCTGCTGCCGGTCTACGACAAGCCGATGATCTACTACCCGATCTCGGTGCTGATGCTGGCCGGGATCCGCGAGATCCTGGTGATCTCCACCCCGGTCGACCTGCCCGCGTTCCGCCGGTTGTTCGGCGACGGCGCCGAGCTGGGGGTGTCGTTCTCCTACGCCGAGCAGCCCGCCCCCAACGGGCTGGCCGAGGCGTTCCTCATCGGCGCCGGGCACGTCGGTGACGACAGCGCCGCCCTGGTGCTGGGCGACAACATCTTCCACGGCCAGGGCTTCGCCCGGATCCTCGGCGACGCCGCCGCAACCCTCGACGCCGAGAAGGGCTGCGTGCTGTTCGGCTACCCCGTGCGCGACCCCGGCCGCTACGGCGTCGGCGAGGCCGACCAGACCGGGCGGCTGCTGTCCATCGAGGAGAAACCCGCGAGGCCCCGCAGCAACCGGGCCATCACCGGGCTGTACTTCTACGACAACGACGTCCTC
Organism: Actinomycetospora rhizophila; assembly: GCF_042657905.1. Lineage (NCBI taxonomy): Bacteria > Bacillati > Actinomycetota > Actinomycetes > Pseudonocardiales > Pseudonocardiaceae > Actinomycetospora > Actinomycetospora rhizophila. Next base: position 97,123 of record NZ_JBHSKG010000018.1, on the reverse strand, counting down.
GACATCGCCCGCACGCTGACCCCCTCCGCGCGCGGCGAGCTCGAGATCACCGACGTCAACCGCGCCTACGTCGAGCGCGGCGACGCCCGGCTCATCGACCTCGGGCGCGGGTTCGCCTGGCTCGACACCGGCACCCACGAATCGCTGATCGAGGCCAGCCAGTACGTCCAGGTCCTCGAGCACCGCCAGGGCGTGCGCTTCGCCTGCCTCGAGGAGATCGCCCTCGCCAAGGGCTGGATCACCCCCGACCAGGCCTACGCCCTCGGCGAGCGCCAGGCCAGCTCCGGCTACGGCGACTACGTCATGGACATCGCCCGCCGCGCCGGAGCGGCCGCGAACGCCTAGTGCTTCTCGACGGGCTCCGTGCCGAGGAAGTCCTGGAAGTCCTTCGGGAGCTGACTCGTGAAGTTCTGCCACTCACCGTCGGACAGGGCGGTCTCCAGCCCCTTGGCGATCGCCCGGGCGTGCTGGCGGGCCTGCGCGACCGTGACGCCGTCGCCCTCCTGGTCGGCGATCCGCTGGTAGAAGGTGTCGACGTCGAACCGCTCGCCGGCGCCCTGCGCGGGCAGCGCGTCGGCCAGGCCGCCGGGCAGCTGCGAGGCCAGGTCCTTGGCCTCGCCGCCCTCGAGGCGCTGTCCGAGGACGGTCAGCGTGGCGCGCACGGCCCGCTCGGCGCTCTGGTTGTCGGGCAGGTCGAGGCTCTCCTTGACCGCACTGACGAACTCCTGCTGCTGCATCGTTCTCCTCTCGCGCTCGTGACCCTGTGGGGTCGGGACGGGCGCGGGTGCCCGGCAGGACACGGGGCGCACACGTGCCGGCGGGGAGGAGCGTCAGAAGAGGCTCTGGACGAACAGCACGAGCGACTCGGCGAAGCTGACGAGGATCGCCAGGATGTTGGTGACCGTCGCCGCGGCGGTGGCCGGCGAGTCGATGATCCAGAACAGCACGAGGGCCAGAGCGATGAGCCCTACCACGCGTTGCATGTTCCGTACGGTAATCAACGCGGTCGTGTCCGTCACGCTCAGGTCGCCGAGCGGGTGACTTTCGGACCCGCGCCGGCGGAACGCGATGCTCCGGACGACCCACCTCCGCGGCGCGTCAGTCGTCGAGGCGCGCGGACAGCCCGCGGTTCAGTTCCGTCACCTCGAGGGTGCGCGGGCCCTCCGAGAACGTCGCGGAGGCGATCACGCCGTAGTTGACGAGCACCGCCTGGTTCTCGGAGAGGGCGTACCGGTGGACCTCGCCGTCGGTGATCAGCTGGTGGAAGCGGTCCACCACGGCGCCGAGGTCCTCCTCGAACTTGAGCGTCAGCGGGATCTGGGGAAGTGATACGTAGACCGTCACGGTTCCTCCGGGCGCCGCAAGAATTGCTCCGAGTGCCGCGCGTGGAAAGAACGGCGGTTGCCGATCATAGGACCATGGAGATCGACGGGGTCGAGGTCTTCGAGCAGTCCGAGGACTACGGGTACTCCTGGCACTGGGACGATCCGCGCGGTTTCCAGTCCGAGATCCTCTGGCACCGCGAGGTCGGCCACCTCAGCCTCGGCACCCGGCTGCTGCCGGGCGGGTGGACCCACAACCGCCTCGACCCGAACGCCTGGGGCAGCGCCCGGACGATCTACGAGGCCCGCCAGGTCGTCGAGAACTACGTGACCCAGGCGGCCGCGAAGCCCGGCTGAGTCACGGCAGCCCGGACTCCGTCCGCCGATCGCGGGTGAGGTCGTAGCCGTCCGCCGGGTAGGGCGGACGCAGGTCGAACACGTGGACGTCGTCGATCGCGTCGCCGACGCCGCGGACGCGCGTGGTCAGCAGGGTGGGCTCACCGCCGGGCGCCTCGCGCCCGGCGTGGCCGAGCAGGCCGCCGCGGCCGGGGTCGTACGTCCAGTCCGCGAGGGCGTCGTCGACGGTGGCACCGAAGGCAACGGCGGCGACGGCCGGCTCGGTGATCCCGTCCTGCTGGCGCGGCTGGCGCTGGCACGGGAAGAGGAAGCCGATCTGCCAGGGCAGCCCGACGGGCGCGTCCGCCGGCAGGTACTGCTGCAGGGGCACCCACGGGCGCTCCATCGGCGCGGTGAACGCCAGCCAGCCGCCCGTCGAGGCGCTGCGGTCGTCCGCGATGAGGCGGACGACCTCGGCGCCGGGGGGCGGGGCCGCGTCGCCGGTGAGCGCCACGGGGCGCCAGGCCACGGACTCGTCCTCGGTCGCCACCGGTGTGCCGCCCACCGGCACGACGCCGGTGGGGCCGAGCCGCCCGTACTCCGCGCGCAGCGACACGTCGTCCCCGGTCCGCCCGGACACGGAGACGACCGCGCCGCTGCGCTCCGGCGCCGGGAGGCGGAACCAGTCGGTGGCGAAGGCACCCCGGCGGGCGTCGGCGTTCGCGTCCGGACCGGGCACGAGGAAGCTGCCCCACGCCGGCGTGCCGGGCGGGACGTCCGGGGGCAGGGGGCTCCGGGGGAAGAAGGCGCCGGGGACGAACGGCTCGGTGCGCTCCTCGGGCGCCGGGGCCTCCGGGTCGTCGAGGGCCGGGACCGGGGGCGCTGGCGCGAGCGCGGGCACGACCGCCGGCGGCAGGGGCCGGGAGCTGCGGGGGTCGAGGACGTCGATCTGCTGCGCGAGCCCGCAGCGGGTGCCCACGGGGTCGCGCAGGGCGTCGATCTGCGGGGACCACCCGTCGGCGGTGCGCGCGGTCGCGCGGCCGAGGTCGCCGAGGGTCCAGGCCGTGACCGCCAGCAGCAGGACGCAGGCCGTCGCCGGGACGGCGACCGCGAGCGCGAGGCGCCGCAGGTGCGGCGCCCGCCACCGCGCGAGGAGCCACACGGCGGCGGTCACGGCCGCGAGCCCGAGCGCCCACCACAGCGGCTGGTCGAACTCGAGGCCCCGCACCGAGGGGAAGTCGCCGGCGGCGGGCCGGCCCAGCCCCCAGTCGTAGGGCCACAGGGCGCGGCCGTGCCCGGCGAGCGCGAAGACCAGCACGGCCGACACCCCGGCGGCGACCAGCGCGACCTGGGGTACGCGGCGGTGCCGGTCGATCCCGGCGAGCAGGCGCGGGGCCTCGACCAGCACCAGGGCGATCAGCACCGCGCCGAGACCGGCGAACGCCCCGAAGTGGTGGGTCGGCTTGCTCGGGGTCGGCAGCAGCAGCGCGAAGGCCAGCAGCGTCGACCAGCCGGCCAGCGGGAGACGCCCCGGGACGACGAGGTCCCGCGCCCGGGCCGCCACGAGCAGGACCAGGAACCAGACGAGCGCGAGGAAGCAGACCAGGAGCGCGGTGCGGCGGGCGTAGGAGCCGTGGTGGCTCATCGTGTCGAGGAGCGCCTCGTAGCGCAGCACCTCCTCGTACCAGACCTGCGGCCGCTGGATCGGCGCGAAGATCTCCTGGGAGCGGACGAAGTCGCCGTACGTCCCATCGGCGAAGCCCAGCAGGCTGCCCACGGCCACCGGGGCGAGCACGACCACCCAGCGCCCGGCCGCCGCCCAGGGCGTCGCGGAGCGCTCCCGGATGTGCCGCCACGCCGCGGGCGCCGCGGCGACCAGCGGGGCGAGCGTGATGAAGCCGGTCGGGGCGGCCATCAGCCCGGCCATGGCGAGCCCGACCGCGAGCCCGAGCAGCGCGAGCCGGCGGCGCTCCAGGCCCTCGGCGACCGCGACGAGCGTCGCCACCGTGAAGAACGCGACGACCGGCTCGGGGCGGACCCCCATGTCGTAGGGCAGCCACCACGCGAGGAACGCCGCGGCCAGCGCGAGGCGGGCCAGCGCCGGGGCCCACCAGGCCGACAGCCCCCGGGGCCCGAGCAGGGGCGTGGACGACACGAAGGCCCGCGCCAGGAACCAGGTCCCGATCCCGAGCACCAGCGCCGGCAGCCGCAGCATCACCGGGCCGAACCCGACGACGCCCTCCCACCAGGACAGGGCGTAGTAGGGCCACGAGAACGGCGTGTAGCCCTGGTTGAAGAGCTGGAAGTAGTTCGAGACGTATCCGGAGAAGGGCACGTTGGCCGACATCGCGCTGTAGTAGCCGTCGTCGTCGGTCAGCGGGGCCAGGAACAGCCACGCGACGAGCACGGCGGGCACTGCCACGTCCACCACGCGGGGACGCAGGCCGAACGGTGCGGCGCCCGCCCGGCGGCTCAGCCGGCGACGGATGCTCGCCACCGTCGGGAAGCGGTGCGACGGGTCCGACCGCGCCGCGAGGACCGCGAGGAGGCCCATCGCCGCGGCACCGACCACCAGCGCCGCGACGGTCACCACGATCAGCGCGGTCTTCAGCGGGGCCGGCGAGTGCGCGAAGGCATCGTCGAGGTCGAGGCGCACCGACAGGTCGTCGGGGGTCGCGAGCGGCGAGGGCGGTGCCGAGGTCCGCAGCACGTCGACCTCGGGCATCGGGCTGATCGGCTCGTGGAGGGGCGCCGAGTCCGGGAGCTCGTCGGGGTCGACGACGGCCGGTCGCGGCCCCGTCGTGGACAGCACCGCGCCGTCGAGCGCGACGCGCACGGTCGTGCCCTCCCCGGTGACGACGAACCCGCAGTCGCCCGGCGGGAGCGGCCCGGCGAACAGGTCGGCGCCGCCGCTGCGGATGCGCACCCCGCCGTCCCGGGAGACGACCGTCAGCGCCTCCGCCTCGGCGTCGGGCGACTCCGGGCCCATGGTGGCGAGGACGACGCCGTCGGGGCTCCCGGCCGCCGCCCGCGCGGTGCGGCAGCTGAACCGGGCCTCCAGCGTCGCGGGCTCGTAGGCGGTGAGCATCAGCATCGTCGGCGCCGGCACGCGGGGGTCGGGCGGCCAGCTCACCTGCGGCGTGCTCACGCTGACCGGCGCGAAGGGCAGCAGCAGCGCGCCGACGATCGCGACGAGGCCGGCGACGACCGCGGTCAGCGCGGCGACCGAGCGGATCGGGGTCCCGCGGTGCGGGGGCACGTCACCGGGGTGCTGCGTGTCCCGGGTCCGGGCGTCCGTGCTCACCCTCCGAACGCCCCCTCGATCGGTGCCCTGCGACCGGGACAGTAGTCGCCGGTCCCTCCCCAGCCGTGGACGCGTGGCCGGGGGACTGCGTTGCGCTCCGAATGGGGTAACCGTCCGTCACGAGATTCCGGGGAGGGTTCCATGCCGCACGGCGTCGCACACCAGCTCATCGCATCCCACCTCGTCGACGGCGAGATGACGCCGGGCGAGGAGATCGCCCTGCGGATCGACCAGACGCTCACGCAGGACGCCACGGGCACGCTGGTCATGCAGGAGCTCGAGGCGCTCGAGCTCGACCGGGCGCAGACCGAGGTGTCGGTGCAGTACGTCGACCACAACCTCCTACAGGCCGACGAGAAGAACGCCGAGGACCACGCCTACCTGCGCTCGGCCGCGCGCCGCTTCGGGCTCTGGTACTCGCAGCCGGGCAACGGCGTCTCGCACCCCACGCACATGCAGCGGTTCGGGGCGCCGGGCAAGACCATGATCGGGTCGGACTCGCACACCCCGGCGTGCGGGTCGCTGGGCATGCTCGCGATCGGGGTCGGCGGGCTCGAGGTCGCCATGGCCATCGCCGGGCAGCCGCTGAGCATCGTCATGCCCGAGATCTGGGGCGTCGAGCTCACCGGCGAGCTGCCGCCGTGGTGCTCGGCGAAGGACGTCATCCTCGAGATGCTGCGCCGCCACGGCACGAAGGGCGGCACCAACCGCATCGTCGAGTACCACGGGCCGGGCCTCGCCGGGCTGACCGCGATGGACCGCCACGTCATCGCCAACATGGGCGCGGAGCTCGGGGCGACGACGACGGTGTTCCCCGCCGACGAGGAGGTCCGCCGCTTCCTCGCCGCCGAGGGGCGCGAGGACGACTTCACCGAGCTGCTGGCCGAGGAGGGCACGCAGTACGACGTCACCGAGCACATCGAGCTCTCCGAGCTGGAGCCCCTCATCGCGCAGCCGGGCTCGCCGGCCGACGTGGTCCCGGTCCGCGAGGTCGCCGGCACGCCGGTCGGCCAGGTGGTCATCGGGTCCTCGGCCAACCCGGGACTGCGCGACTTCGCGATCGCGGCGCGCATCGTCGACGGTCGCCAGACGCACCCGGGTGTCAGCTTCGACGTCAACCCGACCTCGCGGCCGATCCTCGCCGACCTCACGCGCTGGGGCGGCACGACGTCGCTCATCGCCGCCGGCGCCCGCCTCCACCAGTCCGGCTGTCTCGGCTGCATCGGGATGGGTCAGGCGCCCGCCCCGGGCACCAACTCGCTGCGGACGATGCCCCGCAACTTCCCGGGACGCTCCGGGGGCGGCAAGGACGACCGGGTCTGGCTGTGCTCGCCGGAGACGGCGGCGGCCAGCGCGCTGCGCGGCGAGATCACCGACCCGCGCGCGCTCGCCGACGAGCTCGGTCTCACCTGGGGCGACCTCGACCTGCCCGAGCCCAGCGTGATCCCGGGCATGCTCGAGGAGCCGCCCTCGCCCGAGGAGGCGCAGCAGGAGGAACTGGTCAAGGGCCCGAACATCTCGGGGCTGCCCGAGCTCGACCCGTTCCCGGACTCCTTCGAGGTGCCGGTGCTCCTCGCCGTCGGCGACGACATCTCCACCGACGACATCTCGCCCGCGGGCGCCGAGGCGCTGCCGTACCGCTCGAACATCCCGGCGCTGGCCCGCTTCGCGTTCACGCGCATCGACCCCGACTACCCGGCGAACGCCGAGGAGATCAAGGAGTCGACCGGGCACGCGATCGTCGGCGGCGAGAACTACGGCCAGGGCTCGTCCCGGGAGCACGCGGCGATCTGCCCGCGCTACCTCGGCCTGCGTGTCGTCGTCGCCCGCTCGTTCGCCCGCATCCACTGGCAGAACCTCGCGAACTTCGGGATCCTCGCCCTCGAGTTCACGGGGGAGGGCGACCGCGACGCGGTCTCGCAGGGCGCCACGCTGGCGTTCTCCGACCTGCACGACCAGCTGACCGGTGGCGACGAGGTCGTGGGCACGGTCGACGGGACCGAGTTCACCTTCCGCCACCGGCTCTCCGAACGGCAGGTGCGGATGGTCCTCGACGGCGGGCTCATCCGGCAGCTCGCGGAAGGAGAGGCCTGACCGGCGGTCAGGGCAGGCCGGACACCGTCCGGTGGCCGCGGACCAGTTCGTAGCGGTCCGCGGGGAAGGGCTGGTCGTACCGGAAGACCCACAGGTCGTCCACCTCGCCGCCGACGTCGCGGAAGCGGGTCGTGAGGCGCGTGACGTCGGCCTCGCGCTCGGCGTGCCCCAGGAGCCCGCCACGACCGGCGTCGAACATCCAGTCGGCGAGCGCCTCCTCGCGCGTCGCGCCCCACCCGATCGCGCCCACGGCGGGCTCGGTGACGCCCGCTTCCTGACGGGGCTGGCGCTGGCAGGGGAAGAGGTACTTGACCTGCCACGCGACCCCGACCGGGGCGTCGGCCGGCAGGACCTCCGCGAGCGGCACCCACGGCCGCTCCACCGGCCCCGTGAAGGCCAGCCACCCCTCGGGGACGCTGCTGCGGTAGGTGCCGAGCAGGCGGACGACGTCCGCGCCGGGCGGCGGGGCGGTGTCGTCGAGGAGGGGCACCGTCCGCCACGCCGCCGTGCTCCCCGGCTCGCTGACGGCCCGGGTGCGGTCGACGGGCACGAAGCCGCCGGGCGTCTCCCGGCCGTACTCGACGCGCAGCGAGTCGTCACCGTCGACGCGACCGGAGACCGCGACGACGACCGCGCCGTCGGTCGGCGCGGCGGGGAGCCGGAACCAGTCGGTGGTGACGGTGTCGGGACCCGCGTCGGTGGCGGGCACCAGGCTGCCGCCGTAGACCGGCACCCCGGCGGGCAGGTCGGCCGGCGGTGGGCCCGCCGGGACGTCGGCGGGCGGGACGGCCGGCGCGGCCGGGGCATCGAGGGCGGCCAGGGCGTCGGCGGCGTCGACGGGGGGCAGCGGTGACGACGGTGCGGCGCGCGGCAGCGCCCGCCCGCCGCCGGGGGCGAGGACGTCCATCTGGCCGGCGGCGCCGCAGCTCGTGGCCCACGGGTCGTTCCAGGCGTCCGCCTGGGGCGACCACGTCGTGCTCGTCGTGGCCGCCCGCGCGAGGTCCGCGACCGTCCAGCCGGTGGACACCACGAGCGAGGCGCACACGAGGAGCGGGACGGCCACACCGAGGGCGAGGTGCCGCCACGCCGGCGCGGACCACCGCACCGCGAGCGTGGTCACGAGGAGGCCGAGGCCCCACCAGAGCGGCTGGTCGAGATCGAGCCCGGCCAGCGTGGGGCGGGCGCCGTAGTCGGGCACCCCGAGGCCCCAGGAGAACGGCCACAGGTTCCGTCCGTGCCCGGCCAGGGCGACCACCAGGACCGCGGCGACCCCGGCGGCGACGAGCGCGGGCCGGGGGACGGGGCGGCCACGGGTGATCCGCGCGAGCAGGTGGGGGCCGTCGGTCAGGACGAGCGCGAGGAACGCCGCGCCGACCCCGGCGAGCGCGCCGAAGTGGTGGGTCGGCGCGCTCGGGGTGGGCAGGAGCAGCGCGAACGCGAGCAGGGTGGTCCAGCCGGCGAGCGGGAGCCGCGAGGGCACCGCCACGCCCCGCACCCGGGCCGCGACGAGCAGGACGAGGAACCACACGAGCGCCAGCAGGCACACCAGGACGGCCGCCCGGCGGGCGTACGAGCCGAAGTGCGAGTCGTCGCCGAGGAGCCACCCGTAGCGGGTCATCTCCTCGTACCAGGTCTGCGCCCGCTGGATCGGGGCGAAGATCTCCTGGGAGCGGACGAAGTCGCGGTAGGCGCCGTCGGCGAAGCCCAGGAGGCTGCCCACCGCGACGGGGGCGAGGACCAGGACCCACCGGCCCGCCGCCGCCCAGCCCGACGCCGCCTCCCGCCGGAACCGGCGCCACACCGCCGGGGCGGCCACGAGCAGGGGCGCCAGGGCGGTGAACCCCGTCGGCGCGGCCATGACACCCGCCGAGGCGACACCGACCGCGAGCCCGAGCAGCCACGTCCGGCGCCGCTCGAGGCCCTCGGCCACGGCGACCAGCGTCGCGGCGGCGAAGAAGGCGACCACCGGCTCCGGCCGGACACCCATGTCGTACGGCAGCCACCAGGCGAGGAAGGCCGCGGCGAGCGCCGTGCGCGCCCAGGGGGCCGCCCGGCGGGTGCCGGCGCCCAGGAGTCCCGTGCGCGCCACGAACACCCGGACCAGCAGCCAGGTCCCCAGGCCGAGGAGGAGCGCCGGGACCCGCAGCACCACGGGCGCGGAGCCGGCCGTCGTCTGCCACCAGGACAGGGCGTAGTAGGGCCACGAGAAGGGCGTGAAGCCCTGGATGCCGAGCTGGTAGTAGTTCGGCACGTACCCGGAGAACGGGACGTTGGCCGCCATCGCGCTGTAGTAGCCGTCGTCGTCGGTCATCGGGGCGAGGAACAGCCAGGCGAGCAGGGTCGCCGGGGCGACCACGTCGACCGCGCGCAGGCGCACGCGCCGGAGCCACCCCGGCCCACGCGGGCCGTCGCGCGGGCGCCGCACACCCTCCGCGGCCAGGGCGGCCGCGCCCACGAGCAGGGCCCCGACGACGGCCGCGATGAGCAGCCACTTGACCGGCGAGGGGGAGTGGCCGAACGCGTCGTCGACGGTGAGGCGCACCGAGAGGTCGTCGGCGGTCGCGTCCGGGAGCCCCGCCGTCGAGGTCCGCAGGGCGTCGACCTCGGGCAGGGCGGACAGCGGCGCGAGGGCCGGCGCCGACTCGGGCAGGACGTCGGGGTCGGGCGGGGGCATCCGGCTGGGGACCACGGCGACCGTCGTCCCGTCGAGGACCACGCGCATCGCGTCCGCGTCCCCGGCGACGAGGAACCGGCAGTCGCCCGGTGGCAGGGGGCCGGCGAAGAGCGTCTGCCCGCCGCTGCGGATCGTCACGCCGCCGTCGCGGGCGTCGACGGTGAGCGCCTGCGCGGCGGCGTCCCGGGACGTCGGCCCCATGGTCGAGAGGACGAGCCCCTCCGGCGTCGCCTCCGCGGCCCGCGCGACGCGGCAGCTGAAGCGGGCCTCCAGGTCGACCGGGTCGTAGGCGGTCAGCATCAGCATCGTCGGGGCGGGGTCCCGGACGTCCGCGGGCCAGCGCACCTCGGGCACGCTCGCCGACACCGGCGCGAAGGGCAGCAGCACCGCCCCGGCGAGCGCGACCAGCCCGCAGACCACGGCGGTCACCCAGGCCGGCGACGCCGGGCGGCCCGGGGCCGGTCTCGTCGAGTGCGGCGGCGAGTCGTCGGCGGCGACCGCCGCCTGCGGCGGGGCGTCCGTGCTCACCAGCCGCTGCTCCCCTGATCGTGTCGAGGGTCGACACGCTAACCCGGGCCGGTCCGGACGATCCGACGGCCGGGTCCTCCACGGTGGCGGGAGGGGGCACGACTACGCTGTCGGGCATTGCAGCACCGAGTGAGGAGTCGCTCGCCGTGAGCGACCAGGCCCCCGGCAACGTCGGAGCCCGCAGGCTGGTCGGCGCCGCCGGCCTGGGCGTGCTGGTGTCCGGGCTGATCGTCAACGTCTACCTCGCCGTCGTCGCCCGCGCCCTGCCGCCCGCCGAGTACGCGACCTTCGGTTCCTTCTGGGCGCTCGCCCTCGTCCTGGGGTTCGGCGCCTTCCTCCCCCTCGAGCAGGAGCTCGCGCGGCGGCTCCCGCTCCCGGGCGACCGCCGCGCGCTCCTGCGCGCGGCCACCGGCGCCGCCGCCGTCCTCGCCGGCATCGCGCTCGTGGTCCTCGTCGTCGCGCTGCCGATCGTGTCGCGGGCGCTCGAGGACAACCTCTCGGTCCTGCTCGCGCTCGTCGCGCTCTGCGTCGTGTCGGCCGGCCAGTTCCTCGTGCGCGGCACGCTGATCGGCACCGACCGCCTCGTCCGGCACGCGGCGGTGATGGTCCTCGACGCGGTGGTGCGCCTCGGCCTCGCCAGCGCGGTCTTCATCCTCGGCGGGGAGGACGCCGCCGCCTTCTGCTGGGCGCTGGTCGTCGCCATCGCGCTCTCGCACCTGCCCCAGCTGCCCGGCGCCTGGCGCCGGGCCGTGGCGTGGGGGCGCTTCTCCACGGGGACGCCGATCGCGGGCACGGTCACCACCCGCGGGCTGACCCGCGCCGCCCTCCCGCTCCTGGTCGGCTCGGTGTGCGCCCAGCTCCTCCTCAACGGCCTGCCGGTGCTCGTCGTGGCACAGGCCGCCGACGGCCAGGAGATCGCCGCCGCCGGCGTCTTCGTCGCCGCGTTCACCCTGGCCAAGGCACCGCTGTCGATGGTGGTGCCGCTGCAGTCGGCCGTGGTCCCGACGCTGACCCGCCTCATCGCCCGCGGCCGGCGCCGCGAGGTGCTCGTCCTGCTCGTCAAGGGCGTCGCGGTGCTCGTCGCCGTCGCCGCCGTCGCGGTGCCGCTGGCCTGGTGGCTCGGCCCGGCGATCGTGTCGCTCATCTTCGGTGACGACTACACGATCGGCGGGCTCGACCTCGCGCTGATCATCTGCGGGGTGCTCGCCCACATCGGGCTCGTCGTCGTCACGCAGGTCCACGTGGCCCGCGGGCGGCACGTCGACGTCGCCCTGAGCTGGATGGCCGGCCTGGCCGCGGCCGGGCTGACGTTCTGGCTCGTCCCCGGGGTCATCCTGTCCGGCGAGGTCGCCTTCCTGGTCGGTTCGGTGATCGGCGCCGTCGTGAGCTGCTCGATCCTGGCGTTGTCGCGACGCCGATCCGTCCGAGAGGAACTGTCGTGAGCCTGGAGTACGACGAGGAGTACTACCGCTTCAACGGGCAGGCCGACGACCGGCCCGCCCTGCGGTACTACACCCGGCTCGTCCGCCGCTACGCGGCCGGCGGGCCCTACCTCGACTTCGGGTGCGGCACCGGCCACCTGGTCCGCAGGCTCTCCGCGCTCGGGCCCGCGTCCGGGTTCGAGATCTCCGAGTACTCGGCGCGCACCGCGCGGGCGAACGCCCCGGGCTGCGAGATCACCACCGACCCCGCGCAGCTGGGCGACGCGGCGTTCGGCGCGCTCACCGCGATCCACGTGCTGGAGCACCTCGAGGACGAGGTGGCCTCGGAGACGCTGACGACCTGGCGCCGCGTCCTGCGCCCGGGCGGGCACGCGCTCGTCGTCATGCCCGATCCGGCGGGGCGGGGGCGGAAGCTGGCCGGCGAGGCGTGGATGGGCTTCGCCGACCCGACCCACATCAACCTCAAGTCCCACGCGGAATGGCGGGAGTTCATCACCGCCCACGGGTTCGCCGTCGACCGTGAGGGCACCGACGGGCTCTGGGACGTGCCCTACGGCCGCCTGCCCAAGCTGCTCGACGCCGGGCTGCACGCCGTGCCGGCGTTCCTGCAGTTCCTCTCCGGGCGCCTGGTCCTGCGGCCCGGCAGCGGCGAGTCCTCGATCTTCGTGCTCCGCCGCCCCTGATCGGGCCGCTACGAGTCCGGCCGGATGACGACCTCGTCGACGGGGGTGGACATCGTCGTGTTGGGCGCCGGGGTCCAGCCGCCCACGACGGTGCTCTCCCGGTCGAGGCGGTACGCGCCGGTGTCCGGGACGTACGGGCGCAGCCGGTAGACCGTGCCCGCCTCGGCGTCGGGGGCGTCGCGCAGGCGGGTCACCAGCCCGACCATCGACGCGTCGCGCGCGCTCTGCGCGAACATCCCGCCCCGGCCGATCTGCCAGATGCCGTCGAGGTCGTAGGCCAGCTCCTGGTCGCCCCAGACGACCCCGAGGGTCGAGGGCTCGTTGATGCCGTCGGCCTGGACGGGCTTGCGCTGGCAGGGGAAGAGGAAGGCGTACTGCCAGCTCACCGCCGACGCCTCGCCGGGCACGGCGTAGTCCTGCAGCGACGTCCAGCGCTGCACCGTCGGGGCCGTGAACGCGAGCCACCCGCCGCGGGCGGTCGAGGTGTCCTCGGCGACGAGGCGCAGGACCGACGCCCCGGGCGGCGGGCCGTTGCCCGCCTCGAGCAGCAGCCCGCGCCAGGTCGGGGAGTCGACGGCCTCGCCCTCCGGGTCGACGCCGAGCTCCGCCTCCCCGATCGGCACCAGGCGGTCGCCGTCGGGGCGGGCGTACTCGACGCGCAGGACGTTGCCGCCCCCGGTGCGTCCGGACACCGAGGTGGTCATCGCCGCGTCGGGCCGGTCGGGGATCGCGTACCACGGCGTGGCGAACGTCCCCGTCGTCGCGTCGTTCCCGAGCGCCGCGCCAGGACCGGCGGGGGGCGGGGTGAAGCTGCCCCACGTCGGCGCGCCGCCGACCTCGGGCGGCGGGCTCGCGGGGAACCACCCGCCCGGGACGAAGCCCGACGAGCCCCCGGGCACGGTGGAGGGCAGGCCGGCCACCGGGGTCATCGGCTGCGCGCCGGCCGGGTCGAGCACCTGCATCTGTGACGCGGCGACGCAGTCGCGCCCGAGGGGGTCGCGGACCGCGTCCGCCCAGGGCGACCAGGTGTCGGCCGTGCGGGCGGTGGCCAGGGCGAAGCTCCCGACGAGGTAGACGGAGCTCACGAGCAGGACCGCGGTGGCGGTGACGGCCACCGTGACCACGCCCAGCACCGGCCGCCAGCCCGGGGCCCGGCGGCGGACCAGCAGGAGCAGGGCGCCCGCGACGACGAGCCCGCCCAGGATCCACCACACCGGCTGGCCGAGGGCGACGAACGCGACCGTGGGCGCCTCGCCGGCGTCCGGCAGCCCGAGCAGCCACGAGTAGGGCCACGCGTTCGCCCCGTGCCCGGCCAGGCCCGCGACGACCGCGACCACCAGGCCCGTGCCGATCACGACGGGCGTGCGCACGACGGGGCGGTCCGGCGCACCGTCCCCGAGCTCGCGCAGCAGCACCGGGCCGCCGACGATCACCAGCGCGAGGACGGCGGCGCCGACGCCCGCGAGCGTGCCGAAGTGGTGGGTCCACTTGCTCGGGGTGAGCCAGAGCAGGGCGAAGCCGAGCAGCAGGGTCGTGCCCGCCAGCGCGGTGCGGGTCGGGAGGGGCCGGCCCCGTCCGCGCAGGTACGTGGCGAGCAGGCCGAGGACGGCGAGCGCGACGAGCCCGATCAGGACGGGCGTGCGCTTGGCGTAGGCGCCCATCGGGGCGGTGTCGTCGAGCAGGTAGCTCCACCGGACGATCTCGGTGTACCAGCTCTCCTGCGACTGCATGCCCAGGAAGATCTGCTGGGCGCGCAGGAAGTCCCGCAGGGACCCGTCGGCGAACGCCAGCACGCCCACCAGCGCGCCGGGCCCGGACACCGCGACGAGGCGCCCGAACGCCCGCCGGCGCGTGCCGTCGCCCCGCAGCCGCCGCCCCACCGCGGGCAGGCACGCCAGCAGCGGTGCGAGCGCGACGAACCCCGTGGGTGCCGCGGTCGCCCCGAACGCGGCGATGCCGACGGAGAGCCCCATCAGGGCCCACCGGTCGCGCTCGAGACCGACGGCGAGCGCGAGCAGGCTGCCGACGACGCTGGTCGCGACGACCGCCTCGGCCCGCACCCCCATGTCGTAGGGCAGCCACCAGGCCAGGAACGCGACGGCCAGGACGGCGTGCAGCGCGACCGCCCGGCCCCGGCCGCTGCCGGCGGGCAGGGCCCGCGACACGTAGGCGCGCAGGAGGACCCAGGTCACGAGCGCCAGGACGAGCGAGGGCACCCGCAGCAGCACCGGGCTCAGGCCGATCTCGGTCTGCCACACCGAGAGCACGTAGTAGATCCACGTGAAGGGCGTGAAGCTCTGGTTGTAGAGCTGGTAGTAGTTCGCGACGTAGCCGGTGAACGGCACGTTGGCCGCCATCGCGCTGTAGTAGCCGTCGTCGTCGGTCATCGGCGCGAGGAAGGTCCACAGCACCAGCACGGCGGGCACCACGGCGTCCACTACGCGCGGCCGGGGCGGACGCCACCGGTGGCCGGCCGGGGCGGGCGCCCGCCGGCGGTCGCGCGCGACGAGGGCGCCGAGCCCGACGAGCACCGCCAGGACGAGCAGCACCGTGACGGCCGCCTTGAGCGGTGTCGGGCTGGTGGCGAACTGGTCGTCGAGCGTCAGGCGGACCGACAGCCCGGCCGGGGTCCCGGGTGCCGCGGCCGGCACCGAGGTGACGAGGGCGTCGACGTCGGGCAGCAGCTCGGGGCCGCCGCGACCCACCACCCGCCCGTCGAGGGCGACGGTCAGGCCGCCGTCGACGTCGCCGGTCACCGCCAGCTCGCAGGCGCCGGACGGCAGCGGGCCGACGAACACCGGCGCCCCCCGCGACACGACGGCGAGCTGGTCGCCCCGCGCGGTCACCAGCAGCGCCGAGGCCGGGGTCGCGGTCGACGGCGGCGGCATCGTCGCCAGCACCAGGCCGTCGCCCGACGCGGCCGCCCGCGCCGCGGTGCAGTCCGCCCGCACGTCGAGGGCGAGCGGGCGCTGGGTGGTCAGCTGGAGGGCCGTGGAGGTCGGCGCCGAGGGATCCGCGGGCCAGGAGACGACGGGCTCGTCGACCGTGACGGGCAGGAGCGGCAGCAGGACCGCGCAGACGAGGGCGACGGCCGCGGCGGCGAGGGCCACCGGCAGCGGCCACGCTCGCTCACCGTCACCGGGCGCGGGCCCCGTGACGTCGTCGTCGCGCGATCCGGCGGCGTCCGGCGAGGTCCTCGGGGTCGCCGTCACCGGTCGGGCTCTCGTGTCGGTCTGCGGATACCGAACGCTAGCAACTACTGCCCGTGAGAGGTCGCCGCGGTCGCCCCCTTTACAGTGGCCGGGCGGGTGGGCAGCCCGACGGACGTCGAGGGAGGGCGATGGACGACGACCAGCGCAATGACCTCGTCATCGTGCTGACCTACTACGCGCCCTACGTGTCGGGGCTGACGAACGTCGCGCGGGACCTCGCCGAGGGCCTCGCGGCCCGCGGGTGGCGGGTCTGCGTCGTCGCCTCCAAGCACGACCCCCAGCTGCCGACCCACGAGGTCGTCAACGGGGTGCGCGTGGTCCGGGCCCCCGTGCTGGCGCGGGTCGGCAAGGGCACCGTCGGCCTCAACCTCACCCGCCTGGCGCTGCGCGAGATGCGCCGCTCGGCGGTCGTGAACCTGCACCTGCCCCTGGTCGAGGCCGGGCTCCTCGCGCGCCTGTCGCCGGCGCCGGTGGTGTCGACCTACCACTGCGACGTGTCGCTGCCCACGGGCGACGGCCCGCTGCTCGTGCGCGCGATCAACGGCCTGCAGCACGGGGCGATCGACCTGTCGAGCCGCGTCGCGCTGCGCCGGTCGGCCGCGTCGGTGGTCAGCAGCGAGGACTACGCGCGGCACAGCCGGATGTGGCCGTCGATCGACGGCACCATGGTCGCCGTGCCGCCGCCGTGCCCGCCGCGGGCCGCCGGGCGCCCGACCTTCCGGCGCGGGCCGGGCTTCCATGTGGGTTTCCTCGGGCGCATCGTCGAGGAGAAGGGCGTCGAGCACCTCGTCGACGCCTTCCTCGCGCTCGACGACCCCGACGCCCGGCTGCTCATCGGGGGCGACTTCGAGGGCGTGGCCGGCGGGAGCGTCATCGAGACCGTGCGCCGCCACATCGGCGACGACCCGCGCATCACCATGCTGGGGTTCCTGCCGGAGTCCGACGTCGACGACTTCTACGCCTCGATCGACGCGTTCGCCCTGCCGTCGGTGAATGCGTTCGAGGCGTTCGGCATCGTGCAGGTCGTGGCGATGATGGCCGGGGTGCCCGCCGTCGTCAGCGACCTGCCGGGTGTCCGCACCGTCGTCGAGAACACCGGGTTCGGCGCCGTCGTCGCCCCGCGCGACGTCGCCGGCCTCACCGCCGCCCTGGCCCGCCTGCGCGACGACCCGCCCGACGCCACCACGGGGAGCGCCTCGGCCGCGGCGCTCTACAGCGTCGACTCCGTGCTCGACGCCTACGAGGCCGTGTTCACCAAGGCCGCGGGCCGATGAGCCCGCACCCGCCCCACCCACAGCCCCGAGGAGGAACCGTGGGAATCGACGAGGTCTCCCGGACCTGGACCCGACTGGGTGCGGAGGACCCGATGTGGGCCGTGCTCACCGACCGCGAGAAGGCGGGCGGGGGCTGGACCACCGACGACTTCCTGGCCACCGGCGCGCGGGAGATCGAGACGCTGCTCGCCCGGCTGGACGCCCTGGGGGCCACGCCGCCGCGGGGGCGTGCCGTCGACTTCGGCTGCGGCGCCGGCCGCCTCACCCACGGGCTGGCGCTGGCGGGGTTCGCCGAGGTCGTCGGCCTCGACATCTCGCCGACCATGCTCGACAAGGCCCGCGAGATCGTGACCGCCCCGGCGGCCGACTTCCGGCTCGCCGAGGGCCCGGAGCTCGAGGTCGTCGAGTCGGCGAGCGCCGACCTCGTCTACACCTGCCGGGTGCTCCAGCACATGCCCACCGAGCTCGCCCACCGCTACGTCCGCGAGTTCTACCGGGTCGCGAAGCCGGGCGGGCTCGTCGTGTTCCAGCTGCCGACCACCCCGGCCGCGACGCCCGCCGGGCTCGCGCTGCGCGCCCTGCCCGCGCCCCTCGCGCGGCGCCTGCGCCGCGGGATGGAGATGCACGGCACCGCGGAGGCCCGGGTCCGCGAGCTCGTCGCGTCCTGCGGCGCGACGGTCCTGGCCGCCGACCACGACACCAGCGCCGGACCGCGGTGGGACTCGCGGCTCTACGTCACCCGCGCCGCCGCCTGACCTCCCGCCGTGACCGAGCAGCTCGGGCGCGCCGCGGCCCCGACGGTCCCGTTCGCCGACGTCGGCGCGCGCCGGCCGCGGCCCGACGCCGGCCCACCCGGGCCGCCGGCCTGGAGCCGCGCCGACCTCCTGCTGGCGCTCGCCCTGTTCGTCCTCGCCGCCGCGTGGTTCCTCTGGCTCACGCGGGGCGCGTCGGCCCAGGGGGTGATCACCGGTGAGGAGGCCTCGATCACCCACCGCGACACCATGGCGCTCGCGATGGGCTGGCAGCCCTCGATCTGGAGCACGAACGCCGGCGGGCAGCTCTTCTACTGGCTGGCGGGGCACCTCGACCCCGACTACGGCCTGCTCTACGCGCGGAAGTGGAAGGCCGTCGCCACCGCCCTGCTGGCGCCGCTGCTCTATCTGACGGCCCGCCGCCGCCTCGGGACCGGGCGGGCGGGCGGGGTGCTCGCCGGCGGGCTCGGGGTGCTGCTGCCCGGGGTCTCGGTGATGGCGTGGGTCGCCATCGAGACCCCGCTCGACGTCGTCGTCGGCCTCGCGGCCCTGCTCGTCGTCACGTCGCGTCGCCGGTGGTGGTGGCTCGGGCTCGTGCTGGCCGGCCTCGCGGTCTCCCTCTACACCGCGGGCCTGGCGACCGCCGTCGCCGTCGTGGCCGTCGCCGTGGTCCGGGCGCGCGACCTGCGCGCGGTCGTGCCGGCCCTGCTCGGCGCGCTCGGGGGCCTGCTGCTGCTCCTCGCGCCGCTGGCGTGGTGGCGCAACGGCGGCATCGTCGTCACCGGGGGTGGGCGCAGCGGCGCGGACCTGTCCCAGGTGGGCCTGCACCTCGAGGAGCTCGCGCGCTACACGCTGGCCTCGGGGTCGTCCTACTACTACTTCTCCGACCTGCCGGCCCTCGGCGGCCCCGGGGTGGCCCTGGCGCTGCTGCTCGCCGCCGTGCTCGCGCTCGCCGCCCGCGGGGCCCGGCTCTGGCCCTGGGCGGTGGCGGGGGTCTGCGCCGTCGGGCTCTACGCCGTGTCGAGCGGGGTGCCCGGCACCCGGCGCGTGGTCCTCGCGGTGGTGGTGCTCGGGCTGGCGGCCGCGGTCGGGGTGGACGTGCTGGCGCGGTGGGTCGCCGAGCGCGGCCCGCGGGCGGCCGCCGTGCTCCCGCTGGTGCTGCTGGTCGCCGTGGCCGTGCCGCTCGTGTCGACCACGGTCGGCTGGCGCGCGGAGCTCGCCTCGGGGACCCGCCCGCTGCCGATCGACTGGCCCTTCCCCGTCGACGCGGGCGGCGACCAGGCCACGACCCTCGCCCGCCTCGGCGACGAGCTGCGGGCCGGGCGCCTCGACCCCCGCGCGGTGGGCGACGGGTGGGGCGGGACCCGGACCCTCGCCATGATCTTCATGCTGGACCGGCGCGCCGGCCGGACCCCGGCCCTGTCGCCGGGCGACGTCGTCGCCTACTACCGGGTCTCGGAGGACTGCCCGCCGCTCGACGGCGCCGCCTGCGGCTGAGCCGGGGCGGTCAGGAGCCGCCGCGGAACAGCCGGCGCCAGTTGTCCGACGACCCCAGCTCCGGGGCGGCGTCGCGCCAGCGCTGCGCGGCGGCGGTCCCCTCGCGGCCCAGCCGCCACAGGACCCGCGCACCGTCGCGGCTGATCGTGCGCAGTGCCTCGGGGTCGCGGCGGCGGACGCGCACGCCCCCCTGTCCGGCGTCCGTCACGGCGACGCGGTCGAACAGGGCGATGTGCCACCAGTCGGCCTCGCCGGCCCCGACGAGTCCCTGGTGGTGCGGGGTGCGGCCCAGGGCCTGCTGCAGCGCGCGCTTGGCCATGACCAGCCGCGTGCGGGTGGGCTCGGGGCCGCTGCGCACGATCGGCATCTGGGTGGCGCCGAGGTCAGGCGCCTCGTCGACGCGGTGGGCGACGGTCTCCCCGTGCCCGGCCCGCAGGCCCCGCACCGCCTGCGTGGCGGCCGCGCCGCCGTCGTCCACGACGTCGGGACCGCGCAGGAAGTCCTCGACGGCCTTCACCAGCGTCGCGGCCAGGCCGTAGTTCATGGCCAGCAGGTAGCGGGCGAGGAGGTCGGCCAGGGTGCGCACGATGCGCGAGGTCGGGAAGTCGGTGTGCAGCGCCGCGGTGATCATGGCGTTGCGCAGGTTGAAGTAGCGGTGCCAGTCGTCCCAGTCCTTCCAGGGGAAGTCGGCGTGCCACACGCCCGCCCCCGGCAGGGTCACCGTCGGCACCCCGTGGGCCCGGGCGCGGTAGCAGTACTCGACGTCGTCCCACTGGAAGAACAGCGGCAGCGGGTAGCCCGCCCGGCGCACCAGCTCCGCGGGGATCAGGCACGACCACCAGCCGGTGTAGCCGGCGTCCACGCGGCGGTCCTGCACGTTCTTCGTCCCGTCCGGGAAGAAGGTCGTCACGTCGGACTCGCCCACCGCCCCGGGACTGACGAACCCGTTGGACAGCTCCTCGGGCACCGCGTACTCCGCGCCGGCGAGGACCTGGGTCGGGTGCAGCAGGTTGAGCATCTGCGCCCCGACCACCGTCGGGTGCGCGGTGTACTGCGCGAAGGCGGCGAGCCGGACGATGACCTCGGGCTCGCACCGGATGTCGTCGTCCATGAAGATCACGTCGTGGGCGTCGTCCCCGCGCGGGCCGCCGTCCTCGACCATCTCGTGGAGCCCGCGGGTGAACCCGCCGGACCCGCCGAGGTTGGGCTGGGTCAGGTACCGGAAGCGGCTCCCGAGCCGGGCGGCGACCTCGGCGTGGCCGGCCCGTGTGTCGACGCGGTCGGTGCCCTGGTCGACGACGAGGACCTGGTGCAGCACGTCGACCGCGTCCTGCTCGCCGGTGAGGGCCTGCAGGGTCGCGACGCAGTCGTCGGCGCGGTTGTGGGTGCAGATGACGACCGAGGTCGCCCGCCGGGTGCCCGGCGCCGCGACCGTCCAGCGCGCCTCGTCCAGCACGAGCTCGTCGTCGGCGGTGGTGACCTCGACCCACAGGCCGCCCCCGTCGAGGAAGCGGTCCAGCGGCGCGGCGAGCCGCACGTCCTCGTCGCGGGCGTCGTGGACCGCGACGGTGCGCGGCACGCCGTTGGTGTCCGACGCCCGCAGCGCGACGCGTCCGGCGCCCCGCACGCGCGCCTCGTAGCGGACCTCGCGCGCGGTCGTCCAGCGCTGCCAGTAGCTCGCGGGGAACCGGCCGAAGTAGGTGTTGGCGCTCACGCGGCTCCACGCGCCCACCCGCACGTGCCGGCGGGCGCGCTCGACCCGGCCGTGGTCGACCTCGAGGTAGAGGTCCTCGGGGAGCTCGGGCGAGGGACCGGCGAACAGACCGCGCGCGACGACCAGGCGCCCGGCGTCGTCACCCGGCCCCGGTGTCGAGCGCGGGGCCGATCGTTCGGCGACGTTGGTCATGCGCGCGGGTTCCTCCGGAGCGGGACGGGCGGGCGGGTCATCGATCGATCACGGCCGCGATGCGCGGGCCGACGACCGGGGCGAGGGTGGCCGAGAAGCTGGCCGTCAGGTGGTTGTTGTCCAGGTACACCAGGATGTTCCCGATCTCGGGGGGACACCAGTGCGGGTCGCAGATGCTGTCGCTGAGGTCGACGACCGTGGTGTTCGGCGGCGCGTCCGGGATGGACAGCTGCGGCCGGTAGATGTCCGCCCGGGGCACGAGGCACTCGGCCGCGCCGCGCCCGTAGGTGTCGACGCAGCTCGGCGGCGCGGTGTCGAAGCGGGGGTTGTCGCGGACGGCGAGCACGGGGACCCCGGCGTCGCCCAGCCGGCCCCACGCCTCGACGAAGCCCGGGGGTGTCGACTCGGTGAGACCGACGCGCACGTTGCGGCTGGCGTCGGCGACCACGAGGGCCGGGCGGGTCCGCGCGATGTGGGCGATGGCGGCCTGGTTGGTGTCGGCGCACCCCTGGTCGGCGACGGTCTCGGAGCCCGTGGAGAACGGGCAGTTGCCCCGGATCAGCGTGGTGACCCGCCACCCGCGCTCGCGGGCGACCGGCGCGACCGCGGGCAGGAACTGCTGCATGTGGGAGTCGCCGACGACGACGATCGTGGGGGCGTTCGGGTCCGCCGCGCCGACGAACGTGCACTCCTCGAGGACGGGGTAGGGCAGCCAGCGGCAGTCACCGCCGTCCTTGTAGTACACCCAGTCGTCGTAGGACGACACGGCCGGCGGGAGCAGCGAGGCGTCCGGGGAGCCCCGGTAGACGAACCCCGCCTGCCGGCTGGTCGCCCCCGGGTGGTCGGCGTCGCCGGGCGTGCCGTCGGGCTGGGCCCGCACCGTGGTGACGCCGTGCCACACGAGCACGATCACGACCAGCGGCACGAGCGTCACCGCGGCGAGCCGGTAGTTGCCCCAGCGCGAGCCCCGCCCGACGCGGGACGCCGCGAGCGGGCGCTCGACCAGCGCGCGGGTGCCGGCCGCCAGGGCGATCGAGGTGGCGATGACGGCGGACCCGAGCGCCCAGCCCGGCGCGGTCTTGTGGGTCACCTGCAGGGCGAGGAGCAGCACCGGCCAGTGCCACAGGTAGAGCGGGAAGCTGATGCTGCCCAGGTACTGCAGGGGGCGCGCCGTGAGGTGGCGGTCGGCGGACAGCGCGTGCCCGGTGCTGCCCGCGACCAGCACCGCCACCGCGCACAGCACCGGCCAGCCCGCGAGGTAGCCCGGGAAGCCACCCTCGACGTCGAGCGCCACGCCGCACGAGACGAGCCCGACGACGCCGACCCAGCCGAGCACCACGCGCAGGTGGACGGGGAGGTCGATGCGGTCGATGACGAGGGCGAGCAGCGCGCCGAGCGTGAACTCCCAGACGCGGGTCAGGGAGTGGAAGTAGGCCAGCTGCTGGTCGGCGGCGGTGAGCCAGAGCGAGTAGGCGAACGACAGCGCGGTCACGGCCACGAGGACCGCCGCGACCGTCGACCGCACCCCGGCGCCGCGGTGGCGGGCGAGGAGCACCGCCACCACGACGAGCACGGGGAACACGAGCGCGAACTGGCCCTGGATGGACAGCGACCAGAAGTGCTGCACCACGCTCGCCGAGTCGTGCGCCGCGTAGTAGTCGACCGAGTCGGCGGCGAGCTTCCAGTTCTCGGTGAACGTCGCGGACGTGACGACCTCGACAAGGGTCTGCGACCACCGGGACTCGGGGAGGAAGAGCAGCGAGGCGACGACCGTGCCGGCCAGGACCACGACGGCCGGCGGGACGAGGCGGCGCAGGGTGCGGCCCCACTGCGCGACCAGGTCGATGTGCCCGCGCTCGGAGGCCCGCAGGAGCTGCCCCACCGCGAGGAAGCCGGTGAGCACGAAGAAGACGTCCACGCCGCCGGAGACCCGGCCGATCCAGACGTGGTAGACGACCACGAGGAGCGAGGCGAGGGCCCGCAGGCCCTCGATCTCGGGGCGGAACCGGTCCCGGGTCGGGGCGGGCGACGGAGCCGGCGTACCGGTGGCGGGGAGGCCGGACGGGGCGGCGCGGGGAACGCGTGCGGCGTCCCGGTCGGCCGTCGAGGTCACGGCGCCACTCCCCTCGTCGCGTGCCGTCCGTCGATACCGATGGTGCCTGCTCGGTCACCGACCGATGCCATGGGGTGCGTCCGGACGCCGTACCGGTGCGGCGAGCAGCGGCTCGAGTTGCTCCGCGAGGACCGGACCGAGCGTGCGGGTGAAGGTCGCGGTGAGGTGGTTGTGGTCGAAGTTGACGAGGACGTTGCCGACGACCGGCGGGCAGGCGGTCGGGGTGCAGAGGTGGTCCGACGGGTCGAAGAAGGTCACGTTCGGGGGCACGCCGAGGGCGCGCCGGTAGGGCGGGACGGGGTCCAGGAGCAGGCGGCGGGGTACCGCGCACGCCGCGGCGCCCCGGTCCCGCAGGCAGTCGACGGGGGACTGGTCGTAGCGGGGGTTGTCCCGGATCGCCAGGACCCGGATCCCGGCGGCGTCGAGCTCCCGCCAGGCGCTGACGAACCCGGGCGGCGTGGCCTCGGTGGGCCCGATCCGGACGTCGCGCGTCGCCGTGGTGACCACCAGGTCGGGGCGCATCGCGCGGATCTCCGCGCGCGCCGCGGCGTTCCACGCGATGCAGCCCGGCGACCCCGGGGCCGTCTCCGAGGCGGTCGAGAAGGGGCAGGCGCCGCGCAGCATCCGCACGACCTGCCAGTGACGCTGCGCGGCGAGCGCCTCCAGGGCGCCCGAGTACTGCTGCGCGTGGGAGTCGCCGACGACGACGATGCGCCGCTGCGGGGGCCAGGGCGTCTCCTCGCCGCAGACGAGCAGCGGCGGCCCGGGGTCGGCCACCCGGCAGGCGGGCGGGGCCGGGAACGGCACCCAGTCCTCGGGGTGCTCGAGCGCGGGCGCGACCGCCGCGGGACGCACCGGGACCCGCGGGCCGCCGCGGTGGGCGAGCGCACCGGGGTGGGCGGGATCGGGGATCGGCAGGCGCTCGAGGCGGACCTCGGCGGCGGCGTCGCGGCCCGGGATCGTCGTGAAGGGCCCCGTGCGCGGCGGGCCCGTCGACGCCCCGAGCAGGACGGCGAGCGCGCACAGGACCAGCACCAGGCCGCGCCGGGACCGCCGGCCGGGGCGGACGGACGCGTCGGACGCCGGGTCCGGTGCCCGGGTCGGCACGACCCGGGACGGCAGCGTCAGCGTCACCGGACCATGCAAGCGGAGACCGCGGAGCAGGTCGACGCCGTGGCGGGCGCCGGTCGGTGCGACGAGCCGGGCGGGGCCGCTACGGGCTCGCCACCCGGTGCCCGGCGGCCGCGACCGCCGGTCCGTGCCGCCCCGCCGCCCGGCGCCGGGTCGCCGCGGACGCCATCGCCGTGTGCCCGATCCCGAGCATGACCATCGTGGCGACGCCGAAGGGCCAGTAGATGTGGCTGGTCAGGAACGACCACGCGCCGACGACGGCGAACAGCGCCCCGACGCCCGCGAGCACGCGCCAGGGCCCCGGCGCCGCGACGAGGGCGAGCACCGCGGCGAGCAGGGTCGCGGCGAGGTAGGCGTAGGCGCCCCGGATCCCGAGGGCGTCGGCGATCTCGAACAGCGCCGCGACCCACGGACCCGGGCCGACGCGCATGGTCTCGTGACCGCCGCCGATGCCGGCGAGGGCGTCGAGGGCACCGTAGAAGGCGGCGTAGACGAGGCCGAGCACGATGGCCAGGCCCTCGAGTACCCGGCCGAGCACGCCGGCGGGTCGAGCCGCCCGCACCACCGCCCACGGCCCGAGCGCGAGCAGCGGGAAGAGCACGAGCCCGATGATGTGCAGGTCGCGCCACCACGGCGCCGACTCCGGCGTCAGCACGGCGGGGTGGGAGCTGCCGAGGACCGCGAGGGCCAGGGCCGGGAGGGCGGTGGCCGCGACGGCAGCGGGGAGACGCATCGGGCTCATCCTCGCAAGTCGGCGACATCGGTCGCCGGGACGGTGCTCATCGGTCCAGCGCCGCCGGGAACAGGAGCGAGACGACCGGGGCCAGGCTGCGCGCGTAGGACGCGGACAGGTGGTTGTCGTCGAGGTAGACCATGACGTTGCCGATCTCGGGCGGGCAGACGGTGTCGGTGCACAGGTGGTCGGTGAGGTCGAGGAAGCCGACGTTGGGGGGCACGTCCAGCGCCGCGTACGGCGGCTCGGGGTCGTAGAGCTCCTCGCGCGGCAGCTCGCAGCTCGGGGCGCCCCGCCCGTGGGTCTCCACGCACTCGGCGGGCCACCAGTCGAAGCGGGGGTTGTCGCGCAGGGCCACGACGGGGATGCCGGCGGCGTCGAGGCGCTGCCAGGCCGCGACGAACCCCGGCGGCGTCTCCTCCGTGCGCCCGGCGCGGACGTCGCGGGTCGCCCCGGCGAGGACGGCGTCGGGCGGGTCGGCGACGAGGTGCTCGATCGCGGCGGCGTTCCACTCCAGGCACGGGACCTCGCCGAGGTTGGCGTCGGAGCCGGTCGAGAACGGGCAGCCGGGCCGGATCAGCGTCCGGACCTCCCAGTTCCGCTCGCGGGCCAGCGGCTCGAGGGCGGGCAGGAACTGCTGCATGTGGGAGTCGCCGACCACCACGACCACGCGGTCGGGCGTCTCGGCGGGCAGGTACGTGCACAGCTCGAGGTTCGGGTGCTCCGGCGGCCGGGCGCACGCCTGCTGGTAGGTGACCCAGTCGTCGACCACCGCCACGGTCGAGGGCCGCAGCGGCGGGTCGGGCTCGCCCTCGTAGACGAAGCCGGGCAGGCGGGACACCGCCCCGGGGTGGCTGGGGTCGCCGAGCTCCGGGAACGCGGCCGTGTCCCGGCTGCTCGTCGCGTACCAGGCGACGCACACGAGCAGGACCGGGGCGAGGGTCGCGGCCAGCAGCGCGGCGGGGCGCCACCGCGGCGGGCCACCCGGCGCGACGCCGCGGGCGGGACGCTCGACCACGTGGTGGGTGACCACGGCCAGCGCGACCGAGAGGCCCACCACGCCGAGCCCCCCGACCAGGCCGACCTCGGAGCGCCCGCGGGTGGCCAGGTAGAGGATCAGCACCGGCCAGTGCCACAGATAGAGGGGGTAGCTGATCTCGCCGAGGTACTGGCCGGTCCGCGAGGTCAGCAGCCGGTCGACGCCGGTGCCGGTGGTGCCCGCGACCACGACCGCCGCGGCGGCCGCGACCGGCCACAGGGCGAGGTAGCCGGGGAAGCCGGCCCCCACGTCGAGCACCACCCCGCACGCCACCAGCGCCAGCACGCCCGCCCAGCCCAGGAGCACCCGGACGCGGCGGGGCAGCCGGATGCGGTCGACGGTCAGGCCCAGCACGCCGCCGAGCGCGAACTCCCAGGCCCGCGCCAGGGAGTCGAAGTACGCGAACGGCTGGTCCGCGGCCGTCGTGATCACCGAGTAGGTCAGCGACGCGGCGGCGACGCCGACCAGGACGACGACGACCAGCCGGCGGACGTCCGCGCGCCGGCGCCGGGCGATCGCCGCCACGAGCAGGACGAGCAGCGGGGCCACCACGGAGAACTGGCCCTGCACCGACAGCGACCAGAAGTGCTGGGCGACGCTCGCCGCGCTGTTGTCCGCGTAGTAGTCGACGGCGTCGGCCGCCAGCCGCCAGTTCTCCAGGAAGAAGGCGGACGCGACGATCTCGGCCACGTTCTGCGACCAGAGCAGGGGCGAGACCAGCGCGAGGACGGCCACCGCGCTCACCAGCAGCACCAGGCCCGCGGTCGGGAGCAGCCGCCAGAACAGCCGGAGCCAGGTCGCCGCGACCCGCAGGCGCCCGCGCTCCGCGGCGCGGACGAGCATGCCGACGACGAGGAACCCCGACAGCAGGAAGAAGACGTCGACGCCGCCGGAGACCCGGCCCACCCAGACGTGGTAGATCACGACGAGCACCGCGGCGAGGCCGCGCAGCCCCTCGATCTCGGGACGGAACCGGGCGCTGCGCACCCCTGGGCCCGCCGACGACGTCGCCGGGACCAGGCGGTCCTGCGCGGGACCGGCCGAGGGCATGCGCGAACTCCCCTCCCCGTTGCTCCGGTCGTCGCCGCAGGACCGCCCGAGCCTAGGTGGCGCCCTGTCGGATCACGGTGGGCTCGAGCCGTCCGCCGTCGGCCGGGCCGGCGTCACCACCCGCCGTCACCGTCGGGACGGGCAAACCGACCACTCCTCGCCCGATCGGGTGGCCTCGGCGAGATCTTGTCGCGGTGCGTGGTCACCAAGTGCTGCACTGACCGG
Organism: Actinomycetospora rhizophila; assembly: GCF_042657905.1. Lineage (NCBI taxonomy): Bacteria > Bacillati > Actinomycetota > Actinomycetes > Pseudonocardiales > Pseudonocardiaceae > Actinomycetospora > Actinomycetospora rhizophila. The sequence goes on along the minus strand of NZ_JBHSKG010000018.1, from coordinate 69,808 downwards.
GTGACAGCGGTCGACCAGGCGCCGAGGTGACGCTCCTCGCGGGCGCGCTCGCGGTCCTGGCCGCCCTGCTCTTCGCGATCGCGTCCGTCGCCCAGCGCGGTGCCGCCGCCGACGTCCCCGACGACGAGGCCCGGGGCGGCCGCCTCATCCTGCGCCTCGTCCGTTCCCCGCGCTGGTGGGCGGGCACCGTGGGTGACACCGGCGGCTTCGTCGTCCAGGCCGCGGCGCTGGGGGTGGGGTCGCTGCTGCTCGTGCAGCCGCTGCTCGTCACCACCGTGCTCTTCGCGCTCCCGCTCGAGGCGCGCCTCACCGGGCGGCACATCGGGCGCGGCGAGGTGCGGTGGGCCCTGGTGCTCGTGGCGGCGCTGGCCCTGTTCGTCGTCGTCGGCGAGCCCACCGCCGGCCGCGACCGCGCGCCGCTGCACCACTGGCTGCCTGCGCTGGTGGTCCTGCTCGTCGTGCTCGCCGGGTGCGTGCTGCTGGCCGGGCGCAAGCGCGGCCCGCGCCGCGCCGCGCTGCTCGCCGTCGCCACCGGCCTGGCCTACGGCCTGGTCGCGGCGCTCACCAAGTCGGTGGTCGATGCGCTGGGCGACGGCCCCGTCGAGCTGCTGACCTCGTGGGAGACCTGGGCGCTGGTCGCCGCCGTGCTCGGCGGCACGTGGCTGCAGCAGGCGGCGTTCGGCGCCGGCCCGCTCGCCGCGTCGCTGCCCGCGGTCACCGTCGGGGAGCCGATCGTCGCCGCGGTGCTCGGCGTCGTCGTGCTGTTCGAGCAGGTCCGCGCCGACGGGCCCGAGTGGATCCTCATCGGCCTGCTCGTGGTGCTCATGGTCGTGGCCACCGCGGCCCTCTCGCGCTCGTCGGCCGCGTCCGCGCCGGCACCCGACCCGGCCGACCGTGAGGTGGCGACCCCGTGACCCTTGACCTGTCGCTCGACATCGAGGCCCGTGCCGGCGCCGCGTGGATGCTGGGCTCGTTCGTCGTCGTCTTCCTCGCCACCCGCGTGATCGTCCGGATGATCCGCGCCGGGAAGGGGCCGTTCCGCAACCAGGCCGTGGGCGGGGTCCACCTGCACCACCTGGTGCACGGCATCTTCCTCATGCTGCTCGCGGGCGTCGGCGAGTTCACCTACCAGCCCGACCCGCCGTGGCTCTACGTCCTCGCCGCCGCGTTCGGGGCGGGCGCCGCGCTCACCCTCGACGAGTTCGCGCTCTGGCTGCACCTGTCCGACGTGTACTGGGAGCGCGAGGGCCGCGTCTCGGTCGACGCCGTCCTCGTCGTCGGCGCGCTGATGGCGCTGCTCGTCATCGGCGCCAACCCGTTCGACTCGACGACGAACGACGGTGTCGTGGCCTTCGTCGCGACGATCGTCGTCAACGGTCTGATCGCCGTCATCGCCCTGTTCAAGGGACGCCCGCTGCTCGGGCTGCTGGGGCTGCTCGTGCCGGTCGTGGCGCTGGTCGGCGCGGTGCGCCTGGCCCGCCCGACCTCGCCCTGGGCGCGCTGGCGCTACCCCGAGGGGTCGAAGAAGGCCGCCCGCAGCCGGCGCCGCTTCCCGGAGCGCGAGCGGCGGCGCTGGGACGCGGTGGTGGAGGCCATCGCCGGCCGCCCGAACGAGGACGAGGCCGCGCCCGCGCCGGACGCGCAGGAGACCCAGGACCCGCAGCCGAGAGAGCAGGAGGGAGCACGCTGACATGGACGCCCCCACGGACGCCCACACCGACGGCGGGGACCCGGCCCCGGCCGAGCACGACGAGCACGACGAGCACCACCACGCCGACGACGGCGTGCACCTCGGCCAGCAGGACATCCGCGCGGCGAAGCTCGCGGCGCGCCGCGCGGCGGGGGAGACCGAGCCCTACCGCTGGCCCGTCGACCACACCCTCGCCGGCATCCGCACCGCCCACGCCGACCTCGCGCCCGACACGGTCACCGACGAGCAGGTCTGCGTCGCCGGGCGCCTCACCGGCCTGCGCCGCCAGGGCGGCCTGAGCTTCGGCACGCTGCGCGACCGCACCGGCGCGCTGCAGCTCTTCGTCGACACCGCGGTGGTGGGGCACGAGGCCCACGAGGCGATCGACGACCTCGACCGCGGCGACTGGGTCGGCGTGCGCGGGCGGGTCATGACCACCCGGCGCGGCGAGCTCTCGATCCGCGTCGACGAGTGCGCCCTGCTGGCCAAGGCGCTGCGCCCGCCGGCCGGCGGGCACCACGGCCTGGCCGACGTCGAGACCCGGTACCGCCAGCGCTACGCCGACCTGCAGGTCAACGAGCGCACCCGCGAGATCTTCCGTGTCCGCCACGCCGCGGTGCGCGCCATCCGCGAGCACCTCGCGGGGCAGGGCTTCACCGAGGTCGAGGGCCCGGTGCTGCAGAGCATCCAGGGCGGGGCGTCGGCGCGGCCGTTCGTCACCCACCACAACGCGCTCGACCTCGACATGTACCTGCGGATCGCGCTCGAGCTGCACCTCAAGCGGCTGATCGTCGGCGGCATGGAGCGGGTCTTCGAGCTCGGGCGGGTGTTCCGCAACGAGGGCGTCGACACCCGGCACAACCCCGAGTTCACGATGCTCGAGGCCTACCAGGCCTTCGCCGACTACCACGACATGATGGACCTGACCGAGGGCATGGTCGTCGCCGCCGCGCGCGCCGCCCTCGGGGACGACCTGACCGTCCGCTACCAGGGCCAGGAGATCGACGTCCGGCCGCCGTGGCCACGCCGGCGCTTCGCCGACATGATCGCCGAGAAGACCGGCGCGGTGATGCACCCCGACATGCCGATCGACGAGGCGCGGACGGTCCTCGACGGCCTCGGCATCGCGTGGGAGCAGGGCTGGGGCGCGGGCCGGCTGATGAAGGAGGTCTACGACGAGCGCGTCCAGCACGACGTCGTCGGCCCCGTCTTCTGCATCGACTACCCGCGCGAGGTCTCCCCGCTGGCGCGCGCCCACCGCGAGGACCCGGCCTACAGCGAGCGCTTCGAGCTGATCGTCGCCGGCTTCGAGCTGTGCAACGCCTACTCCGAGCAGAACGACCCCGTCGAGCAGATGGCGGCGTTCGAGGAGGAGGCCCAGGCCAAGCGCAACGGCGACCCCGAGGCCGGCGACATCGACCTCGACTACGTCCGCGCCCTCGAGTACGGCATGCCGCCCACCGGCGGGCTCGGCATCGGCATCGACCGGCTCGTCATGCTGCTGGCCAGCGTCGACTCGATCCGCGAGGTCATCCTCTTCCCGACGCTGCGCCCCGAGTTCGCGCCGCCGCCCGGCGGCGGGCCCGGCGGCGCGCACCGCCCGGTGCTGCCGCCGACACCCATGCCGGCCGCCGCGCTCGTGCCCCCGGCCCCGTCGACGCCGGTGGCGGTGGCGCGCGCGGCCGTCGCCACCGACGACGAGGGACCCCCGACGCGGCCCTGGACGGTCACCCTCATCGCCGGGCTGACCGCGCTGGCCGGCCTGCTGCACCTGCTGGTGCACGTGCCGATCGTCCACCAGCGCCTCGGCGACCGGGTCGAGCTCGACCTGATCCCCCCGTGGTTCGCGGTCACCGGGCACGTGCTCTCGGCCGCGATCGGGCTGCTCCTGATCCTGCTCGCCGACCAGCTCGCCAAGCGCAAGCAGACGGCCTGGCGGGTGGCCGTCGTGCTCTCGGCGGTCGCGGTGGTCGCCCACGTCCTCAAGGGCCCCCACCAGGTGGGCCTCGGGATCAGCGTCGCGCTGCTCGTGCTGCTGGTGGTCGCCCGCGGGCAGTTCCGGGCGCCCGCCGACCCGCCGTCGCTGCTGCGGCTGGTGCGCTTCGTGCCGATCTACCTCGCCTGCGTGCTGGCGTTCGGCTTCGTCTCGCTGGGCCTGCAGAGCGGGCGGATGACGCCCGGGCTGACCCTCGCCGGCGGGCTGGAGACGATCTTCGGCGGGCTGGTGGGGCTCGACGGGCCGTACACGTTCGAGCGCCGGGTGTTCGCCGCGACCTTCCCCGCCGCGCTGCTCGCGCTCGGGATCGTCGGGCTCGTCGTGTTCCTCGTGCTGGTGTTCCGGCCGCTGACCGCCCGCGACCCCCACACCCGCGACGACTGGAGCCGCGCGGAGACCCTCGTGCACACCTACGGCTGGGACACCCTCGCCGCCTTCGCCCTGCGCGACGACAAGAGCTTCTTCTTCGGCTCCGACGGCCGGGCGATGATCGCCTACACCTACCTCGGCGGCTACGCGCTCGCGGCGGGCGACCCGATCGGCGACGAGGCCTCGCTGCCCGCGGTCGTCGACGAGTTCCTGGCGATGTGCGCCGAGCGCGCCTGGACCCCGGCGTTCCTCGCCGCCCGCGAGGAGGACACCCGCGAGGGCGGGCTGCTCGCGTCGCGCGGCTTCCGGTCGTTCTACCTGGGCGACGAGGCGATCATCGACTGCCCGTCGTTCACGCTCGAGGGGCGCGAGCGCAAGAGCGTGCGCGCCGCCGTGCGCCGGGTCGAGCGCACCCACCGGTTCCAGCTCATCGCCGAGTCGGCGGCCTCGCCGACCCTGGTGGCGGCGCTGAACGCCATCTCGGAGAAGTGGCGCGGGAAGAACCCCGAGCGCGGCTTCACGATGTCGCTCTCGCAGGACATCACGGGCTCGGCGGCCAACAGCGACTTCCTGCTCTGCGTCGCGCTGGACGCCCACGGGGTGCCGGGCGGGTTCCTGCGCCTCGTGCCGGCCTACGGCGGCCCGGCCACCGGGACGTCGTTCGGCTACACGCTCGACCTCATGCGCCACGACCCCGGCGCGCCCAACGGCATGACGGAGTTCCTCATCGCGAAGAGCGCCCTGGCGCTGGCCGAGCGGGGCGTCACGCGGCTGTCGATGAACTTCGCGATGTGGGGGCGCCTGTTCGCCGAGGACGTCCCGTTCACCGCGACGCAGAAGCTCGCGCGGCGCGCGGTCGGCGTGCTCAACCCGTTCTTCCAGGTCCGCTCGCTGCACGACTTCAACGCGAAGTTCGGCCCGCAGTGGCTGCCCCGGGTTCTCGCCTACCGCAGCCCCGCCGACCTGCCCCGGGTCGGGCTGCTCTACGCGGGCGCCGAGGGCTTCCTGGCCGTCCCGCGCCTCGGCCCGATGTTCGTGCCGGCCGCGGTCGGTGGTGCCCCGTCGCCCTCGGGTGAAGCACCGACGGCGACCGCGGCATGAAGCGCAGCGGAACTGCCGCCGTCGGGAGCGCGGCATGAGCGTCATCGAGCGCCACCCCCGCCGCACGCGGGGCGGGGGCTTCGGCGACGTCGTCCTCGTCGTGATGCTCGTCGCCATGGCGCTGGCCGTCGTCGTCACGGTGGTGGTGCTCGCCGACGCGAGCGGGAAGAAGGCGCCGCAGGGCCCGCGCGGCGCGGGGGCGCTCGACGCGCTGCAGGCCGACATCACCGCCACCGGGCTCGTCGTCTGCTCGCGCGCCGACCTGCCCGACCCGCGCGCCACCGACGCGGTCGCCGCCCGCACCCTCGTCGTCGCCGTCGAGTGCCGCGACGGGCAGACCGCGACCGTCCAGGCCGACGCCTTCGCCGACGACGCCGACCGTGACGCGGCGGCGCGCAGCATCTCCGGGGTCGGGCGCCCGCGCGCGTCGTCGACGGTGCGCACCTACGGCGACCTCGTCGTGGTGGTGGCGGGCGGCGCGGAGGACGTGGTGGCCGACCGGATCGACGCGATGCTGCTCGCGAAGGGTGCTGCGTGAACGTCAAGCTGGGCGTGCTCGCCCTGGCGATGATCAACATCGCGGCGATCGTCAGCGTGCGCAACCTGCCCGTCATGGCCGAGTACGGCTGGTCGATGCTGGCGCTCTTCGCGCTCTCGATCGTCGTGTTCCTCGTGCCGATCGCCATGGTCGCCGCCGAGCTCGGCACCGGCTGGCCGCGCGACGGCGGGGTCTACGCGTGGGTCAAGGAGGCGTTCGGCGAGCGCGCGGGCTTCCTCGCGGTCTGGTGCGACTACGCCGAGAACGTCGCCTGGTTCCCCACGGTGCTCTCGTTCATGGCGGCGAGCCTGGCCTACGCGATCGACCCGTCGCTGGCCACCGACAAGGTGTTCCTCGTCGTCGTGATGCTCGCGTTCTTCTGGGCGACGACCATCGTGAGCCTCCGCGGGGTCGGCACGTCGTCCTGGATCGGCTCGGTCGGCACGGTAGCCGGCTCGATCGTGCCCGCCATCGGCGTCGTCGTCCTCGCCGCGGCCTACCTGGCGCAGGGCAACCCGAGCCAGATCCCGTTCTCGGCCGGCGCGCTGGTGCCCGACGTCGAGCTCAACAACCTGGCGTTCCTCGGCGGGATCATCCTGCTGTTCACGGGCATGGAGATGGCGGGCTTCCACGCCCGCGAGACCCGCGACCCGGGGCGCACCGTGCCGCGCGCGATCGCCCTGTGCGTCGGGGTCGTCGTGGTGTTCTCGGTGGTGGGCTCGCTCTTCCTCGCGATGGTCGTGCCCGCCGGCGAGATCAGCCTGGTCTCCGGGACCATGGAGCTGTTCTCCCGCGTGCTCGACCGCCTCGGCCTCGCGTGGGCGGTCGCCCCGCTCGCGCTGGTCGTCGCCTTCGGCGGCATCGCCCACCTCGCGCCGTGGATCCTCGGGCCCGCCAACGGCGTCGCGGCGGTGGCGTCGCAGGGCTCGCTGCCGGCGCGGGTCGGGCGGCGCAACGCCGCCGGCGTACCCGTCGCCCTGCTGCTCGTCCAGGGCGCGGCCGGCACCGTCTTCACGCTGCTGTTCCTGCTGGTGCCGAGCGTGAGCACGTCGTACTGGATGCTCTCCGCGGTCACCGCGCAGATCGTGATCATCATGTACGCGCTGATGTTCGCGGCGGTCGTGCGGCTGCGCCACACCCAGCCCGACAAGGAGCGCCCCTACCGGATCCCCGGCGGGCTGCCCGGCGTCTACGCGGTCGGCGGCATCGGCCTGCTCGGCTGCCTGGCGGCGTTCGGGCTCGGGTTCGTGCCGCCGGGCCAGCTCGCCACGGGCAGCACCGTCACCTACGTGACGCTGCTGGCCGTCGCGGTCGCCGTGCTCTCGGCGCCGCCGTTCGTGTTCGCGGCACTGGCGCGGCGGCGGGCGCGGCGTGACGCCGGCTCCGACGACGGGGTCCCGGTGCCGGCGTGACCGTCGACAGCATCGGCGAGATCGACATCACGACCGACTCGTTCCTCGGGGCGGGCGCGATCCTCGCGCTGTTCGTGGTCGTGGGCCTCGCGCTGCTCCTGCGCAACCGGCTGGGCCAGATCTCGCGGGCCGGCAAGGTCGCGCTGATCTCGCTGACGACGGTGCTGGTGCTCCTCGGGTCCGGGGCGAGCGTCAACGCGCACTTCGACTACTTCCGCACCCTCGGCGACGTGCTCGGGCTGCCCCCGTCGGACGAGGTGGAGCTCGCGGCGCTGCTGGCGCGCGTCGACCGCCCCGAGCGCGGGGTGGTCACGACCATGGAGATCCCCGGCAAGGAGTCCGGGTTCACCGGGCGGCCCGCGATGGTGTGGGTGCCGCCGGCGTGGTTCGCCCGCCCGCGCCCGACGCTGCCGGTGGTGATGCTGCTGCACGGCACCCCGGGCACGCCGCAGGACTGGCTCGACGGGGGCCAGGCCGGGGCGACCGCCGACGCCTACGCCGCGGCGCACGGCGGGGTCGCGCCGATCCTCGTGATGCCCGACGTCAACGGCACGCTCGACGGCGACAGCGAGTGCGTCGACGGCCCCGCGGGCCGCGTCGAGACCTACCTGACCGCCGACGTGCCGCGCTTCGTGCAGGACGTCTTCCACGCCGCCGCGCCCGGCCGGACGTGGGCGGTGGCGGGCCTGTCCGAGGGCGGTTCGTGCTCGCTGATGCTCGCGCTGCGCCACCCCGACCTCTTCGCGACGTTCGGCGACTACGCCGGCCTGGCGGGGCCGCGCGCCGGCGACACGAACGCCGACACCGACTCCGCGGTGGCCCAGCTCTTCGGCGGCTCGCAGGCGGCGTTCCTCGCGCACGAGCCGTCGGCGCTGCTGGCCCGGCGGCAGTTCGCCGAGCTCGGCGGCTGGTTCGAGGTGGGCGACGCCGACCCCGAGCCGTACGCCGCGGCCGGGACGATCGTGCCCGCGGCCCGGCGGGCGGGGATCGCGACGTGCGAGGTGGTCGTCCCCGGCGGTGGGCACACCTTCGCGGTGTTCTCGCAGGCGTTCTCCGACTCGCTGCCCTGGATCGCCGGGCGTCTCGGGGCGGGGCCGCTGGTGCCGACCTGCCCCTGATCAGGCCAGCAGCCCCCACCGCGCGGCGCTGCGCGCGGCGGCCGCCCGGTTGCGCGCGCCCGTCTTGGCCAGCACGTGCTCGACGTGGGTGGCGACGGTGCGCGGGCTGATCCCCAGCCGCGCGCCGATCTCGGGGTTGGAGAGCCCGTGGCCCACCCCGTCGAGGACCTCGAGCTCCCGCACGGTCAGCCCGGCGGGCGGGTCGGCCTCGCGGTGCAGCACGAGCGCCCCGCGCGGGGTGGCGTGCAGCTCCACCCCGACGACGTCCCCCGCGGCCGTCACGAGCAGCAGCGGGCCGGGCGCCGGCGCCCCCGCGAGGACCGCGTCGACGAGCCCGGCCAGCGGGGACGGCGTGCGGACCAGGTCGGGCCGCGCCCCGGCCGAGAGCAGGTCGATGTGCCCGGCGCGGCCGACGAGCAGGCCGTGGGTGCCGTCCGTCCCGAGCGCCGCGGTGCGCGCGGCGGGGGCCGGCACGGGGTCGAGGGCGGCGGCGAGGTCGGGGGCCAGCAGCTCGAGCAGCGCGACCGTGTCGTCGTCGGGGTGGCGCCCGTCGAGCGTGCTCGCGTTGAGCATGCCGACGTAGCGGTCGTCGGCGGCGAAGAGGCACAGCGTGAGGCCGTCGCGGAAGCCGTGCGGGACGATGATGCTGTCGAAGATCTCGCCGCGGCGCCGGGCCGGCTCGAGGTCGCGCACCCGCACCGCGCACCGGCCGTCGCGGACCACCTCGAACAGGCGGTCGGTGTGCATCCGCGTGTCGACGATCCGGTCGACCGCGGCCGGGTAGGACGACGCGAGCGTGCGGTGGCCCCCGGTCGCCGGGTCCCGCACGCTGAGCGAGACGCAGTCGGCCGGCACCACCTCGCCCAGGCCCGCGAGCACGGCACGGGCGGCGCCCGGGGAACGGCTCCCGTGGCGCCGGAGGAACGACCGCAGCTCGCGGGCGGCCGCGACCGCGGACATACTCCGCGAAGCTACGCGGCCGGCGTGCGCCCGACCAGGGGATGACCGGCGCATCCGTCATCCGACCGATGTCGTGCCGCGCCGCCCGGCCCACGATCGGCGCCATGACACCCGAGGAGTACGCCGAGCTGGACGCCACCGGCCTGGCCGCGCTGCTGAGCAAGGGCGAGGTGAGCGCCGCCGAGGCGCGCGACGCCGCGGTCGCCGCGCTGGACGCCGTGAACCCGAGCCTCAACGCGATCGTCGGCACGCGCTTCGACGCCCCGCTCGAACACAGCGCGGACGGCCCCTTCGCCGGGGTCCCGTTCGCGATCAAGGACCTGATCGTCCACGCGGAGGGCGTCCCGCAGCGCGCCGGCACACGCCTGCTCGGCGACGGCGTGCCGATGCCCGCCGACACCCACCTCATGACCCGCTTCCGCCGGGCCGGGCTCGCCACCCTGGCGCTCACCGCCACCCCGGAGCTCGGGTTCAACGCCACCACCGAGTCGGTGGCGACCGGCCCCGTCCACAACCCCTGGGACACGACCCGCAGCCCCGGCGGGTCGTCCGGCGGGTCCGCGGCGCTCGTCGCGGCGCGGGCGCTGCCGGTCGCGCACGCCAACGACGGCGGCGGCTCGATCCGCATCCCGGCGGCGGCGTGCGGGCTGGTGGGCCTCAAGCCCAGCCAGGGCCGCACCTCCCCGGGCCCGGACTATGCGGACCCGCTGCTCGGCATGGGCGTCGAGTTCGCCGTGACCCGGACCGTGCGCGACACCGCGGGCCTGCTCGACGCCGTGCACGGCTACGAGCCGGGTGACCGCTACCTGCTGCCCGACCCGCCCCGGCCCTACGCCGACGAGGTGGCCGCGGGCAGCCGCCGCCTGCGCGTGGCGCTGTGGACCACGCCGTTCTCCGGGAACGGCTCGGTCGACCCCCGCTGCACGGAGGCCACCGAGGCGGCCGCGCGCACGCTCGAGGGCCTCGGCCACGCGGTGGAGATCGCCGGGCCGGAGCTGGACGCGGCGGCGTTCGACGCCGCCAACCTCGTCGCCTGGACGAGCTTCCTCGCCGACGGCGTCGACGTGCTCGCCGCCGCGCTCGGCGTCGAGCCCGGGCCGGACACCCTCGAGGCGGCGACGCTCGCGTGCGCCGACCACGGCCGGGGCCTGCGGGCGGGCGACCTGTACGCCGCCGACCGGGTCTTCAACGCCACCCGCCGCGCCGTCGCGGCGTTCCACCAGCAGTACGACGTGATCCTCACGCCGACGATGAACGTACCGAACACGCCGCTGGGCCACCTCGACCAGAACGACCCCTCGCGCGACGCGCGCGACTGGTACGACCACATCTTCTCGACCGCGGGCTTCACGGCGCTGTCGAACGTCACCGGCAACCCGGCGATCTCGCTGCCGCTCGGGCGCACCGAGGAGGGGTGGCCGATCGGGGTGCAGGTCGTCGCGCCCTACGGCGACGAGTCGACGCTGATCGCGCTGGCCGCCGACCTGGAGCAGGCGATGCCCTGGTCCGGGCACCGCCCGCCGGGTGGCTCCGCCACGTGAGCACCTAGCCGACGGGGAGACGCTCCAGGGCCTCCTGGAGCGTCTGCTCGGCGTCGTCGCCGAGGCGGCCCAGGGCCGGGGAGAGCAGCGGCCCGGCGACCTTGGCGACGCCCTTCAGCGTGAACTCGGCGCGGTAGGTCACGGTCGTGCCCGGTCCGTCGGCGACCATCGTGATGTCGTCCTGGCTGGTCACGGTCTTGTTCTCGCCGCGGATGCGCAGGTGGCCGGGCTCGTCGACCTCGAGGGTGTAGGTCAGCTCGGTGCGCTTGCCGCGGAACTCCGAGACGTTGCGCCACTGCTTGCCGATGCCGATCGGCGTGGACGGGTCGACGGGCTCGCAGGAGATCGTCGGGGCGTCCCACTCCTCGGTGTTGGCGACGTCGCGCAGGTAGGCCTGGACGGTGCCGACGGGGGCCGGCGAGTGCACGGTGCGCTCGATGGTGGGCATCCGGCCGGATACCCGGACCCGGCGGGACCCACCGCCCCGGCTACCGTCGGTGGCATGGGTGCGGAACCGGACCTCGACGTCAGCCCGGATCTCGTGGTGGTGGGCTCGGGTTTCTTCGGGCTGACCGTGGCCGAGCGGGCCGCGACCGAGCTCGACAAGCGCGTCCTCGTGGTCGAGCGCCGCTCGCACCTCGGCGGCAACGCCTACTCCGAGCCCGACCCCGAGACCGGGATCGAGGTGCACCGCTACGGCGCGCACCTGTTCCACACCTCGAACAAGCGTGTCTGGGACTACGTCAACCGGTTCACCGACTTCACCGGCTACCAGCACCGCGTCTTCACGATCTACGAGGGCCGCGTCTACCCGATGCCGGTCAACCTCGCGACGATCTGCGAGTACGCGGGCCGCTCGATGAGCCCCGACGAGGCCCGCGCCTGGGTGGCCGGGCACGCCGCCGAGATCGACGTCGCGGACGCGGAGAACTTCGAGGAGAAGGGCGTCGCGCTGGTCGGCCGCCCGCTCTACGAGGCGTTCTTCGAGGGCTACACGGCCAAGCAGTGGCAGACCGACCCGAAGAACCTCCCGGCGTCGATCGTGTCGCGCCTGCCGGTGCGCTACACCTTCGACAACCGGTACTTCTCGGACACCTACGAGGGCCTGCCGGTCGACGGGTACACCGCCTGGCTCGAGCGCATGGCCGACCACCCGAACATCGAGGTCCGCCTCGACACCGACTGGTTCGACCTGCGGGACGAGCTGCCGGCCGACGTGCCGACCGTCTACACCGGGCCGCTGGACCGCTACTTCGACTACAGCGAGGGCGAGCTCGGCTGGCGCACCCTCGACTTCGAGTCCGAGGTGCTGACGAGCACCGGCGACTTCCAGGGCACCCCGGTCATGAACTACGCGGACCGCGACGTGCCGTTCACGCGCATCCACGAGTTCCGCCACTTCCACCCCGAGCGCACGTCCTACCCCAAGGACAAGACGGTGATCGTGCGCGAGTACTCCCGCTTCGCGCAGCACGGCGACGAGCCGTACTACCCGATCAACACCCCCGAGGACCGCGCCAAGCTCGAGCGCTACCGCGAGCTCGCCCGCAAGGAGGCGACCAACCGGCGCGTGCTCTTCGGCGGGCGTCTCGGGACGTACAAGTACCTGGACATGCACATGGCGATCGGGTCCGCGCTGACCCTGTTCGACAACCGCATCGCCCCGTGGTTCACCGAGGGTGCGTCGTTCGACGGCGCGGACCTCGCCGAGGTCTGAGACGATCACTCGTTCGGCCGCATCCTCCGGCCTGATGATTGCGTAGCGTCACGGCTTTCCGTCGTGGATCTTCGCCCGGAGGCGCACCGTGTCCGCTCCCCACTCCCTCGTCCGGCGGCGCTCCGCCGCCGGCGTCCTGGCGATGCTGTCGTGCACCGCGGTGCTCACGCTGTCCGCCTGCGACACGAGCAGCGAGTCGTCGGGCGGTGGCGGTGGCGGCGGGTCGGCGCCGGCGAGCCACGAGGGCGGGCACCACAGCGGCACCCCGCACCCCTCGTCGACCCACCACACGACGGCGCCGTCGTCGCGGCCCTCGGAGTACAACCCGGCCAACTGCCCGACCGGGCTGGTCTGCTCGACGCCGACCCCGTAGCGGCCCCCGTCGGGGTGGCGCACGCGGCGACCCGCCGGGGTGCTCCCGGGCCGGCGACCGGCGCGCGGTTACCGTCGTCGGTGTGACGAGCACGGTCGGCGGGACGGTGGAGATGACGGCACGACCCGCAGGTGACGAGGGTGCCGCGGCGAGCGCGTTGCTCCAGCGCGTCATCCTGCCCCGCCCCGCGGACCCGACGTCGGTGCGCGCGCTCTACCTCGACGAGGGCACCGCGACGTCGATGGAGACGACGGCGCCGACCGCGTACCGCCCGGGCACGTTCGACGACTCCGTCGAGGAGTACGTCGTGCACGTGCGGCGCTCCGGGGGCCGGGTGGCCGAAGTCGTGTCCCGCACCGGGGTGCGGCTGCCCGAGCGCAGCGAGGTCTCGTTCGCCGCCTACTTCAACGCCTTCCCGGCCGCCTACTGGCGCCGCTGGTCGGTGCTCGACGCCGTCTCGCTGCGCCTGCGGCTGCGCGGGCGGGGTCGCGTCGACGTGTACCGGTCGACGGCCAAGGGCGTGCCGGTGCACCTCGCGGGCCGGGCCGTCGAGACCGACGCCGTCACCGAGGTCGTCGTCCCCGTGTCCCTGACGCCGTTCGCGGACGGCGGCTGGGTGTGGTTCGACCTCTCCAGCGACAACGAGGCCCTCGAGCTCGTCTCCGGCGGGTGGTTCGCCGACCGCGAGGCCCCGGGCCGCGCCGCGATCACCGTCGGGATGCCGACGTTCAACCGCCCGTCCGACTGCGTGGCCACCCTGCAGGCCCTCGGGGAGGACCCGCTGGTCAGCGAGACCTTGACCGCGGTGATCATCCCCGACCAGGGCTCGTCGAAGGTGCGCGACCAGCCGGGTTACGAGGAGGCGGCCGCGGCGCTGGGCGACCGGCTGCGGATCATCGACCAGCCCAACCTCGGCGGCTCCGGCGGCTACGCGCGGATCATGTACGAGGCGCTGGAGAGCACCGACTGCGAGCAGATCCTGTTCATGGACGACGACGTCGTCCTCGAGCCGGACTCGGTGCTGCGCGCTCTGGCGTTCTCGCGGTTCGCCCGCGAGGAGATGCTGGTGGGCGGCCAGATGCTCTCGCTGCAGGCGCGCTCGCACCTGCACGCCATGGGCGAGGTCGTCGACCGCGGCCAGTTCTTCTGGCAGATCGCCCCGCACACCGAGGACGACCACGACTTCGCGGTCGACTCCCTGCGCCAGACGCTGTGGATGCACCGGCGCACCGACGTCGACTACAACGCCTGGTGGATGTGCCTGATCCCGCGCACGGTGGCCGAGCGCATCGGGCTCCCGCTGCCGCTGTTCATCAAGTGGGACGACTGCGAGTACGGCCTGCGCGCCGGCAGCCACGGTGTCCCGACCGCCACCGTCCCGGGCGTGGCGATCTGGCACATGTCGTTCGTGGAGAAGGACGACACCTCCGACTGGCAGGCGTACTTCCACGTCCGCAACCGCCTGGTGGTCGCCGCGCTGCACGGTCCGGACAACCCGCGCGCGATGCTCGCCGACTCGCTCAAGCGCACCCTGCGCCACCTCTTCCTGCTCGAGTACTCGACGATCGCGCTGCACCACATGGCGATGCGCGACTTCCTCTCCGGGCCGAAGGCGCTGTTCGGGGCCCTGCCGACCGCGCTGGGCGCCGTCCGGGCCACGCGCGCGGAGTTCCCCGACGGCACCGTGCACCGCGGCGCCGCCGACCTCCCGCGCCCGGCCCTCGGCGCCCGCGAGTCGCAGCTGTGGCCCAAGCCGCCGGTCGGCAAGGTCGCGCAGGTCGCCGCGCTGGCCCGGGGTCTCGTGCACCAGCTGCGTCCCGTCGACCCGGCCGCCCACGAGCGCCCGCAGCGCGACGTGCCCGCCGAGCACAGCCAGTGGTTCCTGCTCTCGATGCTCGACGGGGCGGCGGTGACGACCTCGGACGGCTCCGGGGTCACCTTCCGCAAGCGCGACCGCGAGATGTTCTGGGCGATGCTGCGCGAGTCGGTGCGCCTGCACGCCGAGGTGGGCAAGGCCTGGCCGGCGCTGCGCCGCCGCTACCGCGACTCGATGGGCGAGCTGGTGAGCCGCACCGCCTGGCGCGAGCAGGTCTTCGACCGCTTCCGCTGACCGACCGCCCGGACCGCACACGGGGTGTGCGCTGACGGTGGACGTCAGGAAATCCGTCTGCTCGATTCCTGCTGGTGATTCGGCAAGGAGGACCGAACCTGTCCGCCTCCCTCCGTAGCTTTCGTGTCACCAGGGACGACGAGGAAAGTGGGCCCCCGATGACGACGACCGCCACCCAGGAGACCGCCATGGCCAGCACCGACGCCGACGAGCGTGCCGACCTCCTCGCCGAGCTGGCCCAGGCGCGGCACTGGCTCGTCTTCCCCACCCGCGACCTCACCGACGAGCAGGCCGGCTCGCGGCCGACGGCGTCGCAGCTCTGCCTCGGCGGGCTGATCAAGCACGTCACCAAGGTCGAGGAGGGCTGGATGCGCTTCGCGGTCGAGGGCGCCAGCCCGGAGGAGGACTTCGAGCTGCCCGAGGGCATGACGATCGAGGACTTCGAGGGCTGGATCGCGAGCCTCGACGAGAAGCCCGACTGGCTGGTCGAGCGCGAGAACGAGTTCAAGCTCCTGCCCGGCGAGACGCTCGCCGAGGTGGTCGCGAAGTACCACGAGACCGCGGCGCGCACCGAGCAGACGCTGGCGTCGCTGCCCGACCTCAACGTGCGCCACGAGCTGCCGAAGGCGCCGTGGCACGAGCCCGGCACGACGTGGACGGTGCGCCGGGTGCTGATCCACATCATCGCCGAGACCACCCAGCACGCGGGCCACGCGGACATGCTGCGCGAGCACATCGACGGCGCCACGTCGATGTGAGCCCGGACCCGATCTGCCCCGTCACGACGCCGGTGCCAAGATGCCGGGCGTGACGGAGCAGGCGGGCGCGCAGCGCACCGAGGGCGGCAGCGACAGCGGCGAGTCGGCGGACGCGGCGTCCGGGGGCGCCGGCGGCGAGGGCGCGACCACCTCCACGGGGTCGACGTCGCCGTCCGGCGACCAGGGGGCCGACGCCTCGGCGGCGGGCGGGGACGCGAGCACGTCGTCGGGCGGCGGGGACTCGTCGTCGACCACGGCGGCATCGAGCTCGGGGTCGTCGAGCTCGGGCGCATCGAGTTCGGGATCGTCGAGTTCTGGGTCGTCGAGCTCGGAGGCCTCGTCGGAGGCCGCCACGAGCACGACCGCGACGAAGACCCGCGCGTCGGACGGCCCGCCGCCCGACGAGGCGCCGACGACGCAGCAGCGCACCCCCGACGTGTCCGGCGGCTCCGCGCCGCACGGGCGCGAGGAGCGCGCGCCGCTGAACGTCGGCGAGCTGGTCTGGAAGGTCGCAACGGTCCTCGCGTCGGTGATCCGGATCGTCGCCTACGTGATCGCCGTGGTGCTGGTGGCCTACGTGCTGCTGACGCTCGTCGGGGTGAACCCGCTGAACGCCGTCGCGCAGATCGTCGGCGGTGTCGCCGACTCCACCGTGCTCGCGTTCCGCGACCTGTTCCTCATCGCCGACCCGGTGTTCGCGGTCGTCGTCAACTACGGCCTCGCGGCCGTGTTCTGGGTGCTCGTCGCGGAGTTCGGCTCGCGGATCGTGCGCTGGGTCGGCGCCCGGTTCTCCTGACCGGTCCTCAGGTGCGGACCGCCGCCTGGCCGGCCGCGGCGCTGCCGGCGACGGCCCGCACCGGGATCAGCGTCGCGAGCCCGAGCAGGAGCACCAGCCCGATCCCCAGGATCCCCCAGCGCTGCGCGCCGAACAGGGCGATGAACAGGGCGAACATCGCCGGCGCGAGGAAGCTCACCGCGCGCCCGGTGGTGGCGTAGAGGCCGAACAGCTCGCCCTCGCGCCCCGGCGGGACGATCCGGGCGAGGTAGCTGCGCGAGCAGGCCTGCGCGGGCCCGACGAACAGCGACAGGAACGTGCCGCCGATCCAGAACGCGGTGGCGCCGGACGCGAACAGCATGCCGGCCGCGGTGACGACGAGGGCCGCGAGGCAGACGACGATCACGATCTTCGGGCCGACCCGGTCGTCGAGCAGGCCACCGATGACCGCGCCGAGCGCCGAGACGACGTTGGCGACGATCGCGAAGATGATGACCTCGCCGGGGGTCAGCCCGAACGTGCCGGCGGCGAGCACGCCGCCGAAGGTGAACACGGCGGTCAGGCCGTCGCGGTAGATCGCGCTCGAGACGAGGAACCCGAGCAGGTGCCGGTCGTCGCGGTACAGGCGCGCGAGCCGGCGGAACAGCAGCTTGTACGACGCGGCCCAGCCGACGGCGGCCTCGGTGTCCCCGGGCGGTGGCGGGAAGGGGAAGCTCATCCGCAGCACCGGGATCGTCGACAGCGCGAACCACACGGCCGCGACGAGCACGACGACCCGTACGGCCGTGCCCTCGCCCTCGAAGGGGATGACCGGGGAGTCGGCGAGGAAGAGCACGAAGCAGATCAGCAGCAGCACGATGCCGCCGACGTAGCCGGCCGCCCAGCCGATCCCGGACACGCGCCCGGTCCGCCCCGGCGGCGCGAGGCGGTAGATCATCGCGTTGTACTCGACCTGGGCGAGCTCGTAGGCGAAGGTCCCGACCCCGAGCAGCAGCAGGCCCCACCAGAGGTACGACGGCTCCGGCGCGACGAGCGCCATCAGCGCCGTGCAGGCGATGATCACCGCGGTGAGCCAGCCGAGCCGGCGCTGACGGCCCGTCTCGGCGCCGGCGGCGTCGCTGCGCTGGCCGTACACCGGCGCGACGAGGGCGACCAGGACCCCGGACACGCTGATCGCGGTGGCCAGCGCCGCCGACCCGCTCGCCTCGTCCGCGGCCACCGTGCCGGTGAGGTAGACGGTGAAGACGAACGTCGTGACGATGTGGTTGAACGCGGCGGAGCCCCAGTCCCACGCGGCCCAGGCCGCGAGCGGGCGCCCGATGCGGGCCGTCGGTGCGGACGGCGCAGTCGAGGACGACACGCGCGAACGGTAGCGACACCGAGGGCCCCGGCGCGCGCCCCGGACGGGCGGGTGAGCGGTCCGGGCGTGTGAGGCGGCCGGGCGTGGCTGCCACCGAGCGCGGCCGGTACACCGCTCGGCGTTCGCCTGGATGGAGCAGTCTCGCTCGTTCGGTGACGACAGGTGTGGTCGTGCGCCACTCGGTCGTGGGCGACCGATCGGTCGGTTTCACCGAGGGTCCGGAAGTGATCACGAGTCTGACTCATGATCACCTCCTCAGGGTCGTCGGGGCCGCCACGAGCGGGTGACCGAGCGAGCCGCCCGCCGCGAATTCCGGCGGGCAATCCGCGCGTGGTCGATCGCTACTGTCCGCCGCGCGGCATTCCGATGTCGCCGGTGAAGGCTCCCCGTCGTCGTCCCGGCCCGGGGAGGACCATGCGAAAGGACATCACTGTGGGATTTCTCCGTCAGTCCGTGCTCGCCGCCACGCTGATCGGCGCCGGCATCGCGAGCACGACCGGTTCGGCTCTCGCGCACGAGAGCGACGCCGACCAGAACGGTTTCGCGAACGTCGACTCGATCCAGACCATCACGCCGGCCAACGCCTGCAACAACGACGTCCCGGTGAACGCGCTCGGCGTCCAGGTCCCCGTCGAGGACGTCTCGGCCGCCGTGCCGGCGCTCTCGGGCGACTCCGACGGCGCGGCCGCGCAGCCCGAGTCGCAGGCCTGCGGCTCGTCGGTCGACGGCGACGCCAACTGATCCGGGCACGACCGCTCCCCTCGCTCCCCGGAGGAGAAGACATGAGCTTCCTGCGGCGCGCCGCGATCGCCGGCGCCCTCGCCGGCGCCGCGCTGGCGTCCACCACGGGCTCGGCGTTCGCCGCCGAGGCCGGCTCCGACGACGCTGACCAGCACGGATTGGTCAACGTCGGCGACGTGCAGACGATCACCCCGGTGAACGCCTGCAACAACGACGTCCCGGTCAACGCCGCCGGGGTCCAGGTCCCGGTCGAGGACGTGTCGGGCGTCCTCGACCTGGGTCTGCTCGGCGGCGGCGACAACGACGACCCGGCGGCCCAGCCGGAGTCGCTGTCGTGCGGCAGCGGGACCGACGCGGCCGCCTGACGGCCGGCGTCGACGTCCGGGTCCCGGTCCTCCCTGAGGGGGCCGGGGCCCGGGCGTGTGCGGCGGGTGGTCCTATCCTCGGCGCGTTCCGTCGGATCGCGAACTCGGGGAAGTGGACGTGCTCAAGGGTTTCAAGGACTTCCTGCTGCGCGGGAACGTCGTCGATCTCGCCGTCGCCGTCGTCATCGGCGCGGCGTTCACCGCCGTCGTCACGGCATTCACCAGCGCATTCCTCAAGCCGCTGATCCAGCTGTTCTCGGGCGGCGGCGAATTCGCCGGCTCGTTCGTCGTGAACGACGTCGTGTTCGACTACGCGAGTTTCATCAACGCGATCATCACGTTCGTCATCACGGCCGCGGTCATCTACTTCCTCGTCGTCCTGCCGCTGAAGTACGTCGAGGAGCGCCGCCGCCGCGGCGAGGAGGTGGGCCCGGCCGACCCGACCGACGTCGAGCTCCTCACCGAGATCCGCGACCTCCTCCGGGAGCAGGCCGCCCGGTCGGGCCGCGACGGCGGCCCCGACGGCCGCATCCCCCAGCAGGACCGCTGACGCCTCCCTCGGGCGATGCGGCGTTGCTGGCGTGTGGGGCCAGGATCGCCACACGCTCGCTCGCGCGACACGCCGCGAGCTCCACCCCGAGCCGGCTGCGGCACGGGGTGTCTCAGCCTGGCGGCCATGCTGACGTCCGACGTCAGTTTCTCCCCCCGCTCGATCCGGGTGGGCTGCCGGCTCGCCGACGAAGATCGTGGTGCCTTTCCTGACGTCTGACGTCAGCGTGGCCGCCAGGCTGACACCGCACACCACACCGCGGCCGCGCGGAGAGCTCAGGTGACGGTGAGGGCCGCCGGGTCGATCTCGAAGTGCACGGTCGACCAAGGGTCCGGGCGCGCGTCGTGGACGAGCGTCGCCCCGGGGAAGGTCGACCAGAACGCCAGCGCGCCGGGCACCGAGGCGTTGGTGTGCAGGCAGAGGGGGTCGTAGCCGTCGGCGAGCGCCCAGCGCGCCGCCTCGAGCGCGAGCATCCGGCCGGCGCCGAGGCGCCGGTGCCCCGGGTCGACCCAGACCCGGCAGATCTGGCCGACGCGCCGCCCCGCGTACCGGCGTGCGAGCCACGACGGCACGAACTGCGGCTTCGGCCCGCCCGCGCGCACCGACGCGGTGCCGGCGAGGGCGGGGCCGTCGGGGCCCTCGACGACGCACATGAACAGCCGCGTCCCCGCGGCGCCGAGGTAGGTCCCGGCGAGGTCGTCGACGTCGGCGTGCAGCCGCGGGTCGTAGCCGCCGAGCTCGCGTTCGAGCATCCCGCGCATGTGCCGCGCGACGGCGGGGAGGTCCTCGCGCTGCGCGGCGCGGACGAGAGGCGGCGCGACGGCGAGGGTCATGGCCGCACTGTTGCACAGCACTGGCAACGGAGAAAGACGTGGTACGGCGAGACTGTCCGTTCGGACAGGACGTGGCAGCTGACCTACTGGCTGACCCAGTAGGAGAAGGAGCGGTAGTCCGGGTAGGGCTGGAGGTAGGGCTGGCGCGGGCCGAGGCTGACGGTGAGCTCCGTGCCGGTGACCATTTCACCGGGGACGACGAACGAGTCCTGGGTCCAGGCGCGGTCGTCTGTCGTGAACGCCCACTCGCCCGCCGGCCTCCCGTCCACGCCCACGGCGACCACGCCCGCTTGGGTGTTGCGGTCGACCAGCGGTTCGCGGGCCTCGACGCGGGCCGTGAGCGTGACCGGCACGCCGGGGGTCAGGCCGCGGACGGTGAAGTGCTCGCCACCGACGATCTCGCGGCCCGAGTCGACCATGCGCCGGCCATCGGGGCGGTCCTCCCCGCGCAGGATCGTCATCGGTACGAGGCCGACCAGCGCGCGGTCGACGCCGTAGCCGTGGGCGTCCTCGTCGAGAGGATCGCCCACGTCCACGTGGTCGACGACCCGGCCGGGCACCGGGCGGTCCGGTGCGTCGCCGCTACCGACGACCGACCAGTCGGCGGCCCAGACATCGGTCTCCGAGCACCCGCCGCTGGCCTGGCACACTCCGCCGAGCGCCACGTCCCGCACCGGCGAGCGGGTCTGGAAGGTGGTGAGCGGCTCCTCGGCGAGCACGCCGGCCTCGGACATGTCGCCGAAGCTGACCCCGTTGAACGACGGGAAGACCGCGAAGTAGGCGGGCCGCCGGTCCGCGGGCAGGCGGGAGAGCGCCTCGTACAGCGCGCCGGTCCCCTCGTTCGCCGCGTCGGCGAGACCGTTGGTGGTGAGCCCCACGAGGTCGACCACGGGCCGCTCGCCGAAGTAGGCCGTGGCGCCCACGTCGTTGACGGCGATCACCGAGCCCGGCGGGGTGTTGCCCCGTAGCCACTGCGCCACCGACACCGAGGCCTCGCGGATGCCGGCGCCCTGCTGCGCCGAACGCAGCGCCCATGTCGGCAGCGTCAGCACGGCCACGAGTACGAGGACGCCGACCAGCGCAGCGCCGGCTCCCCGCCCGTGGCGCGGCATCGCGCGGGCGAGGAAGCGCACGCCGAGGACGACCAGAACGAGCACCAGGGGCAGGAACGGGGTCACGTAGCGACCGTTGTGCCACAGGGTGGTGATCAGCGTGGCGACCGCGAGCACGATCCCCCCGAGCCCCAGGACCAGGACACCGGCCAGGGTGCGGTGGCGGGGCCGGTCGACGACGAGCGCGACCGTGCCCAGGGCCGCGAGCACCAGGGTCCCCGGGGCCACCACCGGCACGCCGGTGAGCCCGCCATAGGTCGCGATGGCCTCCCGCGCGCCGGTGACCACGCGGTCGAGGACCTCGATGGTCGAGTCCAACGGCTGGTAGAGCCACGACTTCGCGACGACTCCGTTGTTCTCCGCCGACCCCGTGAGGGACCGGTAGAGCAGCCGCTGGGCCAGCGCCGCGATCAGGGGCAGCGTCAGCAGCGTCACGGTCAGCACGTCCGCGCGGCCGGTCGGGACGCCGCGACGCCGTCGCTGCACGAGCGTGACCGCGGCGCCGACCAGCACGGCGACGGTGAGCACCAGGCCCTCGGGGCGCGTCAGGGTGAGCAGGACACCGAGCAGCACGGTCAGGCGGAAGCGTCCGCCGGGCTGCTCGTGGACGAAGGCGAGGACCATGCCGGTCGCGAGGGCCGCCACGAGGCCGACCTCCATCCCGCTCAGCGCGCCCCACTGCAGCGGGCCGCACAGCGCGGTGAGGAGTCCGGCGACGACCCCCACGGTGCGCGAGGCGATCGTCCGGCCGAGGTGGTAGGTCAGCACCGTCGTGAGCACGGTGCACGCCACCCCGAGCGCGAGGGCAGCGTAGAGCAGCGAGCCTCCCGTCGCCCCGAGCGCGGCCGCGACGCCGAGCACGAGCACGTAGAGGAGGCTGCTCGCGCCCGTGGTCACCGGCGCGCCGTCCTGGTAGCGCAGGAACTCGCCCAGCCCGATCTGCCGCGCGTACTGCAGGTGGATGTAGACGTCGTCGAGCGGCGGGGAGAACCGGCCCTGGTTGTAGGCGGCGTTGGCCAGCAGGAACCCGACGGCGACGACGAGGGACAGTGCTGCGAGCCCCCAGGCCGCGGGGTCCGAGCGCGACCACGACCACCGGCCGCGGGCCTCGGGGCCGGGTGGGATGGACGTCCGCGGTCCGCGCACCCCGTCGGGGCGCGCCCGGTCTCCTCGGGCGCGCTCGTCCTCCACCGTGGTCATCGGGCCCCCCTCGGCCACGACGCAGGGTGCGGCGTGGCGATGCCTCTCATCTCGAGACGTGGATCGCACGCTAGCCACGCGGCCGGGCACCCCGGGCACCGGCTCGTGGTGCGGTCGCGCACCCGCTTCGGTCGGCCGTCCCGATGCCCCTCCTGCCGCCGACCCTCGACCCGGTGTCACCGCCACTCGCCGGTGACTGCTCCGTTCGTGTCTCGGTGACGGAGAGCGACAGCCAGGGTCGTCGTCACTCCCGGATCGAACGGCACACCACCCCAATCCACCGATCGGAGTATCAAAGGTCGGCCACTCGGCGCCGTTGACCGGATCGAGGGTTGGCATCCGCCGATCTGTCGGCGACGTCGGGGAGGCGCGGTGCGGACGGTGGTGGGGCAGGACCACGGCGGGCCGGACGGCCGCGGCGACCGCAACGACCGCACGGCGTCGAGCCTCCCGGGCATCCGGCCCATCCCCGTCCCGCGCGGTGGCGCGGCGTCCCGCCCGGCGCCCACCACGGTCGAGCAGGCCGTCCGCACCGTCGAGCAGCCCGCGCCGGCCACGGGCCCGCGCCCGGTCGCCCGGTCCGTGACCGTCGAGATCCCGGCCCTCACGGGCCTGCGGGCCGTGGCGGCGGTGTGGGTCCTCCTGCACCACGTCAGCTACCTGCCCGTCACGGGCTACGCGGAGTGGTTCGCCCCGGTCGCGCCGCTCCTCGCGGCGGGTCCGCTCGGCGTCGACCTGTTCTTCGCCCTCTCCGGTTTCCTGCTCGCCCGGTCCTACCTGGACCGCTGGCGGGGAGCGCCGGGTCCGCGCCAGGCGTTGGGGTTCGTCTGGGCGCGACTGGCCCGGGTGTGGCCGCTCTATGCGGTCGTGGTGGTCCTGGCCGGGCTGTGGTGCGCCGCGCGCGCCGTCCTGGGGAGCGACGGTGTGATCACGTGGCAGGGCGCCCAGCCCGGCCTGGACCCCCTGAGCTGGCTGCGCCAGCTGACCATGACGCAGATGTGGGACTCGGGCGGCATCGACGGTGTCTCATTCGTCCTGCCCGCATGGTCGATCAGTGCCGAGTGGGCCGCGTACCTGGCCTTTCCGCTGCTCGCCGGCGGCGCCTGGCTGCTGCGCGGGACGCCGCGGGCCGTGCTCGCGGCGCTCGCCGTCCTCGCCGCCACCCCGACCGCCGCCTTCGCCGTGCACGCCGCCCTGACCGGTGCGTGGGCGGGCTTCTGGGGCGTGCGACTCGCGGCGGGCTTCACCGCCGGGGTGCTGACGTGGCTGGTGGTGCGCCGCGTGCCGCGCACGGCCACGGTCTCGCGCTGGGCGCACCGGGTGCTGCTGTTCGCGATCGCCGAGATCGTCGTGGTCGTCTACTGGGCCGCCACGGCGCCGCCGAGCGCGGCCTTCGGCGCCGACGCCCGCCTCTACCTCGCCGCGCCGCTGCTGCCCGTGCTGATCGGTGCGCTCGCGCTGACCGACGGCCCGGTGGCCCGGGCGCTGGGGACGCCGCGCCTGCGCCACGGCGGGCGCATCTCCTATGCGCTCTACCTCGTGCACTTCCCGTTGATCGAGATGGCGCTCGTCGCCATGACCCGCATCCCCGCGCTCGCCCCCGACACGGCGGCGGCCGCGCTGCTCGTGCCGCACCTCGTCGTGGCCTCGCTGGTGCTCGCGCACCTCGCGTACCGCTACGTCGAGGAGCCCGGGCAGGCGTGGATGCGGGACCGGGACCCGTCGCGGCGCCGGGGCAGCGCGCGCCGCGACACCGCCGACGTCCGTCGTCCGGAGGTCACCCCGCCCTCCGGTCGTCGGGCGGTCGGGCGGCGTGGGGGCAGCCACGCCGCCCGGCCGGCAGCGGTCGCCGCCTAGGGGCGTCGCGAGATGTCAGCGGTGGGCCATCGCTGACACTGGACGTCAGGATCGCCACACGCTCGCCGGCGCGACACGCCGACACCGACGACAGGAACGGCGCCGTCGCTGCTATGCACGCAGCGACGGCGCCGTTCGTTCGTCCTGGCGGGCCTAGAGCGGCAGGCGCCGGAAGATCGGGCGCGGGACGTGGCGCAGCGCCGACATGACGAAGCGCAGCGGCGCCGGCGCCCAGGCCTGCTCGCGGCCGTTGCGCACCGACGACACGATCACGTCGGCGACCGCCTCGGGCGTCGTCGAGAGCGGCGCGGCGTCGAGGCCCTCGGTCATCTTCGTGTGCACGAAGCCGGGCCGGACGACGGTGACGCCGATGCCGTCGCCGCGCAGCGCCTCGGTCAGGCCCGTGTAGAACGCGTCGAGCCCGGCCTTGGTGGAGCCGTAGACGAAGTTCGACCGGCGGGCCCGCTCGGCGGCGACGGACGACAGGGCGACGAGGTGCCCGTGGCCCTGGCGGCGGAACTCCGCGGCCAGTGCGACACCGACCGACACGGCGGCGACGTAGTTGACCTCGGCGAGCTCGACGGCGGCGTCGATGTCCTGCCAGGCCTTCTCCTGGTCGCCGAGCACGCCGAACGCGACGAGGGCGATGTCGATGTCGCCGCCGGCGAACGCCTTGCGGACGGCCTCGGTGTGCACGGCGGCGTCGCGGGCGTCGAAGTCGACGGTCTCGACCGAGGCGCCGGCCCGGGTGAGGCGGGCGGCGGCCTCGGCGAGCCGCAGCGACTGGCGCCCGGCCAGCACGACCCGCACGGGCCCGCCGGCGAGGTAGCGCTCCGCGGTCGCGAGGCCGATCTCGGAGGTGCCGCCGAGCAGCAGCAGGGACGAGGGGTGGCCGACGGCGTCGATCATGGTTCTCCTCAGGGAGTGAGGCGGAGGCGGCGCGACATGTCCGAGGCGAACACGCCGTCGGGGTCGGCGGCGTCGCGGACCTTGCGCCACTCGTCCAGCCGCGGGTACATGGCGGCGAAGGTGTCGTGGTCGGTGCGGGAGTCCTTGGCGGTGTAGAGGCGCCCGCCCATGGCCAGCACGCGCTCGTCGAGGGAGCGGCAGAACTCGCCGAGCCCCTCCACGATCGGGAAGTCGACGCAGATGTTCCAGCCCGGCATCGGGAAGGACAGCGGCGCGCGGTTGCCCTCGCCGAACTTCTTGAAGACGTTGAGGAACGAGACGTGGCCGGACTCGGCGATGTCGCGCACGATCGCCCGGAACTCGGTCTCGGCGTCGAGCGGGACGATGAACTGGTACTGCAGGAAGCCCTTCGAGCCGTAGGCCCGGTTCCAGTCCCCGAACAGGTCCAGCGGGTGGTAGAAGGCGGTCAGGTTCTGGATCTGGCCGCGCTTGTTCTTCGTCTTCCGGTAGTACAGCTCGCCGATCGCCGAGAACGTCAGCTTGTTGGCCAGCCCGTTCGGGAAGACGTCGGGCAGGTCGAGCAGGGTCGGCGCGTCGAACTTCAACGGGTCGTGGCGCAGCTTCGCGGGCAGCTCGTCGAGGCGCGCCAGCGAGCCGCGGCCCAGGGCCGCGCGGCCCAGCTTCGGGCCCGTCGAGATCGAGTCGAACCACGCCGACGAGTAGTCGTAGGCCTCGTCGGAGCCGTCGGAGAACCGCTCGATGGTCTCGTCGAGGTTCGCCGTGCGCTCGGTGTCGGCGACGAAGTACGCGGTCTCGGTGGGCGTCATGCGGATCGTCGCGCGCAGGATGACGCCGGTCAGGCCGATGCCGCCGACCGTCGCCCAGAACAGCTCGGCCTCCGGGCCCTCGGGCTCGAGCCGGCGGACCTCGCCCGAGGCGAGCAGCAGGTCCATCGACACGACGTGGTCGCCGAAGCTGCCGTTCGAGTGGTGGTTCTTGCCGTGGATGTCGTTGGCGATGGCGCCGCCGATGGTGACCTGGCGCGTGCCCGGCAGCACCGGCACCCACAGCCCGAACGGCAGCGCGACGCGCATGAGCCGGTCGAGCGAGACGCCGGCGTCGAGGTCGACGAGCCCGGTGGCCGCGTCGACCGCGTGGATGCGGTCCCGCGCGGTCATGTCGAGGACGAGACCGCCGGCGTTCTGGGCCGTGTCGCCGTAGGAACGGCCGAGACCGCGGGCGACGACGCCGCGCTCACCGGCCGCGGCGATCGCCTCCGCCAGCCGCTCGGTGGAGACGACCTCGTCGCCGGAGAGCACGGTGGCCCGCGACGGGGCGGTGCGTGCCCACCCGGCGAGCGTCTTCTGGGTGCGCGACATCCCGGGCGAGTCTAGGGGGTGTCCAGAACGGGGACGCTCGCGCGTCCCTGCCTGCTCCACCCGGCCACGGTCTCCTCGCCGACCTGCGGTGTCAGGGTGGTCAGCGCCAGCCGCGGCACCCACCGCGCGAGCCCGACCGCGTCGCGCGTCGGGTCGCCGTCGAGGTACACCGGCACGCGGACCTCGTCGACGAGCAGGCGCGGGGTGAGGAACGGCCCGCCGGTGGTCGGGCTGACCGCGATCTCGCCCGCGTCCGAGAGCCCCGGCGGGGTCACCCGCCACGGCGGGACGCCGGCGGTGCCGCTCGTCAGCGGCGGCGGGCGCAGGCAACCGAAGGCGAACGCCACGGGCCAGTCGACGAGCGCGGTGCTCCCCGGGGGGACGACCTCGTCGAACGGCACCGTGCGCGGCACGCGGGGGACGCTGACCGCGAGCGGCAGGTCGGGGGAGAGCCCGGCCGGAGTGGCCGTGCGCGCCTCGTCGGCGTCGCGGGCCGCGCTGGTGGCCCGGACCCGCACGAGCGTCGCGCCCTCGGGGGCGAGGGCGCGCAGGTCGCGCGGCGCGGTCCCGGCCCGCGAGCCGGCGGGTGACTCGCTGACGGGGCCCTCGGATCCCGTGGCGAACTCGAGCGCCACGTCGCCCCGGGCGAGCGAGCCGCTCGCCGTCACGACGACCGGTGCCTCGCGGCGCTGCGCCTCGGGGGGCAGCGTGAACCAGCCCGAGCGCAGCGTCGCGGCGCCCTCGGAGATCCCGGCGGGCGCGGCCCAGCCGGGCAGCTCGACGCCGCCGGCGGTCAGCGGCACCGCCGGCGCCTGCTGCGCGGTGGGCGTGAAGCGGGGCCCGGATGTCTGCGGTGCCAGACCGCTGACATCGAGGAGCCCCGCCGCCGGGTCCGTCTCCACCGCCAGGTCCGACGCCATCCCGCACGGGTCGCCGCGCAGCGCGGCCAGCGAGGCCGAGCCGTAGCTGAAGGTCCCCAGCCGGTCGGCGGTGACCTTGAGGAACGAGCCGCCCTCGAGCGCGACCACCGCGACGACCAGCACGAGCGCGAGCGCCCCGGGCGCCAGCGCGCGGGCCACCCGGCGCGGCAGCCGGCCGCGCACGGCGACGACCACGGCGAGCACCAGCGTCCCGACCATCGTCACCGGCAGCGTGATGTTCGCCAGCGGCACCCGCGCGACCTGCGGCGGGATGTCGTTCCAGAACACGCCCCACGCCGCGGCGAACGCCCACTGGTTGCTGCCGATGAGCACGAGCGTCGTCACCAGCCCGAGCCCGCCGAGGACGACGACGAGCGCAGGGCCGCGCAGCCGGTCGGCGGCCGCCACGACCCGCGGCGACCACAGCAGCACGAACAGCGTCAGCACCGCGGTCCCGACGCCCGCGAGCTCGCCGAAGTGCAGCGTCCACTTCGTCGGGCTGACGACCAGCAGCACGGGCGCCAGCGCCACCAGGGCGAGCAGCCGGCGCGCCGGGGCCACGGCGATGCCCGGCTCGACGCGCGCGCGGTACAGCGCCCACGCCACCGCCGGCAGCGCGAGCAGCGTCAGCAGCACCGCGAGCCGCGCCCCGATCCCGCCCTGCACGTCGCCCGGCACGAGCAGCGTCGTGTAGCGGGAGAGCTCGTTCCACCAGGGCGACCCGCCCCCGATGACCTGGCGCACGCGCGTGGCCTCGAGCAGGCCCGCGAGCGACTGGTCGGCGGCCATCGGCAGCACGGCGACCGCGAGCCCGGCGACGACGACGAGCGCGCGCGTCCAGCCCTCGCGCACGCCGAGACCCGCCCGCGACAGCGCCGGCAGGGCCACGAGCAGCGGCGCGAGCCCGAGCAGCGCGCCCGGGGTCAGCGCCACCGTGAAGCCGGCGAGCACCGCCGCGGCGAGCAGCGGCAGCAGGGCGCGGGTCGCGACGGCGCGCTCCGTGCCCACCCACACCGCCAGCACGCCGAGCGCGAGCCAGGGCTCGGGCCGCAGCGACAGCCCGAACGGCGCCCACCAGGCGAAGAAGGCGGCCGCCGCCACCCAGGTCGCCCCGCGCCCGCGCAGGGCTGCGCCGAGGCGGGGCAGGGCGTGGCGGCGCAGGAGCACCCAGATCAGGAGGCCCAGGACGGTCGCCGGCACCCGGAGCCAGAGCACCGACGCCG
Organism: Actinomycetospora rhizophila; assembly: GCF_042657905.1. Lineage (NCBI taxonomy): Bacteria > Bacillati > Actinomycetota > Actinomycetes > Pseudonocardiales > Pseudonocardiaceae > Actinomycetospora > Actinomycetospora rhizophila. The sequence continues at coordinate 40,901 of NZ_JBHSKG010000018.1, read as the reverse complement.
CCCCGTCCGGCGCGAGCGACGCCCAGGCCCGCGCCACCTCGTAGAACCAGCTGAAGGGCGCCTCGGGCGCGTTGAGCCAGCGGTAGACGTTGCCGGTGAACCCGCTCTCGCCGCGGGCGCGCAGGATGCCGGCGATGTAGCCGTCGTCGACGGTGGCCGGCCCGACCAGCGCCCAGCCGACGAGGCCCAGCGCGACGACGCCGTCGACCGGCCGGGGTCGCGCGCGAGGACCGGCCCCGAAGCCCCCGAACCGGCGCCCGTCGCGCCGCCACACCGCGACGACCATTCCGGCGAGCCCGAGCAGGACCCCGATCCCGAGCAGGTCCTTGAGCACGCCGGGCGTCGTCTGGAACCGCGTGTCCGTCCGCAGCGACAGCGACAGCCCGTCGGTGGTCGGCGTCCCGGCGACGAGGGCGGCGACGACCGGCCGCACGTCGCCCTCGCGGACCGCGACGACCCGGTCGTCGACCCGCACCTCGGTGCGCGACGGGTCCGACGACACGCTCAGGGTGCAGGGACCGCCGGGCGCGACGACCGTCGCGAGCGTCTCGCCGTTGCTCGCCACGACGACGCCCTCGAGGCCCGGCCGGACCGTGAGCCCCCCGACCGGGGCGGGCGGAGTGCCCGGCGGCGTGGTGGCCAGGGTCGCCGCACCGGGCGGGGTCGCGGCGAGCGCCGCGCAGCTCACCGCCGCGTCGAGGCGCACCGGCTGGTAGGGCATGAGCGGCAACGAGGCCGCCGTCCCGTCAGCCGCCTGCGGCCAGGTGAACGTCACCACCGGCGCGACGACCGGGGCGAGCGGGAAGGCGATCGCGCACAGCAGCGTCAGGACCGCCGAGGCCAGCAACAGGGTGGGGCGCGGGGAGGGGACCGGTGGGTCCGTCGTCGTCTCCGGCGCCCCCGGCTCAGCCGAGGTACTCACGACCGGAGTAGGCCTCCGACGCCAGCGTCGCGAACCGCTCGAGCCCGCCGCGGGTCACCTGGTCGACCCGCAGGTCGTAGCCGTCGGTGGGGTGGTCGTAGACGATCCGGTCGACGTTGCCCCACGGCAGGGCGGGCACGCCGCCGTCGGGCACCGCCGAGAACGGGCGCACCGTCGCCCACGTCCGTTCCGACTGCACCATCGTGCCGCCCCAGGACTCGTAGGTCGGATTCGTCAGGATGAACTCCGGGGTGTTCTCGGCGGCGGACAGGCGCAGGGTCGGGGTGGGCGCGATGCCGTCCTTGACCGCGACCTGGTCGATGCACGGCCAGAGCACGGCCGAGAGCTGGTCGGCGAACGCCCCGCCCGCGACCTGGGCGGGCGGGCGGTCCTCCGCGGTCGCGAGCGTCATCACCGGCTGCATCGCGGCCAGGTGCGGCGACGCGACGGCGAGCGAGCTGTCGGGGCCGGCGACCCGGTCCTCGACCACCAGCCGCACCGCGGTGGGCCGGCTGCCCGGCAGCTGCACGGGGATCTCCTGCCACTGCCGCGCGGTGAAGCCGGGGGCCGGGGTGACGGCGACCGACTCGGCCTCCACCGGGGCGCGCGGGTCGCCCGAGGCGAACTGCACGACGATCCGCTGACGGTCGGGCTCGTTGCCGGCGACGGGCACGATGACGTGGGTCGGCGCGCCCTCGTCGGCCGGGTCGACCGCGGGCAGCGGGTACCAGCCGGTGGTCAGCGAGCCGAGGCCCGTGACGCCCTCGGGCGACGAGGTGGGGTCCGCGCCCGGCGGGAGCTCGACCTCGTCGTGCCACAGGTCCCCCGGCCCGGGGGCGGGCACCGGCGCGGGGTCGTCGGCGGCGAGCGCGAAGTCGCCGGTGCGGGTGTCCGGCGTGGTCGCCGCCCCGACGTCCTGGCCGGTCCGCGCCATCACCGTCGCCGCCTCGCCCAGCCCGCAGCCGCGCCCGGTGAGGGCCTGGGCCTGGCTGCCGGCCACGGTCCAGCCGGCGCCCTGGTTGAGCGGGGCCACGATCATGACGCCGACCATCAGCGCGACGAGGGCCCCGGTGGCGACGACGAGCACCGCGCGCTCCGGGGTGATGCCGAACGTGCGGCCCCCGGCGCGCCGGCGCCAGGCCAGCCACAGCCCGGCGAGCGCGGCGAGGATCAGCCACCACCACACGTCGCGCAGGTAGAACTCGCCCCAGTGCGGCGCGAAGCTCTCGAGGTCGAGCATCGAGATCTCGGTGTCGAGGTGGTCCCCGAACGGCATCCCGCGGTCGCTGTAGGGCTTCCAGGTGTTCGGCCCGGCGAACCCGAGCACGGTCGCGCCGCTGATGAGCACGACGGACGCGCCGGTGACCAGCGCCCCGGCGCGGCGCGTCAGCGGCGAGCGCAGCAGCGTCAGGGCCAGCAGGATCGTCGCCGGCGCCTCGATCGCCCCGAAGTGGTTCACCCACTTCGTCGGGCCCAGCGCGAGCAGCCCGAGGGCGACCGCGACGGTGACCGCGGCGCCCAGCGTCGCGTCGCGCACCCGGCCGGCGGCCGGACCGCGGCTGCCGCGGCCGCTGCCGATCGACACGACGACCAGCAGCACCACGGTGAGCAGCACCGGCAGGCGCCGTCCCCACGTCCCGGTCTCGATGAGGGTCCGGTAGTGGGCCCACTCCTCGTACCAGGGGAACGTCAGGTAGTACCAGCTGTGGACGTCGGTGGCCTCGATGACGTCGCCGAGGGTCGCGTCGCCGAAGCCGACAGGGATGGCGATCGTGCCCGCGGCGATCACCGCGCCCGCCGCGCCGAGCCGCGAGCGCCACCCGCGCGCCGCGAGCCAGCGCCACAGCCACGGCAGGGCGACCACCACCGGCGCCGCCGCCACGAGCCCCGACGGCGACACGGTGACCGCGAGCGCCGCCAGCGCCGTCGCCGGCACCAGCGGGCCGACCGCCTCGCGCCGCCGGGCGACCTCGGCGAGCACGAGCACCGCCGCGGAGATCGGGACGATGACGACCTCGGGGCGCAGCGCCATCCCGTAGGGCAGCCACCACGCGAGGTGGGCGAGCAGCAGCGCCCACGCGACCCCGGGCAGGCGTCCGCCCCGCCCGAGGATCGTGGACAGCAGGACCCGCAGCAGCACCCACGTCAGGAGCCCGAGCAGCAGCGGGAGCAGCCGCATCCAGAGCAGACCCCACCCCGGCAGCCCGATCGCCTCGCCGAGGTGGCCCCACAGGGCGAAGAGGTACTGCGAGAACACGAACGGGTTCTCCGTCGTGTTGAACATGTAGATCTGGTTGCCGATGTAGCCCGTCGGCGTCGCGTTGCGGGCCATCAGCAGGTACCAGGAGTCGTCGTTCTGCAGCGGCCCGAGCACCACCCAGGCCGCCGAGACGAGCCCGACCACGGCGTCCGCCGGGTGGAACCGGGGCCACTCGAGCCCGGGGCCGCGCCCGCGCCATCGCCGCGTCGCCATCCAGATCGTCGCGGCGAGCGCGAGCGCGTGCAGCACCAGCAGCGTCGTCTTCAGCGCGCCGGGCACCGAGGAGTAGCGGTCGTCGGTGTGCACGGTCGCCGCCAGCCCCGGCGTGCCCGGCGCGTCCGTGGCCAGCTCGGCGACCTGCGGGACCAGGGCGCCCGGCCGCTCGGCGAGCACCTCCCCGTCGCGCTCGACCCGCGTGCCCTGCTGGTCGGCGATCACGCGGTAGGTGCAGTCGCCGAGGGGGAGGATCTCGGAGACCAGGGTGTCGCCGGAGCTGGTGACCTGCACGCGCCCGCCGCTCGTGGCCACGGTGAGGCCCCGGCCGGGCGCGCCCGCCGACGCGGGCTGGGTGCGCAGGGCGTCGCCGCCGGGGCGCAGCGCCGCGCACGGCACGTCGGCGGTGAGCGAGAGCGGGCGGTAGGGCGTCAGCGGCAGGCTGGTCGACGACGCCGGCTGCCCGGCCTTCGGCCAGGTGACGACGGGGTCGTCGGCGAGCACCGGGGCCAGCGGGATCGCGAGTCCCAGCAGCACCGTGATCGCCCCGAGCGCCGCGAGCCACCAGCCCGCGGCGCGGGAACCACCCCGGTGGGGCGGGCCGGTCGACTCGTCGTGGTGCTCCTCGCCGGGGGCCGGGTCGGCCCGGCCCTCCTGCGCTGCCACCACGGCCATGGGTGTCGACGATATCGACGCCCTCCGGCGGCACCCCGAGGAGGTCACCACGGGCGGGCTCGTACCCTCGTCCCCATGACCGAGACGGACGAGCGCCCCGCACCGCTCGGCCTCAAGGCGCAGCTCGTCCGATTCGTCGCGATCGGCGCCGTGGCCGCGGGCGTCGACCTCGGCGTCTACGCGGGCCTCCTGGCGCTCGGCGTCTGGGCTCCGCTGGCCAAGGCGGTGTCGTTCATCCTCGGCACCACGACGGCCTACCTGCTCAACCGCCGCTTCACCTTCGCGTCCTCGTCCGGGGGCGCGGGCCGGTTCCTCGGGTTCGTGCTGCTCTACGGCTCGACGTTCGCGGTCAACGTCGGCGTCGCCTCGCTGGTGCTGCACGTCATGGACGCGCCGTCGATCAACCCCGGCGCGCTCGCGGGCTTCCTCTCCTGGTTCATCGCGCAGGCCTGCGCGACGACGATCAACTTCGTCGTCATGCGCACCGTGATCTTCCGCGACTGACCCCTGCACACGCTGCGGATCGTCCCCGACCTGCGGAGCTCCGTGGTCGAGGAGATGCCTCCCGGCCAGGCGCTGCTCCACACCTCCCGGCGTGACGACGCCGACGCCGCCCTGCTGACCGCGCCCGGCGTGGCGCCCTTCACCTGGCGTGCGCTGCTGAGGGCGCTGCGCGACCCCGACCTGGAGATCCTCGAGGTGGCCGAGCCGCTCTGGGTGGGGGAGTGGCGGCGCGCGCTGCGCTGCATCGCGGTGGCCAAGGCGGCGCGGATCGTGCGGCGGCGACCGGTGGCCGTCGCGACCTACGCGATCGAGAACCTCGACGCCCGCGAGCGCGTCCGCCGCCGCGGCGCCCGGCTCGCCCTCGGGGTCTCCCTGCTGACGCTGGACGCGGTCGTCTTCGGGACCACCGGCGCCTACGAGAACTACCGGCGCGCGTTCGGCTGGTCGCTGCGCCGCACGCGCCACACCGTGCTGACCCCGCGCCTCGACGGGTGCACCGTGTGCGCCCCGGACGACGCGCCGCGCGAGCGCACGGTGCTCTTCCTCGGCACGCCGAGCGAGCGCAAGGGCTTCCCCGTGCTCCTGGAGGCGTGGGAGCGGGTCGGCGGGGCGGAGCGCGGCTGGCGGCTGGTGGTCGCCGACCCGGGCGGCGCGGACGAGCACGAGCTGCCCGCCGGGGTGTCGGTGACGGTGGACCCGCCCCGTGCCGAGGTGCACGAGCTGCTGCGCTCCAGCGCCGTGGTGGCGATGCCCTCGGTGCGCCGGCCCGGCTGGCGCGAGCAGATCGGGCTGCCGCTGGTCGAGGGGCTCACGCACGGCTGCCGGGTCGTGACGACCACCGAGACCGGGCTCGCCGACGACCTGCGCGAGCACCCCGCGGTCGAGCTCACCACCCCCGGCGACCCGGCGAGCCTCGCCGAGGGCCTGCGCCGCGCCATGGAGGGCCCGGTGACGGTCGCCGCGGGGCGCCGCGGGCACACCAAGAGCGACGTCGTCGCCTGGTGGCGCGCGGCCTGCGCGCTCCGGCGCTGATCAACGCGGACTTCGCGCGCCTAGAGGCAGCGAACGCCACGTTCGCTGCGCCCGGGAACGGACGTCAGCGCGACGGCGACGGCGTGCCCGGCGGCGGGTCGCCGATGGGGCCGGGGGTGAACGTGCCCCACACCGTGCGCTGGCCGTGCGTCACCGTCGGCGCGGCGGCGTCCGGGACGTAGGGGTCGAGGCGCTCGACGATGCCCCAGTCGCGCCAGGGCTGGCCCTCGAGGTAGGTCGGCAGCTCGGTGCGCCGCTCCAGGATCTCGATCCAGCCCAGCGGCCCGCCGGCGTTGGCCGACGACCAGTTCACGCCGCCGGGACGCAGCTGGCTCGCGTCGGCGATGAGGCGGTAGCGCGCCACCTCGGCGATGCCGTCCCGCACGTCGAAAGGCCGCAGGCAGGGGCTGGCGAACTGCACGGGCCACTCGAGGTAGCCGGGGTTCTCCGGGCCGAGGATCTCGGTCAGCGGCACGAGCTGCGGGCCGCGCATGGGCGCGATCGCGAGCCAGCCGTCGGGGCCGAGCGCGCGGTCCTGGGCGATGAGGCGCACCTCGTCGGCCTGCGCGCCGATCCCGCCGGCGAGGTTGAGGCGGATCTCGCGCCACCCCGGCTCGCCGAAGCGCCCGTCGTCGACCGGCTGCTGGCCGAGGACCTGCACGCGGCCGTCGGGCAGGCGGTCGGCGTACTGGATGGAGAGGAAGTTCCCGCCGTTGAGGCGGCCGGCGACGGTGAGCACGAGCGGCGTGGTGCCGGCGCGCAGGTCGTCGTTGAGCGAGTACCAGTCGGTGCGCAGGACACCGGTGCCCGTGCCGTTGGCGTCGTACGAGCCCAGCGCCTGGTCGGCGAGGCCGTTGCGCAGCGAGTACTCGGTGCCCGAGACCCCGGTGCCGCCGCCCACCGGCGGGCTGGCCCCGGCGCGCGAGAAGCCGCTGTTGACGGGCTGCGGCTCGACGAGCTGGGCGTCGGGCGCGGAGGCCGGGATGGTGTTCGCGGGCAGCGGCGCGGGCGTCGCGCTGGTCGCGGACGAGCCGGGCGTGGTGGACGTGGTCGGCGGGGTGGTGGTCGTCGTCCCGCCGCCGTCGGTGCCGGTGCTCGCGTCGCCGCCCGCCGAGCCGGTGGCGCCGTCGGTGGTACCGGCGCCGGCGGACGGCGTCGGTGTGGCGGGCGCGACGGTGGGCAGCACGCCCGGCGCGGAGGGCGCGAGACCGGTCGGGGCGGGCGCGACGGGCAGCACGCCCGCGAGGGTCGAGCCCTCGACGCGGACGGCGTCGGCGAGGCCGCAGGAGCCGCCGAAGGGGTGCTCGACGACGTCGCCGCCGAGGGAGAAGCTGCCCTCCTGGGCCTCGATGCCGTCGGTCATCGAGACCATCTCGAAGGCGAGCAGGGCGGCGCAGACCAGCGCGATCGGTGCCGACCCGATCCGCAGGGCCCGGGCCCGGCGCTCGACGGAGGACCCCCCGGACGTGCGCCGCAGCTTGCCGAGCGCCTCGCGCGGCGGCCGCAGGGCGTTGCCGACCGCCGACGACACCGCCGGGGGCAGGGTCGTGGCAGGGGCCGGCGGGGGCGTCCCGAGCTCCTCGGGGCGGGGCACGCCGCGGATGTGCTCGATCCCGGCCCAGATCAGCAGGAGCACCGAGACGCCGAGCAGCAGCGTGTACACCGGCCACGGCTCGGTGAGGCCGTAGCCGAACGGCCAGCCGTCCCAGAAGACCGGGCCGCCGTTGAACGGCACGCCCCAGTTGTTCGTGTACCACCAGGTGTTCGGGCCGGTGGCCGCCAGCGCGAGCACCGCGAACAGCGCGGCCAGGAACAGCAGCCGGTTGCGGCGCGACCGCAGCACGTCCGACGACGTCGCCAGGGCCGTCAGCGCGGCCATGCCGGCGCCCAGGGCGGCGAAGGCGCCGAAGTGGTGGGTCCACTTGGTCGGGGTCAGCGCGAGCACCGCGAACGCGATGACCGACGAGCCGATGAGCCGCTGGGAGGGCCCGAGCGCCGCGCCGGCGATCTTGTCGCGGCGCAGCAGCACGACGATGCAGACGACGATCCCCAGGATCAGCAGCAGCACCGGGAAGCGGCGCGCGAGCGAGCCGTCGGCGGCGGTGCCGAACAGCGACTGGTAGCGCACGACCTCCTGGAACCAGCTCCAGTTGGGGCCGAGCAGGGTGCGCAGGCGGGTCGCCTCCCACACGGCGGCCCAGGTCTGGTCGGCGTAGATCGCGACGAGCACCAGCAGGCCCGCCGCGGTCACCGGCGCCAGCACGGGCAGCCAGCCACCGAAGCGGACCCGCTCCATGAGCAGCTTCCACAGCGGGCGGGCGGCGGCGAGGAACGGGGCGACGGCGATGAAGCCGGTGGGGGTCGCGGCCACCGCGAACGCCGCCGCGAGCAGCCCGAGCGCGACCGGGGCGAGCCGGCGCGTCGCGACCCCGCGCTCGACCGCGCAGAACGCGAGCAGCGCGGAGATGACGACGACGGGTTCGGGGCGCAGCCCGTTGTTGTAGGGGAGCCAGAACGCGAGGAACACCATCGCGGCGGCCCACGCCGCCGCCTTCGACCGGCGGACCTGCTGGCCGAGGCGCGGCAGCATCTCGCGGCTGATGAGGATCCAGGACACGATCCCCATCGCCAGCGAGGGCACGCGCAGCCAGAGCACCGAGTCGTCGATGCGGATCCACTGCGCGTAGAGCTCGTAGAACCAGCCGAACGGCGCCTCGGGGACGTTGAACCACCGGTAGTAGTTGCCGATGTAGCCCGCCGACTCGCGGGCCCGCGCGATGCCCAGGATGTAGCCGTCGTCGGAGGTCTGGCTGCCGATCACGGCCCAGACGCCGAGCACCGCGGTGACCACGACGTCGCGCCCGGTGGGCCACCACCAGCGCTTCGGTGCGAGGCGGGGCGCGCGGCGCCCGGCGCGGACGTCGAGGGCGTGCAGCGCCCACACCCCGCCCGCGACCGCGAGCACCGCGAGCACGCCGGCGAGCACCTTCAGCGTCGTCGGCGAGGTCTCGAACCGCGTGTCCGGCGTGACCGACACCGACACGCCCGCGACGTCGTCCCGGGCGTCGTCGAGGTCGGAGTAGATGCCGACGACCTGCGGGCGCGCGTCGAACGGCAGCCGGATCTCCTGGCCGATGCCGAGGTCGACCAGCGTCGAGCCGGCGTCCGACACGATCCGCACCGTGCAGTCGCCGGGCGGCACGGCGGCGTTCGCCATCTGCTGGCCGCGGTCGTTGAGGACGAGCTGGCCGTTGTCGACGGTCAGCCGCATGCCGACCTGCGCACCGGGGTCGGACAGCGGCGGGTAGGTCGAGACGACGGTGGCCGTCCCGTCGCTGCGCGCGTCGAGGTCCTGGACGGCCCGGCAGGGCACGGTGACGCTCATCGTCTCGGGCCGGTAGGCCACCAACGGGGCGTCCACCGGACGGGTGCCGGTGGTCGCGCTCGGCCACGTGATGGTCGAGGTGTCCTGCACGACGGGCAGGAACGGGAACAGCAGCGCCAGCCCGGTGCCGAGCAGTCCGAGACCCACCGCGAGCCAGCGCAGCCACCGCGGGCCGCGCGTCGGGCGTCCCCCGTCCGGTGTCTCGGACACGCCCGTGCCCGGGTGGCCCGGGCTGACGGCCTGTTCCGAGGTCAGCACGCTGCGAGGCTAGCCGTGACGCCGGAGGGCCTCGTGAGGTGGATCCGGTCGGCGGCGCCTCATCGGCGGTGGAAGCGCTCGCGGCGCCCGAGCCGCACCAGCGCGAGCCACTCGCGCAGCCCGGCGGGGTCGCGGCGGGAGACCAGGAAGTACCACGCGAAGCGCAGGTGCTCGATGGCCCCGAACCGGCGCAGGCCCGGCTGCGCGAGCAGGTAGCCCCGGTTGCGGTAGGTGTAGTAGCGCTTGGCGGCGTCGCCCGGGTCCTGGGCGTGCAGGCGCCCGCCGAGCATCGGCTTGAACTCCGCCGAGCCGTCGGGGTGCAGGTACGCGGTGGTCAGGCAGATCCCGTAGGGCAGCCCGGAGCGGGCGAGGCGGCGGTGCACCTCGACCTCGTCGCCGCGCACGAACAGCCGCAGGTCCGGGACGCCCACGACGTCGAGGGTGTCGGCGCGGAACAGGGCGCCGTTGAAGAGGTGGGCGATGCCGGGCAGGAGCTCGTCGTCACCGTAGGCCGCCAGCTCGCTGCGCCGGCGCATCCAGCGCACCCCCTGGCGCAGCGGGAAGGCGAGCCGGTCGGGGTCGGCGATGTCGGCGATCACCGGCGAGACCTCGGCCAGCCCGCGGCGGCGGGCGACGTCGAGCAGGGTCGCGAGCACGTGCTCGTCGACCGGGCGCCCGTCGTCGTCGGCGAGCCAGAGCCAGTCGGTGCCGCGGGCCAGCGCGGTGAGCATGCCCAGCGCGTAGCCGCCGGCGCCGCCCAGGTTGTGGCGCGACGGCAGGTAGGTCACGGGCAGCCCGCAGCTCTCGACGACCGCGCGGGTCTCGTCGTCGGGCCCGTTGTCGACGACGACGAGGTGGTCGGGCCGCCGGGTCTGCTTCGCGATCACCGCGAGCCCGTCGACCAGCAGGTCCGCGCGGTGGCGGGTGACGACGACCGCGGTGACGATCTCGCTCTCGGTGCTCACCCGGGGGTGCCCGCACCGTCGAGGCGCTCGACGACCTCCGGGCTGAGGTTCTCGAACACGTCGCGGCCCTTGTAGTGGCTGACCACCTCGCGCAGCGGGCCCTGCTCGCGGATGACGCCGCTGTCCATCCAGATCGCGGTGTCGCAGAGCTCGACGAGGAACTCGTCGGAGTGCGAGGCGAACACGAGCATCCCGGAGCGCCCGACGAGGTCGCGCAGGCGGTCGCGGGCCTTCTCCAGGAACGCCGCGTCGACCGCGCCGATGCCCTCGTCGAGGATGAGGATCTCGGGGTCGATCGAGGTGACGACGCCGAGCGCGAGGCGCACGCGCATGCCGGTGGAGTAGGTGCGCAGCGGCATGTTCAGGTAGTCGCCGAGCTCGGTGAACTCGGCGATCTCGTCGACCCGGCGCTCCATCTCCCGGCGGTTCATGCCGAGGAAGAGCCCGCGGATGATGATGTTCTCGTAGCCGGAGATCTCCGGGTCCATGCCGACGGCGAGGTCGAAGACGGGGGCCACGCGCCCGCGGATGCTCGCCCGCCCGCGCGTGGGCTCGTAGATGCCGGCGAGCAGGCGCAGCAGCGTCGACTTGCCGGCGCCGTTGTGCCCGACGAGCCCGACCCGGGCGCCCTCGCCCAGCGAGAGGTCGATGTCGCGCAGGGCCTCCACCACGGGGACCTTCTGCTCGCTGATCCGCCCGCCCGCGCGGCCGAGGACGGACTTCTTCAGCGACCTGTTCTTGGCGTCGAAGATCGGGAACTCGACGCTGGCCCCGCGGACCTCGATGCTGACCATCAGATGCTCACACCCAGTACGCGACGCGGGAGCGGTAGTTGCGCAGCGCGACCAGCGCGAGCGTCCAGCCGACGACGGTGATCCCGCCGGCGACCGCCCAGTGCGTCCAGCTCTGCACCTGGCCCACGAGCGGGGCCCGGAAGATCTCGATGAAGTGGTAGAAGGGGTTCAGCTTCGCGAGGAACTCGATGATCGCCTTCGCGCTGCCCGGCGCGCCGCCGGTGAGCAGGTCGGTCGTCCAGATGATCGGCGTCATCGTGAAGAACAGCTGCATGAAGCTGCCGACCACCGGCGGGATGTCGCGGAAGCGCGCCGAGATGATCCCGAACAGCAGCGTCACCCACAGGCCGTTGACGACGATCAGCACGAAGGCCGGGATCGCCAGCAGCGCCCACCAGCTCAGGCCCGGGTGCACGATCGCGTCCGGGTTGTTGTTGACCATCGTGTAGGGCTGGTCGAGCTGGCGGAAGAAGATCGCCAGCACGATCACGTAGACCACGACGTTGTGCGCGAAGAACAGGATCTGACGCCACACCGTGCGGAAGACGTAGATCATCAGCGGGGCCGGCAGGAACCGGATGAGGCCCTCGTTGGCGATGAAGGTCTCGGTGCCCTCCAGCACGCAGGCGCTGATGAAGTACCAGATCATGAAGCCGACGGTCACGTACGGCATGAACGTGCCGATGGGCTGACCGAACAGCTGGGAGTACAGGCCGCCGAGCGCCGCCGCGGTGACGGCCATGCTGATGGTGATCCACAGCGGGCCGATGACCGAGCGCCGGTAGCGCTGCTTGATGTCCTGCCAGCCGAGGTGGCCCCACAGCTCGCGCTGCGCGATCGCGGCCCGGATGTCGGCGAACGCGCGCCCCCAGCTGCGCGGGGACGGCGCGGCTTCGACGGGCGCCGGGTCGTCGGCGTCCTGGCGCGCGAGTGCTGGGACGGCCACGACGGGTGAGCCTACCTGCGCGGGGGGACGCTCCTCGCGGACCGGCTCGCCCGTCGTCAGAGGTACTGGCCCGTCGTGCCCGACGAGGCCGCGCCGCCCGACGACCCGGCCGGCAGGCCCCGGCGCATCTGCTCGAGCTGCACCTTCGCGGCCATCTGCTGGGCGACCAGCGCGGTCTGGATGCCGTGGAACAGGCCCTCGAGCCAGCCGACGAGCTGGGCCTGGGCGATCCGCAGCTCGCCCGCCGACGGCGGCTCGTCCGCGGCGAACGGCTCGACGAGCCGGGTGAGCTCCTCGCGCAGGTCGGGGGAGAGCGCGGACTCGAGCTCGCGCAGCGACGAGGCGTGGATCTCGCGCAGCCGGCCACGGCTCGCGTCGTCGAGGTCGGTGCCGCGGACCTCCTCGAGCAGCTGCTTGATCATCATCCCGATGCGCATGACCTTCGCCGGCTCCTCGACGCCCGCGGAGAGGTCCTCGGGGCCGTCGTCGGCGGCGGTGTCACCGCTGGTCCCGCCGGTGCCGGGCCGGGTCTCGGCCGCATCGTCGGAGTCGCCGGGGACCCGCACCGTGCCGACCGGCTGCCCGTCGGGTCCGACGATCATGACCTGGTCACCGGGGCCGGGGTTCTCGCTCATGCGTCCATCCTCCACCCGGCGGTACGGCGCGCCCGCCCGGCGCCCGCCCACCGCCTGCTGCCGTCAGCTGAGCTGACCGCCGTCGCTGCCCGCAGGCCCGCTCCGTACCCTCGCGAGCATGGCGTTCGACGTCGCTCGGGTCCGCGGCCTGGTGCCCGCCCTGGGTGACGGGTGGGCGCACCTGGACGGCCCGACCGGCATGCAGGTGCCCGAGCAGGTCGCCACGGCGGTCTCCTCGGCGCTGCGCGCGCCGGTCTCGCGACCCGGCGGGGTCTTCCCGGCCTCGCAGCGCGGCGGCGCCATCATCGAGGCCGCGCGGCGTGCCGTCGCCGACCTCGTGGGCGCCGATCCCAAGGGCGTCGTCCTCGGTCCCGGCCCCGCGCCGCTGCTCGAGCGGCTCGCCGACGCCCTGAGCGCCGACTGGGCCCTCGGCGACGAGGCCGTCGTCTCCCGGCTCGACGACACCGCGAACGTCGCGCCGTGGCACCGCGCCGCCCAGCGCACCGGCGGGCGGGTGGTCACCGCCGAGATCGACGTCGAGACCTGCGAGCTGCCGAGCTGGCAGTTCGACGAGCTGCTGGGCGAGCGCACCCGCGTCGTCACCGTCACCGCGGCCTGCCCGGCGATCGGCACCCGCACCGAGGTCGCGGCCATCGCCCGCAAGGTGCACGCGCTGCCCCAGCCCGGTGTCGGCATCGAGCCGCTGATGGTCGTCGACGCCACCGCCGCGGCACCCTTCCTGCCGCTGGACCTCGACACCATGGGCGCCGACATCATGGTGCTCTCCGCGGCGGCCTGGGGCGGTCCACCGGTCGGCGCGCTGGTGTTCCGCAACCCGGCGCTGCTCGACCGCCTGCCCGCCGTCTCGCTCGACGCGTCGGCGAAGGGGCCCGAGCGCCTCGAGATCGGCGACGCCCCCTACGCGCTGCTCGCCGGGCTCGTCGCGTCGATCGACTACCTCGCCGACCTCGACGACCACGCCGACGGCCCCCGCCGCGAGCGCGTGCTGACCTCGATGAGCTCGGTGCGCAGCCATCAGGACGAGCTCACCGCCTACCTCGTCTCCGAGCTGCGCTTCCTGCCCGGCGTCATGGTCATCGGCGAGCCGCCCCGCCGCATCCCCGTCGTCGCCTTCACCGTCGCCGGCCGCACCGCGCGCGAGGTCGCCGAACGCGTCGCCGAGCACGGCGTCTGCGTCGTCACCGACACGGGCGACAGCGGCGCGCTCGAGGTCCTCGGCGGCGCCGAGGTCGGCGGCGTCGTGCGCGTGGGCCTGGCGCACTACACCACCCGCGCCGAGATCGACACGCTCGTCACCGCCCTCGCGCGCCTGTAGCTCGCCCTCGTGTCAGCGGTGCGGCCTCGCTGACACTGGACGTCAGAATCGCCACACGCTCGATGCGCGACACGCCGTGCGGCGTGGCGCCGGGCGTCGCCCGGAGATCACGAGCACCTCATCCACGTCCGACCGCGCACCCGCGTCGACGAGGTGCCCCTGATCTCATCGGTCAGCCGTCCAGGACCCCGTCCTCGTCACGCACCACGAGCACGAGCTTCCCGACGACGCCGCCCTCGTCGAGCGCCGCGTGCGCGCGGGACGCCTCGGCCACGGGGACGTACTGGTGGATCACGGGACGGACGCGGCCCTGCCCGATCAGCGGCCAGACGTCCTCGCGGGTGGCGGCGACGATGGCGCCCTTGCCGTCGGGCCCCTCGACCTCGCGCCCGCGCAGCGTGGTGGCGCCGATCGAGAGACGCCGCCCGAGCATCGACGCGAGGTTGATCTCGGTCTTCGCGCCGCCCATCAGCCCGATGATGACCAGGCGGCCGCCGACGGCGAGTGCCTTGAGGTTCGCCGCCAGCATCGACGCGCCCATGTTGTCGAGGATGACGTCGACACCGCGGTCGTCGGTGGCGCTACCGACCTCGGTGGGCAGGTCGTCGTGGTAGTCGATGGCGACGTCGGCGCCGAGGTCGAGGCACGTCTGCAGCCGCTCGGGCGAGCCCGCCGTCGCGAGGACGCGGGCGCCCATGGCCTTGCCGATCTGGATCGCGTGGGTGCCGATGCCCCCGGACCCGCCGTGCACGAGCAGCGTCTCGCCCTCGCGCAGGTGGCCGGTCATGGCGAGGTTCGACCACACCGTGCACGCCACCTCGGGCAGCCCGCCCGCGTCGACGAGCGACACCCCGTCCGGCACCGGCAGCAGCTGGGCCGCCGGCACCGCGACCTTCTCCGCGTACCCGCCGCCGGCCAGCAGCGCGCAGACCTCGTCGCCCACCGACCACCCGGTGACCCCGGCGCCGAGCGCCGCGATCCGTCCCGAGCACTCGAGGCCGGGCACCTCCGACGCGCCCGGGGGCGGCGGATAGTTGCCCTGGCGCTGCATGACGTCGGCGCGGTTGACCGCCGACGCGACGACGTCGATCACGACCTCGCCCGGCCCCGGCTCCGGGTCGGGGTGCTCGACCCACTCGAGGACGTCGGGGCCGCCGGGCTCGCGGATGCTGATGGCGTACACGGCGCGGCACGCTATCGGCGCCCGCCCGTCCCCGCGCGTTCCGTACCGCGAGTACGTCTGCGGCATTATCGTGGCGTGATGGCCGAGCAGGAGCCGCGCTGGCTCGACCCCGTCGAGTGGCACGCGTGGCGCAACTACATCGCAGGTCAGGCCCTCCTGGCCGGGCGGCTCAACCGCGAGCTGTCCGACCGGCACGGCCTCTCCCTGGCCGACTACGAGATCCTCGTGCGCCTCTCGGAGCAGGAGGACCACCGGATGCGGATGAGCCTGCTCGCCGAGGAGGTCGTGGCGTCGAAGTCGCGGCTCTCCCACCAGGTGTCACGCCTCGAGGTCGACGACCTCGTGCGCCGCGAGCTGTGTCCCTCCGACGGCCGGGGTGTCTTCGCGGTCCTCACCGAGCACGGCTTCGACGTGCTCCAGCGCGCGGCGCCCCACCACCTCGAGGGTGTGCGCGCCCACTTCGTCGACCTCCTCGACGACCACGAGCGCAAGGTCATCGGCGACGTCTTCGAGCGCGTCGTGACCAAGCTGCGCGCCGACTCCTGACCGGCCCTTACCCTGGCCCGCGGAAGCGTGGCAGAGCGGCCGATTGCATCCGCCTTGAAAGCGGACGTCACGAGAGTGACCGGGGGTTCGAATCCCCCCGCTTCCGCAGGTGAGAGCCGGTGCGGACGATCTTCGTGGGTCGCCGGTGATCCAGTGACAGCGGTGGATGACACTCCTCGAGCTGGTCGTCGAGCAGGCCCCCATGCCCCTGTCGGTGATGTGTGCCTTGTCCGATACTGCGTCGGACTTCTGGGGGGAGGCGTCGTGTCGTTCACGGACGCGGAGATCGAGTTCATCCAGGCGCAGGGCATCGGACGGCTGGCCACCGTCGATCCGGACGGGCAGCCGGACGTCGTGCCTGTCGCGGTCGAGTTCGACGGGCAGCACCTCTGGGTGGGAGGCCCCGGGGACGTCGTCCGGACCCGCAAGTTCCGCAACGTTGCCGGCGGTTCTGCTCGGGTCAGCATCGTCTTCGACGACCTGCCGTCGATGGAGCCGTTCGTGGCCCGCGGTCTCAGGGTCTACGGGGAGGCCGAGCAGCCCTTCGAGCGCGTCGGGATGGTCGGGCCGGGCACCTACATGCGGATCACGCGCACGGTCTCGTGGAGCTGGAATCTCGCCGGAGAACCGGCGGGCGACGAGTGGTACCCGGTGGCCCGCCGCGAGCACGTGGGCTGACAGCTGCCGTCGAGGAGACCGGTGCCGCGTCGTGGACCACGGCTGGGCCGATGCCGGCGGGAGGTGCGCCTCTCGAACAGTGCGATCGTTGTCCGTACGAATGGCGCGGATTCCGCCGTCGATGTCGCGCGACGCCGTTGACCGGTCGCGATGACGAGGAGCAGCATCGAGAGGGCCCTGTTCGGTCGGATTGACAGAACAGACGGCCCTCGGGGCCGGGGGCGCGCGTCATCGGCGCGCGC
Source organism: Actinomycetospora rhizophila (assembly GCF_042657905.1). Lineage (NCBI taxonomy): Bacteria > Bacillati > Actinomycetota > Actinomycetes > Pseudonocardiales > Pseudonocardiaceae > Actinomycetospora > Actinomycetospora rhizophila. The sequence continues at coordinate 24,327 of NZ_JBHSKG010000018.1, read as the reverse complement.
CCTCTCCCGATATCCGTGGCAGACGGTCCTACGTGGAGAACCGGGTGGGGGACAGCGGTCGCGTGTCCGCGGCGACGGGCCGGTGGCACGCCGATGTGCTGCCGGGCTCGCAGGCCGCTGTCCAGCGGGGATGCCTCTGCTCGGTGCTCGCCAACGCCGCCTACCGCACCGGCGCCTCGGATCTCCCCCTCGTCGAGGCGGACTGTCCCCTCCACGCACAGCAGCCGGGGGCGTCGGCGTGGCCGGAACTGGCGTGACAGTTCGGGAGTCGCTTTTCTGACACGGCGAGTCGATCACCGGGAGAATGCGCGCGGAGAAATGCGACGCCGATCGCTACCCTGCCCCGTCGTGGATCACGGCACCGACCGGAGCGGCCTCCTGCGCGGCCAGCTCGCCCTCACCCGGCAGCTCGCGGAGATCGTGCTCGCGGACCTCACCGACGAGGTGTGCCTGCGGCGGCCTTCACCGGGCAGCTGGACCGTGCACCGCGACGACCGCGGCCGCTGGGTGCCCGACTGGGACGACGACCCACCCGACGACCTCGCCCAGCCGAGCCTCGCGTGGACGATGTGGCAGGCGCTCTGGTGGGGGACGGTGCTGCTCGACCAGGCCGAGGGCCGCCCCGTGACGCCGCGCGAGGAGATCGTCTGGCCCGGGGCGACCGCGGGCGTCGACGCGCTGCGCCGGCTCCACGACCGTTGGGACGCGTTCCTCGCCGCGCGCACCGAGGCCGAGCTCGACGCGGGCGACGTGGTCACGTTCCCGTTCGACGACGGCCGCCCGCTCGCGGCGATCGCCGCGTGGGCGAACGTGGAGCTGACGAAGAACGTCGCCGAGATGGGGGTGCTGCGCCGGCTCGCCGAGGCGGCCTGACCCGTCACTCCGGGCGGTCGTCCTCGTCCGGCTGCTGCCGGCGGATGCTGTCGAGGATGTCGTCGATCTCGGAGCGGTCGCGCGGCGGCCGCACGCGGCGGCTCTCGAAGGCGAGGTGCTGGAACTGCGGCGCGAGCGCGCGCCACACCTCCTTCTTCATCGCCTCGTCGACCGCCTCACCGAGCTGGGGGTCCGGTGAGGTCTCGTCGACGGGCTCGTCGCCCTCGGGTGTGGACATCCGCGCCTCCGTACCTCGGTACCGCCGGGATGCCCGCTGCGCGCGGTGGTGAAGCGCTCAGTCGGTCGGCGCGATGACGATGTCGCCGGGTCCGATCCGTCGCGGCTCCGGGCGCTTCCCGCCCGCGGACACCTCGGCGACGAGACGGGCCAGGCGCCGGCCGGCGGCCCGGTAGAAGCGGGTCTGCGTCCAGCGCCCGAACACGCCGAAGCCGAGCGCGACGACCGGGTTGGGGATCTTCGCGCGGCTGGAGACCCCGGTCATGACGAACTCGACGCGGCCGGTGTCGAGGTTCTTGACCACCTCGTAGACCAGCCGCCCGCGCTCCAGGTGGTGCTCGAGCGTGCGGTAGCTCCAGCCCCACGAGCGCTCGCGGGTGCCGTCGGCGCGGTCGCGGACCTCGTCGACCTCGGCGTCGACGCGCACGCCCATCGGGAAGCGCAGGACGATGAAGCGGCCTTCGAGCAGCATGTCGCGCCCGACCAGCGGGGCGTCGGCGTGGAAGTACGCGTGCATGATCTTCGGCTCGGCGAACTCGTAGTCGAGCACCATCCGGCACGCGAGGTCGAACGGACCGTCGGGCACGGGCTCGCCGGGCTCCTCGTCGCCGAGCAGGTGGCGCACGCGGTCGTGGTGCCAGCCGCGGCCGTCGGTCTCGGCGGGGTCGAAGTTGAGCCCGTACGCGGCGATCTCGCGCAGGCCGCGGTCCGGGTCGGGGTGGGCCGTGAACCTCACGCGGTGCCTCTCGATCGCCGGGCAGGACGGGAGAACGGTCGGGGGCCGGACGGCCCGGCGCATGCTGTCATCGACGGACGGCTACCCACACACCGTGTCGCCTCGACCTCTGTTGTCCCGTCGCCCCCCGCTCGGACGCCTCCGGCGCGGCTGGGGCGCCCTGATCATGACGGGGCGGCACCTGCGGAGCCTGCCGGTCCTCGATCGCCGGCACGAGGACGGTGACGGCACCGACCTCCCCGCCCCCTGGCCCCTCGCCCTCGTCGACGAGCGCACCAAGACCATCGAGCGGGGGTACGGGCCGCTGTTCCATCGCACGTTCACCGTGCGGGCCGTCGACGCCCGGCACGGCGCCACCGACCTCATCGAGGTCCTGTCCCGCGACCTCGACCGCGGCGCCCCGCCCCACGTCGTGACGTTCGCCCGCGAGCGCGGGGAGCCCGGCCGCATGCTCGTCGGCGACGAGTACCGCGTCTACATGCCGGCGCCGTGGGACGGGCCCGTCCGCGTGCTCGCGCGCACCGAGCAGTCGTTCCGCTTCGGCACGCTCGACGGCCACCTCGAGGCCGGCGAGATCGAGTTCCGGGCCACCGACGCCGGGGCGGGGATCGTCGACTTCACGATCGAGGTCTGGTCCCGGGCGGGCGACCGCGCCGCCGAGGTCCTCTACGGGCGCCTCGGCGTCGGGCGCGAGGTCCAGGCGAGCCTGTGGGTGCAGTTCTGCCTCGGCGCCGTCGAGCTCGTCGAGGGCCGTCGGGAGGGCCACGTGCGGGAGATCACCCGTCGGGTACCGGTGCGTGAGCTGGACGGACGCTGAGTTCAGGTCCGCCGTGGGCTGACCACAGCGTCCTCTCAGGAACCGTTCCTAGCGTCCGGACGTTGTGGATCGAACACGGCAGCTGAGCTGGGACGTCGTCCGCGTCGTCGCGGTCGCGAGCGTGGTGCTGCAGCACGCCACGTACTCGGTCATCGGCGTCATGCCGTGGATGCCCCGGCTGCCGTTCGTGTGGCCGATCCAGGCGGGCGCGAACACGCTGATGGTGATCTCGGCGTTCTTCGTGTGCCGGACGCTGGCGACCCGCCCGCCGGGCCGCTGGTGGGTCGACCGGCTGGCCCGGCTGCTGCCCGCCTACGTCGTCGCGGTGCTCGTGACCTACCTGCTGACGCTCTACGCCGCGCAGTTCGGCTACTGGCGGCCCAGCGGCGTCGACCTCATCGGCAACCTCCTGCTGGTGCAGGGCTGGGACTCGCGCGTCACCTACATCGACCACTCGTACTGGACGCTGCCCGCCCAGCTCGCGATGTTCACCCTCGCCGCCGCGGCCGCCGCCTACCTCGGCCGCGGGTTCTGGCGGCGGAGCTGGACGCTCCAGGCGCTGGCGTGGGGGATCATCGTCGTCCCCGCCCTGATGCTGGAGGTCGGCGCGGCCGACGGGGTGCTGAGCAACGTCTTCCACGGCCTCGTGATGTTCCGCTGGCAGATGTTCGGCATCGGGCTGGCCGTCTGGCTGTGGTCCCGCGGGCGCATCCACGTCGCGCACCTCGGCGCGCTGGTCGCCGCGGCGCTGGTCGCCGAGAACCTGCACACCCCCGACCTGCCCTCGGTGCTCGTCCTGGCGCTCGCGGTGCTGGGGATCGCGGCCGCCGGCGCCGGGCGTGACTGGAGCGTGCTGCGGGTGGGCCGGCTGCCGCGGGTGATCACCTGGCTCGCCGGCATCTCCTACGGCATCTACCTGATGAACCAGCAGATCGGCTACTTCGTCGCCTGGGGCCTGCGCGACCGCTTCGGGATCGACGGGTGGCCGCGCCTCGTGGCCGTCGTCGCCGTGGCGGTGCTGCTCGGGTGGCTGCTGACCGTGCTGGTCGAGCGGCCCGCGCACCGCTGGCTGGTGCGGCGTCCGTCCCGGAATCAGAGGCTGAACGAGCCCGCCGCCGCGAGGAAGAGGTCGACCTCCTCGGGCGTGCCGGCGCTGACCCGCACGCCGTCGCCCGCGAACGCGCGCACGACGACCTTGTTCTCGAGCGCGTGCTCGGAGAACTCCACGGCCCGCTCGCCCAGCGGCAGCCAGACGAAGTTGGTCTGCGACGGCGGCACCTCGTACCCCATCGACCGCAGCTCGGAGGCCATCCGCCCGACCTCGGCGACCGCGCCCGCGCAGTCGGCGTGCAGCTCGTCGAGGTGGTCGAGCGCGGCGAGCGCCCCCGCCTGCGCCGCCGACGAGACCCCGAACGGCACCGCGACCCCGCGCAGCGCGGCCGCGAGCTCGGCCGGCCCGATCGCGTAGCCCACGCGCAGGCCGGCGAGCCGGTGGGCCTTGGAGAAGGTCCGCAGCACGCAGATGTTGTCGTACTCCTGGGCGAGCGCGAGCCCGTCGGGCACGGCCGGGTCCGAGACGAACTCGCGGTAGGCCTCGTCGAGCACCACGAGGACGTCGCCGGGGACGCGGTCGAGGAAGGCGCGCAGCGCGGTCTCGTCGACCGCCGTGCCCGTCGGGTTGTTCGGGTTGCAGACGAACACGAGCCGCGTGCGCGGGGTGATCGCGTCGGCCATCGCGTCGAGGTCGTGGACGTGGCCCGCGGTGAGCGGGACCCGCACGGCCTGCGCGTGGCCCGCGAGCGCGACGATCGGGTAGGCCTCGAACGAGCGCCAGGCGAAGACGACCTCGTCGCCGGGCGCGCAGACCGACTGCACGAGCTGGCCGCACAGCGCCACCGAGCCGGTGCCGACGGCGATCCGCGCCGGGTCGACGCCGTGGTGCTCGGCGAGGCGGGCCGTCAGCGTCGTCACGGCGATGTCGGGATAGCGGTTGCCGGCCTCGACGGCACGGTGGATCGCGGAGAGCACCGCGGGCAGGGGCGGCAGCGGCATCTCGTTGCTCGCGAGCTTCACGGCCCCGGGCACGGTGCGGCCGGCGACGTAGGCGGGGAGGGCGGCGAGGTCGTCACGCAGGCGCACGGGCACGGTCACCACGGTAAACGCCCGGCGGCGGGTCCCCGCCCGACGGCCGTGATCCACCGGCCGGGCGGCACCTGCCCCCGCTGACGTGGAAGGCTGAACGCATGACGGGGACCCACACCGAGACCATCCCTCTGGTCGACGAGACCCAGCTGCGGGTGACGATCGCCGAGCCGGACGGGGCGGTGCGCGGTGGTGTGGTCGTCCTGCACGAGTCGCGGGGGATCACGTCCCGCACCCAGGCCATCGTCGCGGCCCTCGCGGGCGAGGGGTGGCTCGCGGTCGCGCCCCACCTCTACCACCGCGACGACCCCGGCATCGACGAGCAGACCGGCGACGAGGAGGCCGTCGACCGCGCCGTCGCGAAGATCTCGGGCGAGTCGGTGCTCGCCGACTCCGACGCCGCGTTCGGGATCCTCGCCGAGCGCGGCATCGGGTCCGACCGCATGGGCGTCGTCGGCTTCGACCTCGGCGCCACCGCCGCGCTCGTCGTCGCCGCGCAGCGGTCGCTCGGCGCGGTGGTGACGGTGTCCGCGGCGGGCGTCTCCACGTCGCTGTCGACGGGGCTGCCGGCGCTGGTCGACGTCGTCGGCGAGCTCACCTGCCCGTGGCTCGGGCTCTACGGCGAGCGCGGCGACCCGGTCGACCCCGCCGACGTCGACCGCCTGCGCGAGGCCGCGCACGCCTCGGGCCGGGTGGTCGACGTGGTCGTCTACCCCTCCCGCGAGCACCGGTTCGACGCCGACGAGCGCGCGGCCGAGCAGCCGGATCCCCTGGACGAGGGGAACTCCGAGGAAGCGACCAAGATGGAGGCGCGCAGCAGGGTGCTCAACTGGTTGGATACCCATCTGCGCTGACGCGCGGACGCTGCCGGAGGACACATGACGTCGGGGGTGCGGGCGGATCGCCCCACGACGGCCGCCGTCGAGGGTCGGTTCGCCCGGTTCCGGGGCCGTCGTGTCGCCCGGGTCCTGACGTGGGCGGCGCGGGTCGCCGGCCTGCTGACCGTCCTCTCGCTGCTCACCCCCCTGCTGCGCCGGCGCCTGCAGCCGGCGACCTGGTTCGGCCTGCCGCCCGAGGCCACGCTGGTCGGCGCGGTCGTCGTCGCGACCCTCGGCGTCGGGCTGATGATGCTGGCGACGGGCCTGCGGCGGCGCAAACGGCGGGCCTGGCAGCTCGCCGTCGTGGCCTGCGTGCTGCTGATCGTGTCGCACATCGTGGGGCGCCACGCCCTGGTGCCGACGATCGTCGTCGCCGTCCTGCTCGCCGGCCTGCTGCTGACCCGCCGCGAGTTCACGGCCCTGCCCGACCCCGTCGGGCGCCTCGCCGCGGTGCGGGTCGTGGTCCAGATGCTGCTCGGCGGCTTCGTCACCGTCTTCCTGCTGCTGCTCGTGCGCCCGTCGCTGCTGGCGGGCGGGCCGAGCATCGAGGACAAGCTCGCGCAGGCCGGCCTCTCGCTCGTCGGCGTCAGCGGGCCCGTGGCGTTCCGGGCCGGCTGGTTCGACGACCTCACCGCCGTCCTCGGCCTCTCGTTCGGCGTCGCCGCGCTCGTGCTCGGCGGCTACTTCCTGCTGCGCTCCTCGGAGCCCCGTCCGATGCTGACCGAGGACGAGGGCGCCCGGATCCGCGAGCTGCTCGGCCGCCACGGCCGCGCCGACTCCCTGGGCTACTTCGCGCTGCGCCGCGACAAGTCGGTGGTGTTCTCGCCGTCGGGCAAGGCGGCCGTGGCCTACCGCGTCGTGGCCGGGGTGGCGCTGGCGTCGGGCGACCCGCTCGGTGACCTCGAGGCCTGGCCCGGCGCGATCACCGAGTTCCTCGGCGTCTGCCGCCGCTACGGCTGGGTGCCCGCGGTGCTCGGCTGCTCCGAGGCGGGGGCGCGCGTGTGGCTGCGCGAGGGCGGGCTGGACGCCCTCGAGCTCGGCGACGAGGCGGTCGTCGACGTCGCCACCTTCTCGCTGCAGGGCCGCTCGATGCGCACCGTGCGCCAGGCGGTCTCGCGGATCCAGCGCGCGGGCTACGGGACCACCGTGCGTCGCGTGCGCGACATCCCCGACGAGGAGCTCGCGCAGCTCCGCGAGCTGGTGTCCCGCTGGCGGGGCGGGCCGGCCGAGCGCGGGTTCTCGATGGCGCTGTCCCGGGTCGCCGACGGGGCGTCCGACCCCGAGGCGGTGCTCGTCGTCGCGACCGCCGAGGACGCGGTGCGGGGGCTGCTGCAGTTCGTGCCGTGGGGTGCCGACGGGCTCTCGCTCGACCTCATGATCCGCGACCCCGCGGTGCCCGACAACGGGCTCAACGAGCTGCTCATCGCCGATCTCCTCGGCGCCTGCCGGGGGCTGGGCGTCGACCGGGTGTCGCTGAACTTCGCGGTGTTCCGCTCGGCGCTGGAGCGCGGCGAGAAGATCGGCGCGGGGCCCGTCGCGCGGCTGTGGGCGCGCCTGCTGCGCACGGCGTCGCGGTGGTGGCAGATCGAGACGCTCTACCGGTTCAACGCCCGTTTCGGCCCGGTCTGGGTGCCGCGCTTCCTGGTGTTCGACGCCGTGCGCGACCTGCCGCGCATCGCGGTCGCCGCCTTCGAGGCCGAGGGGTACGGCGGGCGGCCGCCGGCGCTGCTGCGCTTCCTGCGGCGGACCTAGACCTCGCGTACGGGTGGCGTGAGCCGGTGCCCGCGGGCTGGTGCGAGGGACGCCCTGGCTGCCTCGGAAGCAGTCGGGGCGTCCCTCGCACCCGGCGATCAGGGCCGCACGAGCACCTTGAGCGCCTCGCGGTCGTTCATCGCCCGGTAGCCGCTCGGGGTCTCGGCCAGCGGGATCTCGCGGTCGAACACCTTGCCCGGCTCGATCTTCCCGTCGAGCACGTCGGGCAGGAGCTCGTACATGTTCGCCTGGGTCGGGGCGATGCCGCCGGCGACGGTCACGTTCTTCATGAACTTCTGCGCCAGGTTCGGCAGCTCACCGCTCTGCGGCACCCCGACGATGCCGACGTGGCCGCCGGGCTTGGTCAGGTTGATCGCCGAGGTCAGCGACTGCTCGTAGCCCACGGCCTCGATCGCCGAGTGCACGCCGTCGGTGCCGAGCAGGTCGCGGACTCGTTGCTCGCCCTCCTCGCCGCGCTCGGACACGACGTCGGTGGCGCCGAACTCGCGGCCGAGGTCGGTGCGGTCCTTGTGCCGGCCCATGAGGACGATCCGCTCGGCGCCGAGGCGCTTCGCGGCCAGCACGGCGAGCAGCCCGACGGCGCCGTCGCCGATCACCACGACGTCCTTGCCGGGCTCGACCCTCGCCGACACCGCGGCGTGGTGGCCGGTGCCGAAGACGTCGGACAGGGTCAGCAGGCTGGGCATGAGCGCCGAGTCGTGCGGCACCGTCAGCTTCATCAGCGAGGCGTCGGCGAACGGCACGCGGGCGGCCTCGCCCTGCCCGCCGTCGGTCTCGGCGCCCCAGGCGCTGCCGTTCGGGCAGGCGCTGGTGAGGCCGGCCCGGCAGTACTCGCAGGTGCCGTCGGCGTAGTAGAACGGCGCGACGACCAGGTCGCCCTTCTGGATGCGGCTCACGTCGGAGCCGGTCTCCTCGACCACGCCGATGAACTCGTGGCCGATGCGGTCGCCCTGCTCGGTCTGCTCGCGGCTCTTGTAGGGCCAGAGGTCGCTGCCGCAGATGCACGAGTGCGTGATGCGCACGATCGCGTCGGTGGCGTTCTGCAGGGTCGGGTCCGGCACGTCCTCGACACGGATGTCGCCGGCTCCGTAGATCAGGGTCGCCTTCACGGCGGGTGTCCTCCTTGTGGCGGGTCCGGTGGGCTACCCGGCCTCGGGGGGCGCATGCGGGAGCGTGCACACGTCACGTCGCGCCGGGGGGTGGCGACGAACCGGGTCGACGGCGGTGTGTACTGTTTCCCTCCGGAGGCCCCAGGGGGACCTCGGGAGGCTTCGCCTAGTCTGGTCTATGGCGCCGCACTGCTAATGCGGTTGGGAGTTCGGCTCCCTCCCGGGTTCAAATCCCGGAGCCTCCGCGGCCGTGGTCCGGACTGGATCGAGGCTGACAACGAGATACTGCGCCCGTAGCTCAACGGATAGAGCATCTGACTACGGATCAGAAGGTTAGGGGTTCGAATCCCTTCGGGCGCGCGCCGGTCGAGGCAGCTCAGAGGGGTCGCAGCACTGCTGCGGCCCCTCTGTTCATGATCGCGGGTCCACGGTCTGGTCCACGAGCGTTGCCGCCACGACCGAGGCTCCGCCGGGATCGCGTCAGCGGGGGAGCGTCAGGCGCCCTCCGTGACCGATGGCACGTGCGGGTCTCCGCGGGCATCGACCGGGAAGCGCCGGACGACCGTGCTGAACGCTCGCACCCACCGAGGCGTGACAGCGCCAGCCGTGGCCGCATCTCCTCGACCGCTCCAGCCGCCACATCCGCCTCGATCACGTCATGAGTGCGGTGGCATTCCACGGCCGGAGGTCACGTTTCGGAAGGCTCAGCGGAGCACGCGGTACCGTCTAGCTGCGCCGTTCCGGGATCGGAGCATGTGAAGCGGCTCCACATTGTTTCGCCGTGCCGAGCACATCACATCATCATCATGTCGTGCATGCCGGGGATCGTCAGACCGGGAACTGCGCCGGGGTCGATGAGCACGACGATGCCGAGGGCGACGAGGAGTGCCGCCGTTCCGTAAGTGATCAGGGAACGCCGCAACGTCGCGATCTTCTCGACGGCGATGATGACGGCGACGAATGCCATCCACACGATGCTCATGACGCCGAGTGCGAACAGCGCGAGCATGAGAGCCCAGCAGCATCCGAGGCACCAGGCGCCGAGACCTACACCCATCCGGAGCCCGCCGATCGAGCCCTCGCGCCACGAGCCGAGCAGGAAGCCCAACGGGCTCCGGCATCTGGTCAAGCATGCGTTCTTCAACGGGGTGAGCTCGTACAGACCGGCGACGACGAGCGCGGTACCCGCAAGAGCTCGACCGCCGCCGTCCCACGCCAGAGCGTCGGAAGCGAGGTGGCTGAGGGCCGCGCCGACGCCCCACGCGACGGCACCCGCACCGGTCCACGTCAGGAGGTATCCCGCCGTGAAGGCGGAGGGTGCGAGCGGCGTCCGCGCCTTCGTCATGCGCGCGTACAACGCGACGGTCGGCGCGACCGACGGGAACATCATCGCCGCCATCATCACGACCCAGAGCAGGAGGAACCATCCGAGACCGCCGAGTGCGGTCCACGGGCCGGCGTCCATTCCCCGCATCTGCTCCGCGGACCACCACCAGGCGACCGCGGCGATGAGCAGGAGTGCGACGAGGAGACCGAGCCGCGACCTGGCGGCCACGAGTGCCGGACGGGGACCCTCGTCGACGGTGCGACCGCCCCGATCGTCCAGGGTCATGTCGTCAGGCTGCCCAGGAGAAGTCCGCGTGCGAGACCCCCGTCCTGCCCTCATAGCGGATGCCGAAGGCGTCGATGTGTGAGCGCGTGGCCTCGGCCATCGTGAGGTCGGAGGCCACCGGGTGGAACATCCCCGCGAACTTCACCGGTTCGGCGGGCTCCTTGCCGAACGGCACGATGTCCTGGATCTCGAAGTCGATCCCGCCCGAGACGCGCACCGAGTGCCGCAGGCCGTCGTGATCGATCTCGATCGTGGCCCGCTCCGGGCCCATGGCCTCCCCGACGAGCGGCCCGAGCGCCGCCATCGGACCCCCGAGCTGACCGCTGAACACCTGGGCCAGCTGATCGAACTGGGAATCGCTCGCCTGGTCGTCGACGAACACGCCGACGCGCCAGTTGCCCTCGGTCATGACCTTGGGAGTATCGATGATCATGACAATCTTGCGGTCCGACACGTCGGTGCCGTCGATCGAACCTTCTCGGATGTCGAACGCCAGACTGGCACGGCAGAAATCGTAGGTAGCGCCGTGGTCCATCGAGAGGTTGCACGGACACATCAACTCGCAGGAGCAGGTCTCCACGTAGCGGCCCCTCAGGTTCCACGACATGATCGCGCCCCCGTTTCCCCATGACCGAAGGGGAATCGACTGTCCTGCGCACCCCTCATCATGTCAAGGCCCGCGTTCGCCGATCGTCGGGCGACGAGATGCATCGAAAGGAGGGGCGCAACGAACTGCTCCAGGGGCGAGGGACCTCCTTGCGCGTAGAGCGACGGATCGGGGGCACAGAGTCGCCGGATCGTGGCGAGAACCCACGAGAAAAAGGGCAAGGCTGCCTGGACCACCGCTTTCGGACGTTGCTTCGGCACGGTGGAGGCGCACATGAATGCACGCCGACGCCGATCCGAGACCGGCTCAGACGCCGGCCCCTTGCGGGTCGATCACGCCTGGGCGACCGCGCGGCTCAGCGGCGGTGGTGAGCCGCCGAGCTGCTTGCGCCGTTTTGGTGACAACCGTCACAATTTTGCTCGCACGGTGTCGACCTCGCGGTGCCCTCCCCTGACCCGCCGCGAGACCGACGAGCGAGGGAAACCAGTGGGATACGGGCTCGGTGTCGACCTGGGCACCACGTTCACCGCCGCCGCTGTCGAGCGCCACGGGCACGTGGAGATGGTGACGCTCGGGGACCGATCGGCGGCGGTGCCGTCGGTGGTCCTCGTCCGCGCCGACGGTGAGGTCCTGACGGGAGACGCCGCGGACCGCCGGGCCGCGATCGAACCGGATCGGGCAGCGCGCGAGGTGAAGCGGCGCCTCGGCGACCCGATCCCGTTGGTGCTCGGCGGCTCGCCGCATTCGGCCGCCGAGCTCATGGGCCTGCAGCTGCGCGACGTGGTGAGGTCGGTCAGTGAGCGCGAGGGCGGCATGCCCGACGCAGTGACGCTCACGCACCCAGCCAACTGGGGCCCGTACAAGAAGGAACTGTTCGGCCAGGTGCCACGTATGGCGGGGCTGCGGTCCGTCCGGATGATCACGGAGCCGGAGGCGGCGGCCGCGCACTACGCGTCGAACGAGCGTCTGGAGGCGGGTGCGCTCGTCGCGGTCTACGACCTCGGCGGCGGGACATTCGACGCGACTGTCCTGCGCAAGGCCGGTCGAGGCTTCGACATCCTCGGGACACCGGAAGGGCTCGAGGGTCTCGGCGGCATCGACTTCGACGAGGCCGTGTTCCGGCACGTCGACCGCAGCCTCGGCGGCCCGCTGTCCGGTCTCGACCCGTCGGACCCGCACGACACCACCGCCGCCGTCCGGCTCCGGCAGGACTGCGTGCGGGCGAAAGAGGCTCTCTCGGTCGACACCGAGGCCACCGTGCCGGTGATCCTGCCGAAGCTGCACACCGAGGTGCGTCTGACGCGCAGCGAGTTCGAGGACATGATCCGTCCGTCGATCGACGCCACCATCGAGGCACTGCTCCGCGCGTTGCTCTCCGCCGGGGTGGTGGCCGACCGCCTGTCCTCCGTACTGCTGGTGGGCGGATCGTCACGGATCCCACTGGTCTCGCGGATGGTCTCGGCCGAGCTGGGTCGCTCGACCGCCGTCGACGCCCACCCGAAGCACGCGATCGCGCTCGGTGCGGCGGCGATGTCCGGTCGCGGCCACCCCGACGACCGAGGCCGGTTCAGCGGCGCTGATCCGGTGACAGCGGTGACGACCCTCGGCGGCCCCCGCACCGGCGCGGGCCCGACCGGACCGAGCACCGACGGCACCCCTGCCGGGCTGCGCGGCGGGACAGGCCCACCGACGGGTCCCATCCCGATCGGTCGAACCGCTGCCGCCCGCCCGACGGCGCCGCCGACGTGGCCGGCCGGGGCGGGTACGTCGGGCCGGCCCCCCGCGGTCGACGTCTCGGGTGCCCCGGCCGCGAGAGTCCCCGCCTCGGCCCTGCGCGGGTCGGACTCGAGGGAGGCCCCCGAGGCGGACTCCCGGAGCCGTCGGCGCACGGTCACGCTCTCACGACGCTGGTTGATCGCCGGGTCGGTCGCGGTGGTGCTCGTGCTCGTCATGACCGGAGTCGCGATCGTCGTGCTGGTGACGGGGCCGTCGGCGGCAGCGAGTGAGACGACCCTCGAGTCGGTGAACACACCCCAGGCCAACCCGTTCCTGCCGCAGCCCGGCGGTTCCGACCAGCCCGGCGTGGCCGCGCCCGACCGCGCGTCCGGCTCGGTGGGGGGCGGCACTCCGGGCCTGTTCGGCGGCAGCGGGAGCAACGTCTGCCGACGTGACGAGATGGCGAGCTTCCTCGCCGACAACCCCGACCTGGGCGCGGCCTGGGCGCAGGCCGAGGGCATCGACCCGAGCCAGATCGGCGACTTCCTGGCACATCTGACTCCCGTGGTCCTCCGCGCGGACACCGCGGTGACCAATCACGGGTACGCCGACGGGCACCTCACCAGTCGACCCGCGATCCTCCAGAGCGGCACCGCGGTCCTGGTCGACGGGTACGGCACGCCGCGGGTCAAGTGCTACTGCGGCAACCCGCTCACCGAGCCCCCACACGACCTCCCGATGCGCTTCAGGGGCACGGGGTGGCCGGCCTTCGTGCAGCTCGGCATCGTGGTCGTCCGACCTGCGCCCGTGGTCGTCGACACCCTCACCGTCGTCGACGTGGTCACCAACGACACCTACGTCATCAGCACCCCACCGTGGCGATATGGACCCCCGCCGCGTCCGGTGCGGGGCTCGGGGACCACGAGCAGTGACACCGCGCCCACGACCACTGCTCCGACCGTCACCAGCACGACAGGCTTCACCACGACGACGACGGACGCCACGACGACGACGGGCGCCACGACGACGACGGGCGCCACGACGACGACGGGCGCCACCACCGCGACGGGATCCACGCCCGCGACGGGCGCCACCACGACGACCGGCGCCACCACCGCGACGGGTCCGGGGTAGACCGGCGGTGGCGACGAACGACGATCTACTGCCCGTGTCGCGCCCCCTCCGCCTCGAGGAGGTCCTTGAGAGCGAGAAGATCTTTGTGGTTGGCCCGTCGCACGGCCGCCGACATGACGGGAGCGCCGAGGCCGGAGAAGCCCGAAGGCTCCCCACGGTTGCGCAAGGTCATGCGTGTCCCGCCGTCGGCGGTGTCCTCCCAGGAGTAGGTCGTCTCCATGGGAAACGGTCCCTGGGCAGTACTCATGACGAACCGCCGCGACGGCTCCAGCTCGCGGACCTCGTAGGTGTAGGCGAGTCGCCGACCGAGGAAGTGGGCGACGAAGGCGACCCGTGAGCCGGGACGGACCGGCCCGGTCGTCTCCCACTCGACGGACGTGATGTTCTTGTACCACCGGGTGGCGTTGTCGGGATCGCTCGCGAACGCCGCTACCTCTGCCCGCGGCCGCTGGATCGTGATGGTGCTCGAAACGTCGACCCGCGCCACGCCCGAAGGATGGCAGCGCCCTCACCAGCTTGACGAGTGCCCGCTCCCGGATCTGCGATCCGCACCCGTCCGACGATGCCGACCGGAACGTGGTCGGCCACGATCGCGACCGACCAACAAGCACACATCGCGGTGCACGGGCGGGTCGCCCGCGGCCACGATCCGGAGACTCTGCTGTTCCGGACGAGTCCCTTGCTCACGGCCGCCATCGGGCCGCTGCTGATGATCGGGCCGGCGGCCCCGGAGGTGCTGCCGCTGGTGACCGCCCTCTACCTCGCGGCGAGCGTCGACCTCGCGCTGATGTTCCTCTGGGGATTCGGTCTCGGGCGTCGGATGGGCGCGGGCCTGCTGGCTGAATCGCTCTCGGGGCTGGTCAACCTCGTGATCGGCCCCGTGGTGGTGGGAGTGAAGCTCCTGGCCGGCCACGAGCTCGTGCGGTATCCCGATCAGCGGATCGGAGTCCGGAGATGACGCCGGGACAGCCCCCGGGGTCTGCCACGATCGGCGCCATGACCGTGGTGACAGTCGAGCCGACCCTGGATCGAGGGCGCACGACATGACGACGTTCGTGCTCAGGCTCCAGGCTCCTCGTCCGAACTTCGCGCTCGACATGAGCGACGAGGAACGTGAGATCATGGGTCGCCACGCGGCCCACTGGCAGCCCTACATCGACTCCGGCCGGATGGTGGTGTTCGGGCCCGTGCTCGACGAGACCGGTTCCTTCGGGCTCGGCGTGATCGAAGCAGCCGACGAGGCGGAGCTGCGAGCGTTCGCCGCCGCCGATCCGGTGGTCACCACCGGCACCGCGCACCTGCTGATCGGCACGATGCTCGCCGGGTTCGTGCGGCCCGGTTAGCGCCCCACGAAGGTCCGGTCCCACGCCCGAGCCGCCGCGAGGGTGTCCTGAGATGGCGCCGCCCGGGCATGCTTGGACCCGTCGCGCTCCATTCCCTCGCCGGGGGGTGATCGTGCAGGTCTCGACAGCGAGCTACGTGACGACGGTCGTCGTCGGGGTGGTGGTCACCCTGGTGGTGGGCCAGCTGCTGCGGCGGGTCGGATACGACTTCCTGATCGAGGTCTACGACGACCGGACGGTGGCGACGTCGTTGAACCACCTACTCGTCACGCTGTTCCACCTGATCGCCCTGGGCTCGCTGTGCCTGGTGTCGACGACGAATCCGAGAGGCCTCGACGGCATCCAACTGATCGTCACCAGGACCGGGATCGTTCTGCTGGTCCTCGGGGGTGTGTACGGGCTGACTGTGCTGGCACTGACACGAGCGCGCAGCCGCCTGCGCGACGACGCTCTCGAGGACGGCATGACCGCCCGCCGGGGATGGCGAGGGCCCTGACGCCGGAGAAGGCCGCGGTCGACCCTCGGCCGGCAGGTCGTCCCCGACGCCGGCGTGCCCGGAGCAGCTGCGGGCGGCCCGCCCGCCGGTCAGGTCCTCACGCGGTCGCCCACCCGGCCACGGCGGTGAGCGCCGCGCGGTCCGCGGGACGGATACCGGGCTCGGCGGCGGCCGGGTCGACGGCGGCCCGGCGCCGGTCCGCGTCGGGGGACGTGAGCGCGTGGACGTGGTCGACCAGCGTCCAGAGGTAGCCCTTGCCGTCCTTGCGGCCGCCCGGAGCCCGGCCGAGGGCAGCGCGCAGGGTCTTGGTGGCGTCCTTCTCGCTGTCGGGGACCCACTGCGCGTCGATCCCCCGCAGCAGCCGGTCGAGGTCGTCCTCCTGCAGACGCCCGCTCTCGGCGAGCGCGGCGAGCGAGGCGAGGACACCGGCGCGGGAGCCGCCGGCGTCGTCGTCGACCATCGCGCACCAGGTCACGACGGTGCCGACGGTGCTCGCCGTCTCCGGGTCGAGGGTGCCCTCGCGCCACCAGGCGCCGACCGTGTCGGCCCAGGGGCGGCGATCGTCGCGGTCGTCGGAGGACAGCGCGTGGAGGAGCGGCCGGAGCTGCTCGGCATCAGGTGTCGGTGACATCGCCGGTGATCCTGACAGCGGATCCCCGGCGCAGGAAGCCTCCGGCGGCGCTCAGCCCGCGCGGCGGACCAGGACGAGCTGGGAGCGGCGCAGGCGCGCGGCGGCGTTCTCGGCGAGCAGGGAGTTGCGGCGCCGGACGATCGCCGTCGCGAGCTCGCGGGTGGCCTCGACGATCTCCGCGGGATCGTCCTCCTCGACCGAGCGGGCGGTGCAGCGTTCGACGACCTCGCCGATGGTGAGCACCGCGCGGGCCAGCTCGTCGAGGGCGTCACTGGACCAGTCGAAGCGGTCGGGACCCGTGGGGTGGGCACGGCTGTGCTCCAGCAGCTCGGCCAGCGCATCCGACGCCTGCCGCGCGAGCCTCGCCGCCGCCTCGTCCTTGTGCACGTCCGCCTTCACCGTCGCTCGGAAACTCTGATGAGAGTGTCCGCTGGGACGCGGCCCCAATCCCCGACGGGGCTGTCCGTCGAGGGAGTGGGGAGGACCCGGCCGGCGGGGGGACACCGACCGGGTCCGGTGCCGATCACGGGGGGCATGACCGGCGGCGATCATCCTTGCATGTGCAAGTACAGCTGCAAAGAGCGGGCCCGGACGATCCGCTCGTCCGAGGGCGGCGTGCCACCATGACCCCGGACGGCGGACGAGACGAGGGGAGGGCCCGATGCGGATCCGACTCGCCGACGGCCCCTGTCGGGGGGACCACGACCTGCGCATCGCCGACGGCGCCAGCCTGCCCGAGGAGTACCTGGTGCTCGTCGAGTCCGGCCCGCGACAGAAGGTCAACGAGATCTTCGGCGGCACCATCCCCGGCATCAACGTCTTCGCGGTCCACCGCCTCGCTCGGCGCGACACCGACGGCACCCCGGTCTACGCGTTCACCGGCCGCCGCGAGTCGCGCGGGTACTGAGTCACGCGCGTACCGGCGACCCCGGAGACACAGCGACCCCGAGGACAGCGTGGTCCCCGGGGTCGCTTCAGTGCGGGAGACGTCAGTTCGACTTGAAGGCGTCCTTGATCTTCTCGCCGGCCTGCTTGATGTCGCCCTTGGTCTGGTCGGCCTTGCCCTCGTGGCGCAGCTCCTCGTCGCCGTTGAGCGTGCCGGCCGTCTCCTTGACCTTGCCCTTGACCTTGTCCGTCTTGTTGTCGATCTTGTCATCGGCAGCCATATCGCCCGGCTACCCGATCGGACCGGAGCGTCAACCCTCCGCCGGGACGAGCAGCACCCACACCGGCCCGGGGGCGAAGGCGACCGGCCGGCGGTCGGGTCCGAGGACGGCGGTCGGGTCGGTCGGCGTCGGGCGCGACCACCGGGCGGGGTAGGCGCGGCCGTCGCGCAGGACCTCGGCCTCGCCCCCGCCGACGGTGACCGCGTAGGGCGACACGGCGCCGGCGGCGTCGCGGATCGCCGACGGGCGGGTGGTCACGCGCTGGATCAGCACGGTCGCCGCGCCGATCGGCTCGCCGCCGGTCGCGGGCACGGCCGGGTCGCCGCCGCCGGGCTCGACGAGCCAGCGTCCGCGCACCGCGTTCCACGTCAGCCCCAGCTCCGCGGACCCGAAGGAGACGTCGCGGTGGCGCACGACCTCGCCCCCCGCCGGGGTCGCGCCGAACCGGAAGCCGACGTCGCGGGGCGGCGAGGCGTCGCCGGCGGCGGCCAGCAGGGCGGCGGGGTCGGCGTACAGGTTGACCGGCGCGCGCCGGGCGCCGTCGCGGCGGAACGCGTCGCCGGCCGACTGCGGGGTCAGCGGCACGAGCGAGGCGCCGGCCAGCGTGCCCGCGAGCTCCGGTGCCGCGCCGGAGAACGCGAGCCCCGGCCGCCCGTAGGCGCCCAGCACCGTCACGTCGGACTCGCGGGCGCTGCGCACCGGGCCGACCGACGCCGGCAGGCGCGAGGAGAAGACGGCGAGCAGCCTCGTGGTGCCGCCCTCCACGGGTTCGACGTAGACGACGTCCGCGTCCTCGACGCCGGTCCACGGCCGGCCCGCGGGCGAGTTGTCGACCTTGACCGCCAGCACCGGGGCGTCGGTGTGCGCGGGCGTGCCGGTCAGCGGCGAGACCCGGGTGCCCGCCCCGGCGCACCCCGCGGCCAGGAGCGCGGCGGCGAGGAGCACGAGCAGGCCTCGCGGCACCGGTCACCTCCAGCTTCCGTCCGTCCCGTCCCCGGCGGCGCCCTATCCTTACCGTGTGACGTCGGTGAGCCCGGAGCCCGGTGATCCCGCGGCCCTGCGCGTCTCGGACGTGGAGCGCGAGCAGGTGCAGCAGTTCCTCGCGCGGGCGATGGTGGCCGGGCAGATCACCGCCGGGGAGTACAGCGAACGGTCGGCCGCGGCGCTCGCCGCCCGGTTCCGGCGCGACCTCGAGGGCCTGCTCGACGACCTGCCCGGGGCGGACCTGCACGTGTCCCGCTCGGTCGACGTCCTCGACCTCCAGGCCGGCGTGGGCGGGGCGATCAGTCGGCGCGGCTACTGGCGCGTGCCGCCGCTCGTGCGCGTCCGCAGCTGGGTCGGCGGGGTGACCCTCGACTTCAGCGGCGCGGAGTTCACGACGCCCGTGGTCGCGGTGGAGCTCGCCACCGGGATGTGCTCGCCGGTGCTCGTGCTGCCCGAGCACGCCACCGCCGACGTCGACGACCTGCGGATCGCGGCGGGCAAGGTCCGCGACGACATCCACCACCGGCGCGAGCGCGGCGTCCCGCACCTCGTGGTGCGCGGCCGGCACAGCCTCGGTGACGTCGTGCTGCGTCACCCCCGTCGACCGCGGTGGCGCCCGGGACGCAGGAAAACCACCGTGACGCGTGAGGGTGACGGCGCGCCGGGTCGAGGCAACGGGGACTGATCGAGGACCCCGGTACGGTCACGGCAGGCGTGGAACACCCGGCGGGAGGAGGCGGACTGGTGGGGCTGGCGGAGCTGGGCCCGGGCATGCCCGTCCTCGTGGTGCTCGTCGCGGGCGTCCTGACGGCCCTCGTGATGGGCCCGCTGCACCGTCGTGCGGCCCGCCAGCGCCGGACGGCGATGCTCGTCGACCGCGTCGTCACCGACCGCGTCGCCCGCCTGACCGGCGCCGAGCGGCGTCGTGCACGCCGGCACCTCCACCGCGCCGCCGACCTCCCGGTGCCCCGCGCGCTGGGACTGACGCTGCTCACCGCCGCCGTGACCGGCGGGGTCGCCGCGCTCACCGTCTCGCTGGTCGCCGACGAGCTCGGCCAGGACCGTCGCCTCGCGATCCGCGGACTGATCGCGAGCCTGGACGACCTCGGCCTGCCGTCCCCGACCGCGTCCGGTCCCACGATCACCGTCGCCGGCCTCGTGCTGGTCGCGGCGCTGTGCCTCGCGGTCGCCGGGCTCTGGGTCGGCGGCCTGGACGTCGAGCGGCGCCGCGCGATGCCCGTGACGCGCCCCTGGCCGACGAGCCGCGGCAAGGCGGTCCTGGCGCTCGGCGTGCTGCTGGGGCTCGCGCTCGTCCTCGCGGGCGGCTCGCTCGCGGTCCCGGGCGTGGGGCTGGGCGCGGCGCTCTTCCTGCTCGCGCACGGCATCGTCACCCGCGTCGCGCGCCCGCGCGCCTGCCGCGAGGCCCCGGTGGTGCCCGAGGCGCTGCGGGCCGCGCGCCTGCCCGCGGTCAAGGAGCGCCGCCTGCTGCGCGCCCGCCGCGCCAAGGAGCAGCCCGAGCTCCCGGCGTCGCCCCCGTCGGCCCCCGCCCCGGTCCCCGCCGCGCCGGCGCCCCGCCTCGGGCGCTCGGTGCCCTCGCGGCCGGCGCCGCCGCCCCCGCCGGCGGTGGGCCCGTCGACCCGCCTGGTCGACATGGCCGCCCCCGAGCAGCCGCTGACCCCGCACGACCCGCGCTCGGTCGGCGACTACACGCTCACCGGCCGCCTCGGCTCCGGCGGCATGGGCACGGTCTACCTGGGGCACCGGGCCGGCACCCACGGCGTCGTCGCCATCAAGGTGCTCGCGCCGCACCTGCTCGACGACGTCGACGCCCGCACCCGCTTCCTGCGCGAGGGCCAGACGCTGCAGAAGGTCACCGGCGACTACACCGCGCGGGTCTACAGCGTCGGCTTCGACGGCTCCATGCCCTACATCGTCATGGAGCGCCTCGACGGCCCGTCGCTGCACGCCTTCGTCGCCGCCTCCGGCGCGGTCACCGACGGGGAGATGCTGACGCGCACGGCGATCGCGCTGGCCCGGGCCCTGGCGGCCCTGCACGCCGACGGCATCACCCACCGCGACCTCAAGCCGGGCAACGTGCTGCTGACCTCGGCCGGGCCCAAGGTCGTCGACTTCGGCATCGCCCGCGTCGTCGGGCAGACCCACCACACGCCGGCCGGGAACATGGTCGGCACGCCCGGCTACATGGCGCCCGAGCAGGTCACCGGCAACGGCGCGGGCCCCGCCACCGACGTCTGGGCCTGGGCCTGCTGCGTCGTCTTCGCGGCCCGCGGCGACCATCTCTTCGACGGGGACAACATCCTGGACATCGCCCGCCGGATCCTCGACGGTCCCGGCCCCGAGGCCTTCGCCGCCGTGCACCGGCTCTCGCCCCGCCTCGTGCCGGTGCTGCGCCGCGCGACGGCCCAGGAGGTCGGCGACCGCCCGCGCGACGGCGCCGCCCTCCTGCGCCTGCTCGACCGCAGCGGCGCCACCGCCGTCGCCGGCGCCACCGGGTGGGACCGGCTGGTCGGCGGGGGCGTCCGATGACCGAGCGCGGCGAACCGGCGCGCCACAGGCGCGCTGCTACGGTGCGATCGCTCCGCCCGGCGAGCCGTCCGGGCCGACCCGGCAACGGGACGTCGAGCCCTCGTGAGGACGGTGACTGGTCGGTGGCGTCGTGGGACGACCTCGTGCTGTGGGTGCGGGTGCGCTACGAGGTGATGGCGCAGGACCAGCACAGCCTGACGTTCCGGCTCCCCACCTCGGAGGACCGCACGCAGCTGGTCTACGTGCACCACAAGGGCGTCGTCGACGGGCACGACTGGCTGCAGATCGAGTCGCCGATCGGCCGTCTCGACGACATCGACACGCGCCGGCTGCTCGAGCTCGCCGAGGACGCGGTGGTCGGCGGCGCGGCGGCCGTGGGCGGGGTCGCGGTGTTCCGCCACGCCACGCCGCTCGAGGACCTCTCGTTCGCCGAGTTCGACGGCCCGTTCCGGCTGGTCACGCGCATCGCCGACCAGCTCGAGCACGCCCTCACGGGCACCGACCGCTACTAGGCTCGCAGGCGTGGACGTCGTCGAGTTCCGCCCCGAGCCGTCGCAGTACGCCTACACCTTCGGTGGGGTCGCCCCGATCCGCGAGGTCGAGCCCGGCAGCGTGCTGCGCCTGTGGTGCGACGACGCGTTCGGCGGCACCATCCGGTCGACGTCCGACCTCGCGAGCGCCAACCTGCGGATGGGCTTCCTCAACCCGCAGACCGGCCCGTTCGCGGTCCGGGGCGCCGAGCCGGGCGACACGCTCGTGCTGCACCTCGTCGACCTCACCCCGGCCCGCGACTGGGGCGCCTCGACGCTCGTGCCGTTCTTCGGCGGGCTCACCGGCACCGACCGCACGGCGCTGCTCCAGGATCCGCTCGAGGAGCGCACCTGGATCTACGAGCTCGACCGCGCCCGCTCGACGGTCACGTTCACCGCGAGCCGCGGCGACCTGTCGATCGACCTGCCGCTCGCGCCGATGCTCGGCACGGTCGGCGTCGCGCCCGCGCTGGGCGAGGTGCGCTCGTCGCTCACCCCGGACGCCTTCGGCGGCAACATGGACACCCCGGAGATGCGCGCCGGCGCCACCTGCTACCTGCCGGTCAACGCGCCCGGGGCGATCTTCTCGGTCGGCGACGGGCACTACCGGCAGGGCGAGGGCGAGTCGTGCGGCACCGCCGTCGAGGGCGCCATGGACGTCACGCTGATCGTCGACCTCGTCAAGGCCTCGCAGGCGGCGGCGCCGCTGTGGCCGCGGCTCGAGAACGACGACGAGATCGTGGTGGTCGGCTCGTCGCGGCCCCTCGAGGACGCCTGGCGGATCAGCCAGGTCGAGATGATCACCTGGCTGGGCGGGCTGCTCGGGCTCGACCGCCTCGACGCCTACCAGCTGCTCACGCAGGTGTCGCTGGCCCCGCTGGCCAACGTCGTCGACACGAACTACAGCGCGGTGACGAAGGTGTCCAAGGCGCTGGTGCCCGGACTGCGGCCGCTCGACGGGCTGCACGCGGACCTGCGCGAGCGCGCACGGTCCCTGACCTGAGGGAGCTCGCCATGGACCTCCAGCTCGCGGGGCGCACCGCCCTCGTCACCGGCGGCAGCCGCGGCATCGGGCGCGCGATCGTCGAGGGGCTGGCCGCCGAGGGCGCCACGGTCGCCTTCTGCGCCCGCGACGCCGACGGTGTCCGGAAGGCCGAGGAGGAGATGCGCGGCGCCGGGTGGGACGTGCACGGCACGGCGGTGGACGTCGCCGACGGTGACGCCCTCGCGACCTGGGTGCGGGCGAGCGCGACGGAGCACGGCGGCATCGACGCGGTGGTCGCCAACGTCTCGGCGCTCGCGATCCCGTCGTCCGAGGAGAACTGGGCGGCGAGCTTCACCACCGACATGCTCGGCACCGTGCGCCTGGTCGAGGCGGCGCTGCCCGCGCTCGAGGCGAGCGACGCCGGGGCGATCGTCACGATCTCCAGCGTGTCCGGCCGGGAGATCGACTTCGCGGCGGGCCCCTACGGGACCTTCAAGGGCGCGATCGTCCACTACACGCAGGGCCTGGCCCACCAGCTCGCCGGCCGCGTGCGCGCCAACACCGTCTCGCCGGGCAACGTCTACTTCTCGGGCGGGGTGTGGGAGTCGATCGAGGAGAACGACCCCGACCTGTTCTCGCAGGCGCTCGGCCTCAACCCCACCGGACGCATGGCCCGGCCGGAGGAGATCGCCCGCGCCGTGGTGTTCCTGGCCAGCCCGGCGGCGACGTTCATCACCGGCACGAACCTGGTCGTCGACGGGGCGCTGACGCGCGGGGTGCAGCTCTAGCGGGACGCCGGGGCCGCCGCGAGCAGGGCGACCAGCGAGCGGACACCGTCGACGGTGACGTGCACGAGGCGCGCGACGGCGCGGGCACACGTCCGCCAGAGGCCGGGCGTGCCCGTGTCGCACACGGCCGGGGCGGCAGAGCGTCGGGGCGCGGGGACGGGCGCCGGCGCGACCCGCTCGGGCAGGCGCTCGGCGGCGGGCGCGACGCGCGGGAACGGGACCGTCGGGCTCCACGGGTCCCCACCCGCCCCGCCGGCTCGGATGTCCGCCCGGCCGCCGTCACGCGGCGCGGGGACCCACGGGTCCTGGGGGGCGTCCATGCCTCGTGTGTCCTCTCGCCGGGGCATCGTCGCCCCGGTCATCGGTCGAGGACGCCGGCTCGTTAGCGCTGGGTGACGGCGGTCGCCACTGAGCGCACCGGCCCGGGATCAGTGGGAGCCCCGTCACGACGGAGTGACACCGGACCACCACTCACCGCATCGGACGGTCCGGTCATGGACGGTCCCCCCTGCGGACCGCGACCTGGGCGTCACCGGCGCGTTGCCTTCGTGCGGGTCCGAAGGTCCTCCGTCGGGCTCGACGATCGCCGTCGACACCCCGGCGCGGTCGTGACCACAGGTGACTGCGAGCGACATCGGGAGGTGGTTGCTCGGTGGCGGGCACGCATGCTCGCTCGTCGGGACGGCGTCGCGCGGTCGACGTCGACCCCGCCGACGACGCCCGGGGCGCCCACGCCGGCGGGGACCGCGACGGGTCCGACCGGCGGCACCTCGACAGCGACTACGGCGACGTCGGCGCGCGCATCCGCTCGACGCCCGCGCCCGCCTCGCCGCCGGTCGGCTTCCCGTCCGCGTTCTCCACCGGGTCCTTCCGCTCCGCGACGAGCACGGGCGCCGGTGGCTCGACGGGCTCCGCCGCCGGTCGCGCCGCGCAGTCCGCCGCGGGCACGGCCACCGCCACGCCACCGGCGACCCGCCGCAACGACCGCCCGGACATGAAGCCCGAGGGCGCCGGCCGCCCGGCGGCGCCGACTGCTGGTCCCGCCGCTGGTCCGGCGGCCCCCGCGGGTCGGCCCGCCACGCCGCCGGCCCCTCCGAAGGCCCCGAACGGCGCCCCTGCCGCGCTCGGCGTCCCGCCCGCCGTGCCGCCGCCCCCTCCGGCGCCCGCCGGCGCCCCGCCGCGCGGCACGCCCGGCCGCCTCGCCGGGCCCCGCCCCCCGTCGG
>NZ_JBHSKG010000017.1:0-160057 GCF_042657905.1 Actinomycetospora rhizophila | reverse complement strand
CGGTGGAGGTCGACGACCCGTGGGGTCACGGCAACTCGCTGGAGTGGGCCACGTCGTGCCCGCCGCCGCGGCACAACTTCACCGAGCTGCCGCGGATCCGCTCCGAGCGCCCGGCGTTCGAGCTGCATTACCCGCACCTCAGCGAGCGCCTCCGGCTCGAGGCCCACGTCGGGACCCCGGCCCCGGCCGCCGGCGAGGCGGCGGCCGGAGCCGTCGGCCAGGAGCACCTCCCCGGCGGCGACCCCCGGGAGAAGTGAGGCGTCCTCACCCCACGTTCATGGCGACGTACTTGATCTCCAGGTACTCCTCGATGCCGACGCTGCCGCCCTCGCGGCCCAGGCCCGACTGCTTCCAGCCCCCGAAGGGCGCGCCGGCGTTGGAGACCATGCCCTGGTTGAGGCCGACCATGCCCGCCTCGAGCCGCTCGGACAGGCGGATCGCCCGGCTCAGGTCCTTCGTGTACAGGTAGCTGACCAGGCCGAACTCGGTGTCGTTGGCGGCGCGGACCGCGTCGTCGTCCTCGGTGAACGTGAAGATCGGCGCCACCGGGCCGAAGATCTCCTCCTTGGCCAGGCGGGCGGAGGTGGGCACGTCGGCGAGCACGGTCGGCGGGTAGAAGTAGCCCGCGCCCGACGGCACCTGGCCGCCGGTGCGCACGGTCGCGCCCTTCTGCACGGCGTCGTCGACCAGCTCGGCCACCTTGTCGCGCTGGTCGGCCTCCACCAGCGGGCCGACCTCCACGCCCTCCTCGGTCCCGCGCCCGATCTTCATGTCACCCATCCGCTCGGTGAGCTTCTTGGTGAACTCCTCGGCGACGTCGGCGTGCACGTAGAAGCGGTTGGCCGCGGTGCACGCCTCGCCGATGTTGCGCATCTTGGCGAGCATCGCGCCCTGGACGGCCTCGTCGACGTCGGCGTCGGCGCAGACCACGAACGGGGCGTTGCCGCCGAGCTCCATCGAGGTCTTGAGCACCTGCTCGGCGGACTGCTCGATCAGCTTGCGGCCGACCTCGGTGGACCCGGTGAACGACAGCTTGCGGATCCGGCCGTCCCTGATCAGCGGCTCCATCACCTTGCCGGTGGACGACGTGGTGACGACGTTGAGCACGCCGTCGGGCAGCCCGGCCTCGGCGAGGATGTCGGCGAGCTTGAGGATCGTCAGCGGCGTGAGCCCCGCCGGCTTGATCACCATGGTGCAGCCCGCCGCGACGGCCGGGCCGATCTTGCGGGTGCCCATGGCCAGCGGGAAGTTCCAGGGCGTGATCAGCAGGCACGGCCCGATCGGCTGGCGCATCACGAGCACCCGGCCGCTGCCCGTGGCGTTGACCTTCCACTCGCCGGCGATCCGGACGGCCTCCTCGGAGAACCAGCGGAAGAACTCGGCGGCGTAGGTGATCTCCGCCTTGGACTCGGCGAGCGGCTTGCCCATCTCGAGGGTCATGAGCAGGGCGATCTCGTCGGCCCGCTCGGTGACGAGCTCGAAGGCGCGACGCAGGATCTCGCCGCGCTCGCGCGGGGCGGTCGCCGCCCACGCGGGCTGGGCGGCCGCCGCGGCGTCGAGCGCGGCCATCCCGTCCTCGGGGGAGGCGTCGGCGACGTCGCAGAGGAGCTCGCCGGTCGACGGGTCCTCGACGCCGAACGTCCGCCCGTCGGTCGCGTCGCGCACCGACCCGCCGATGATCAGGCCCTTGGTGACCTCGTCGATCACTCGGCGTTCGCGGTCCGTCTCGGGCATGGGTCCCCTCCCGTCAGCGGCCCCGACGGGCGGGGCCGGTCGGACGGCGGAGTGCCCCCCGGTCCCCACCCCTACGCGTGCGGGGAGGAGGCGCTCCCGCCGCTACAGGGACATCCGGTGGCGGTCCGGCCCGGCCCAGCCCTCGGCCACCGGCACCGAGTACCAGATCTCCAGGGCGACGCTCGCGAACAGCCACTCCCCGCCGGCCCGGGTGTAGGTGTCGGCGAAGCGGCCCGCGAGCACGAAGCTCTGCCCGTGGTAGATCGGCGTCGCGAACAGGAAGCTCGTGCCGGTCGCCGAGTCCCCGTCGACGGTCACGTCGTGGCCGTGGATGAACTGGCGCACGAACGGCGTGCCGGCCTCCGCAGGGAGCAGCCGGGGGATCGCCGCGAAGAACTCCGTGATCGCCGGCCGGCCCGACGCCGACCCGAGGTAGGAGTAGTCGAGCTCGGCGTCCGGGGCGAACAGGCCGCCGATCTCGTCCCACCGGTCGGTGTTGACGTACTCGTGGAACCGGTTCCGCAGCTTGTGCAGCGCCGACTCCGCCTCGAGGACCTCGAGGCGGAGCCGGAGTGCGTCGAGCTCGTCGCTCACCGGGCGGTGAACCTCAGCGGCAGGTGCTGCATGCCGTGCATGACGTAGCTCGGGTCGTACCGCGGCACGAAGCCCGGCTCGGCGAGCGCGATGTCGTCGAGGCGCTCGAAGAGCACCTCGAAGGCGATCCGCGCGACCGACCGGGCCAGCGGCGCCCCGATGCACGAGTGCGGCCCGTGCCCGAACGCCTGGTGCGACCGCAGGCGCTCCCGCGACGGGTCGAAGGTCTCCGGTGCGGCGAAGACCTCCTCGTCGCGGTTGCCGGAGGCGTAGACGACCCAGACGTGCGCGCCGGCCGGGATCGCGACGCCGCCGAGCTCGGTGTCGGCGGTGGCCACGCGGAAGAGCCCCTGCACCGGCGACTCGAGCCGCAGCGCCTCCTCGAGGGCGCTCGGCAGCTCCTCGGGGTGCGCCCGCATCCGGGCCATCAGCTCCGGGTCCTCGCAGAGCATCAGCATGAACGAGGAGATCAGCTTCGTGGTGGTGTCCGCCCCGGCGCCGATGAGCTGGCTGCAGAAGCCCACCATCTCGTTGGGCGTCAGGGGTGCGTCGCCCTCGTTGCGGGCCTGCACGACGGCGGTGAGCAGGTCGTCGCGCGGGTTCTGGGTGCGGTCGGCGATCTCGTCCTCGAAGAAGGTCCAGAACTCGATCTGGGTCTCGAGCGTCGCGAGCAGCGCCTCGTCGGTCATCGCCGTGCCGATGGCGGCGTTGATCGCGTCGGCCCAGCGCGCGAAGTCCCCGGAGCTCTCCACCGGCACCCCGAGCAGCGTCGCCAGCGCCTGCACCGGCGCGGGGGAGCAGTAGGCCGGGACGAGGTCGACCTCGCCGCGCTGCCCGGACGTCGCGAACCCGTCGACGAGCCCGTGGCACAGCTCCCGGATCCGCGGCTCGATCCGCGCGACCGAGCGCGGTGTGAGCGCCTTGTTCAGGATGCGGCGGTGGCGGCTGTGGTCGGGCGGGTCCTGGGTGAACAGGACGTCGCCGCGGCTCATCACGACCCGCACGCGCTCGGCGAACTCCGGGGTCACGTCGGACATCGCCCGGCCGATCGCCGCGATCGCCCCCGACACCGTCGGCCCCATGGGGTTCTGGCTGGAGAACAGCCGCGGCTGCGTGTTGACCTTCTCGATGTCGGCGTGCCGGGAGACGACGTAGATGTCGTACTCCGGGTCGTGGAACACCGGCGCCTCGCGGCGCAGCTGCGCGTAGTGCGGATACGGGCACCGCATGGTGTCCGGATCCTGGTCGAAGATCGGCTTGGTGGGGCGCGTCCCGGTGGTCATCGGCTACTTGGCCCCCTGCCCGGCGTCGACGCGCAGGATGTGGCCGGTGATCTGGTCGGCGTTGTCGGAGGCCAGGAAGAGCACCGCGTCGGTGATGTCGGAGACCTCGGTGCGCCACTTGTCGCCGGGCATGTTGCCGGCCGCGGAGAACATCTCGAAGGCGTCGTCGGGGGTCATCCCGACCTCGCCCGCGAGCCCCAGCACCATGCCCGAGCCCTGCCCCTCGCCCGGCTTGATGGTGGCGGGCGCGATGGCGTTCACGTTGATGCCGAACTCGGCCAGCTCGAAGGCCCAGGCCGAGGTCAGGCCCTGGATCGCGTGCTTGGCGGCCACGTAGTGCGAGAGCTGGGCGTGCCCGGAGCCGGTGACGCCCGACGAGATGTTGATGATCTTGCCGGAGCGCCGGCCGATCATGTTCGGGACCACGTACTTCGCGACGTACATGTGGCCCTTGAGGATCGTGTCGATCACCGCGTCCATGACGTGGCTGCGCATGCCCTGGATGGTGTCGAGCGCGGCGACGCCGGCGTTGTTGACGAGCACGTCGATGCGGCCGTCGAAGTGGTCGAGCGCCTTGGCCACCGAGGCCTCGACCTGGCTCTCGTCGCGGATGTCGCAGGACAGCGGCAGGCAGCGCCGCCCGAGGCCCTCGACGGCCTTGGTGGTGTCCTCGAGCATCTGGCCCGTCGCGAGCGGATAGATGTCGGGGATCGGGTCGGTGATGTCGAGGGCGGCGATGTCGGCCCCGGCGTCGGCGAACGCCAGCGCGTGGCTGAGTCCCTGGCCCTTCGCCGCGCCCGTGATCAGGACGTTCTTGCCCTCGAGCCCCCGCAGTACTGCCGCCATCGAACGCCTCCTCGAGTCCTGTGACGCCGCTCATGCGTCGTGAGGACGCTAACGCCGCTCCAGGGGAGGCGGCAAGGCTCAGGCGGTCTCGGGCTCCATCCGGTCGACCCAGGTCCACCCGTCGCGGGGCCCGCCCTCCACCAGCGCCGCCTCGATCCGGCGCTCGGCGATGCGCCAGGTGTCCTCGCGGACCAGCACGTCGACGTAGCGCAGGCCGATGCGCCACTGCGTGCCGTCGTGCATCTCGTGGCCCGCCGAGCAGGAGGAGACCGCGTGCACCCGCCCGCCGCCGGCCGTCTCGTCGGGGGTCAGCCGCACCTGGCCGAGGTGGTGGTGGGTCCGGCGGAAGCCCGCCTGGCCGCCCGCGAACCGGGCCCGCAGGGCCTCCCGGCCGCGGAGCACCCCGCCGCGCCCGGGGCCGAAGTCCATGACGGCGTCGGTGGTGAAGAGGTCCACGACGGCGTCCATGTCGTACTCGTCGATCCGCTCGCAGTACAGGGCGAGGACGTCGGTGATGGCGGCGCGGTCGTCGGGGTGCACGGCTCTCCTCAGCGCAGGTGGGGGAGGACCCGCTCGCCGAAGGTCGCGACGCGGGTCAGGGCGGTGCCGAGATCCGGCTCGGCGAACAGCAGGCGGACCACGAGGTGGACCCGCGACCACGCGGCGAGCGAGGCGACGACCGCCCGCAGGCCGGCGACGACCTCGTCGACGCCGCCGCGGACCTGGAGGTGGGCGTCGACGTCCGCCGGTGCGACGGGCTCCGCGAGCCCCGCGTAGACCACCCGCCCGCGCTGCATCGCCGCGTAGGCCTGCTGCGCGCGGGCGAACCCGGCGCGCGCCTCCGCCGCACCGCCGCCCGGCGCATCGAGCACGCAGGTGACCACCAGGCCGCGGACGAAGGACGGGTCGGCGGGGTCGCGCACCGTCGCCAGGGTCCGCGAGGCCGCCGCGACGATGTCGGGCTCGCCGCGCCCGACGAGGTGGCCGTCGGCGAGGCGCCCGGCCCGGGCTACCGCGCGGTCGGCGTACCCGCCCAGCCACAGCGGGATCGGGCGCGCCGGCGTCGGCGTCACCCGGACGTCGTGCAGGCCCAGCGCCGGCGCGGAGAACGGCTCGCCGGTCCCGGCCGCCCGCAGCGCGCCGACCAGCGCCTCGAGCCGTGCCCCGCGGGTGGCCGGGTCGACGCCGAACGCGCGGTACTCGTGCTCGGCGTACCCGAGCCCCAGGCCGAGCAGGAGGCGCCCGCCGCTGAGCCGGTCGACGAGCGCGGCGTCCTCGGCGAGGCGCAGCGGATGGTGCAGGGGCGCCAGCACCACGCCCGTCGCCAGCTCGATCCGCCGTGTGGCGGACGCGCAGGCGGCCAGCACCGTCAGCGGCGAGGGCAGGTAGCCGTCGGGCAGGCCGTGGTGCTCGGTGACCCAGAAGGAGTCGAACCCGGCGTCCTCGCCCGCCCGCGCGAGGGCGACGGCGTCGGTGGGGTCGCCGTGCTGCCCGCTCCAGAGGCCGAGGCCGAGGCGCAGCTCGTCGGTCACAGGGTCAGGACGGTGCCGAGCCGCGCGCGCCACTCGCCGAGGTCGACGTAGTCGCGGAAGGCGGTGATCAGGTCGCGGTCCGGGTCGACCTCGACGACGCCGTGGCAGGCGACGGCGTACTCCGTGCCGTCGATGCCGAAGCGGTCGAGGCGCTCGAGCCATGACCGCTCCGGGGTGTGCGCGGCGGTGACGATCTCCCAGCGCACCCATTGCGAGCGGTCGAGGATCGGCGCGAGCAGGCCGCGCACGCCCGCGGGCCCGACCACCGGCGGGTGCGGGACGTTGGCCCACGTCCCGTCCTCGGTGAAGCACGCCCCGGCCGCGTCGGCGTCCCGCGCCTCGACCGCGGCGAGGAAGCGCCCCACCACGGGCGGCATCACGGCGCGAACACCACCGGGTACGAGGCGAAGTGGTCCCGCGCCGAGTGCGGGTCGCGCTGCGGCGGCGCGGCCGGGTCCGGGCGCGCACCGGCCGCGAGCAGGGCGTCGAGCATCAGCGTGACGGTGCCCAGGACCTGGGCGCCCTCCCGGTCGGTCGCCGCCGGCACGCCGCCCGCGAGCTCGGTGCCGATGCAGGCGTGCATCCCGCCGCCGAAGGCGTGCCCCCACCGCGGCACGTCGGCCGGGACCTCACGGGCCGGGTCGTACTCCGTGGGGCGGTCGAAGATCGCCGGGTCGCGGTTGGCGGCGGCGATGTCGAGGACGACCTCCGAGCCCTCGGGGATCTCGGTACCGCCCCGCAGCGCGATCGGCGCGAGGGCCCGGCGCCGCGCCACGGGGCTCGCCGGGTGCAGCCGGAGCGTCTCGTAGACGCAGGCCTGCAGCAGCGCCGGATCGTGGCGCGCCTTCTCCGCGCCCTCGGGGTCGCGGGCGGACCAGGCGAACCAGTCGTCGACGGCGTGGGAGAACGCGTCGGCGGTGCTGTGCGAGCCGGCCTGCAGGTAGAAGGCGATCTCGCGGCGCAGCATGTCGCGGTCGAGGCCCAGCTCCTCGGTGTTGCGCAGCAGCGCGGTGAGCACGTCGCGCGGCAGGTCGTCCTCGGTGACCTCCCCGGCGGCCAGGCGCGCCAGCAGCTCCTCGCGACGGGCGATCGAGGGCGTCAGGAAGATCCGGTCGAACTCCTCGAGCGCCTCGGCGACCTCGGCCCGGACCTCGTCGGGGTCGCGGGTGGTGTGCACCAGCGTGGCGCCCTCGGAGAACTTCTTCGCGAAGCGGTAGAGCGCGTCGGTCTCGGCGACGTCGGTGGTGGAGTGGTCGACCCCGGCGACCATCGCGGTCAGGTTCATGACGGTGCGGTAGCCGAGCTCGAGCAGGTCGGCGCGGCCGGCGGCGACGAACGGGGCGAGGGTGTCGGTGACGACGTCGCGCAGGAACGTGTGCTCCCAGTGCCGGAACGTCCCGCGGCGGAACAGCCGGTTCTCCACCCGGCGCCGGGTGCGGTGCGCGGCGCCGTGCAGCACCAGCAGGCAGTCGGCCATGACCACGCCACCGGCGTCGTAGAGCGCCTGCTCGAGGTCGTGCTGGCGGTAGGCCTCGCGGACGTCGGCGTAGCGGTCCAGGGTGATCGTGGGCAAGGAGCACTCCCTCGGCGTGGCGTGACTAACGACGCTAGCAACGCGCCTCGGCCCGGTCGAGTCGTCGGGACGTCGTCAGGTGCTTGACGCCGCCCGGTGATCTCCCCACTCTTGTGACCCGTCCCACCACCGGACCCAACGTAGCGGGAGACGCCGTGCCCGAGGTCGACACGCTCGCCGCCGACGTCGTCGTGCTCGGCACCGGCCCCGCCGGCATGGCCGCGATCGCCGCCGCCGCCGACGAGGGCGCGTCGGTCGTCGTGCTCGAGGCGATGGACCACATCGGCGGCAACGCGGTGTGGTCCACCGGCTACCTGGCCTTCGTCGACTCCGCGATGCAGCGCGAGCAGGGGATCGCCGACGACGAGGAGACCTTCGTCGCCGACGCCCGGGCGATGGTCGAGCAGGCGCGCGACCGCTTCGGCGTCGAGTGGGACGAGGCGCTGGTCCGGCTGTTCGCCCGCGAGAGCGCGGAGACCCACCGCCTGCTCGTCGAGCGCGGCGTGCGCTTCAGCCGCTTCATCCCGCGGCCCCGCCAGCACACGGTCGACCGGATGGCCGCGGTGGAGGACAGCTGGATGCTCGGCCGGGCCTTCCGGCGCGACGTCGAGCGGCCGGGCGTCACGGTCCGGTACGGCACCGTCGCCGATCGGCTGGTGGTCGCCGACGGCCGTGTCACCGGGGTCCGCGGCCACCGCCTCGCCGACGGCGCCCCGCTGGAGGTCACCGCCCGGCGCGGTGTCGTGCTGGCCACCGGGGGCTACCAGGCCAACCCCGAGCTGCGGCGCCGGTTCCAGCCCGAGGCGGTCTCGCGGGCCCCCTACCTGGGCGTCGACACGTGTCGCGGGGACGGCCACCTCCTCGGCCAGGCCGTCGGCGGCGACCTGATCAACATGACGTTCGTGCCGCCCCTGGTGATCGTGTCCTCGTCCGTGGTGGAGGACGCGATCGCGGTGAACGACCGCGGCGAGCGGTTCCACGACGAGGCCGGCCCGTACGAGGAGCGGGTCGACCGGCTCCACGAGCAGCCCGGGCGCCGGGCCTGGTACGTCGTCGACGACGAGGTCGCCCGCGAGAAGGCGACCCTGATCGGGCAGATGCCCGAGCCGCCGGTCTCCGCCGGGAGCCTGGGCGAGCTCGCGGCGGCCATCGGCGTCCCCGCGGCCGCGCTCGAGGGCACCGTCGCGCGGTGGAACGACTTCCTCGCCACGCCCGCCGCGAGCGACCCCGACTTCGGCCGCGTGGTCCTGCCGCCCCGGCGCCGGACGTGCTCGCGGGCGCCGTTCACCGCGGTGCCGATGGTGGAGGGCATCAACTTCTGCTGCGGGGGCTTCCGCGTCACGACCGACCTGCAGGTGCTCGACGTCTTCGGCGACGCGATCCCGGGTCTGTTCGCCGCCGGCGACTGCGTGGGCGGGCTCAACCCCGTCTCCGACCTCGGCGGCATCCACATCAGCGGCGGCTTCACGCTCGGGCGCGTCGCCGGGCAGGCCGCGGCCCGCGGCGTCGACGCCGGCGGCGGCCACGGGACGGTCCTGCACGCGGGGCTGCCCGGGATGCTCGACACCCGCATCGCCCTCGTGCAGCTCGACCCCGAACCCACCTCCTGAGCACGTCCTGATCCCGAGGAGACGACGATGTCGGTCGGAGTGTTGTTCACGCAGGGC
The DNA here is from genome assembly GCF_042657905.1 of Actinomycetospora rhizophila. Taxonomy (NCBI): domain Bacteria; kingdom Bacillati; phylum Actinomycetota; class Actinomycetes; order Pseudonocardiales; family Pseudonocardiaceae; genus Actinomycetospora; species Actinomycetospora rhizophila. Next base: position 150,828 of record NZ_JBHSKG010000017.1, on the reverse strand, counting down.
CAGGTCACCGGCGAGCCGCGGACCGTCCTGTCGGAGATCCTGGAGCAGGCCGAGGCCGCCGACCGGCTCGGGTTCTCGGCCGCGCTCACCACGGAGCACAAGGACTCCGACGAGTACTTCGGCGCGCCGCTGCACCTCGCGTTCGCCATCGCCGCGCGCACGCAACGGGTGCGCGTGGGGACGGCCATCGCCATCGCGCCGCTCTACGCCCCGGTCGTCCTCGCGCAGGACGCCGCGATCCTCGACCAGCTCTCCGGGGGCCGGGCGTGGCTCGGGCTCGGCGCGGGCTACATGCCCGTCGACTACACCGCGGCCGGCGTGCCGTGGGACGACCGGGCCCAGCGCTTCGACGAGACGGTGCGCATCGTGCGGGCGGCGCACACCCAGGAGCGCTTCTCCTTCGACGACCAGCTGCACCACTTCGCCGACCAGGCCGTGCTGCCCCGCCCGCTGCAGGACGGCGGGGTCCCGCTGCACCTCGCGGCCTGGACCCCGGGCGGCCTGCGCCGCGCCGGGCGCCTCGGCGACGGCTGGATCACCAACGCGCTCATGTCGCTGGACACCATGAAGGCCATGGCCGCGGACTACCGGACGGCGGCGCAGGCGGCCGGCCGGCGCCCGCACGTCACCGCCATCCGCTTCTGCTGGCCCTACACCTCGCGCGAGGAGGCCCTCGAGCTCTTCGGCGACACCGCGCTCGCGATGGCCCGCACGCTGTTCGACTACGGCGCCATCACCGACCTGCCCGGCGTCACCAGCGCCGACCAGATCACCCTCGAGGAGTTCGTGCGCGACCGCTTCGTGTTCGGCACGCCCGCCGAGTGCGTGGAGACCATCGGGCGCTTCCGCGACGAGGCAGGCGTCGAGGACTTCCTCATGATCTTCCGCTACCCGACGGGCCCGGACCACCGCTCGGTGCTTCAGGCGATGGAGCTGTTCGGCACCGAGGTGCTGCCCGCGCTGGACCGGCCCGCGGTCCCCGCGTGACGCCGGTCGGCACCAGGCCCGTCCGCGTCGGCGTCGTCGGCCTGCACTACGCGGCCGGCACCCACCTGCCGGTCTACGCCGCCCTGGCGCGCGAGGGCCTCGTGGAGCTCGCGGCGGTCGCGACCGCCCACCGGGAGACCGCCGACGAGGCCGCCCGCAGCCACGGCGTCCCGCGGGCGCACGTCGGCTTCGAGGCGCTCTGCGCCGACCCCGGGGTCGACCTGGTGGACGTCGCGACGCGGCCGAGCCGGCACGCGGCGATGGTCGGCGCGGCGCTGGAGGCCGGCAAGCACGTGCTGTGCGAGGCCCCGCTCGCGCGGTCGGCGTCAGAGGGCCTCGAGATGGCCGACGCGGCCGAGAAGGCCGAGCGGGTGGCCGTCGTCGACATGCAGTCGCGCTTCTGGCCGGGGCTCGCGGAGCTGCGCCGCCGGGTGCACGACGGCTGGATCGGCCGGGTCGACAACGTCGCGGTGCAGGCGTTCTACCCGACGTTCACCAACCCCGCCGCCGTCCGCGGCTCGGGCTGGTGCGCCGACGCCAGCCACGGCGCGAGCTCGCTGCGGGTGCACGGGCTGCACACCGCCGACGTGCTGCGCTGGGTGTTCGGCGAGCTCGGCGACGTCCGCGGGCTGGTGGCGCGGCGGGCGCCGACGTGGCCCGGGCCGGACGGGCCGCTGCCGGCCGACAGCGTCGACTCGGCCACCTGGACCGCCCGCACCCCCGACGGTGCACTGTGCTCGGTGCACAGCTCCTGGGTCGCGCCCGGGGGAGGGGGCTGGCGGCTCGTCGCGCACGGTGCCGAGGGGGTCCTCGTCGCCGAGGCCGCCGGGCACACCGGGCACTTCCCGGTGCGGCTCACGGGCGCGCGCGCCGGCGAGGAGGTCACGGAGCTCGTGGCCGCGGAGGGCGCCGCCACCGAGCCCTTCACCCGGCTCGTCCGCGCGCTCGTCGCGCACCTGGCCGGCGGGGGTCCGGCCGGGGACCTGCCGACCTTCGCCGACGGTGTCGCCGCCCTGCGGATCGCCGACGCGGTCGACGGCGGTTTGACGTCAGTGCACTGACGACTAGCGTCCGAGGACCTGCCGGGTCGAGGGAGGAAGCCGTGACCACAGCCGCCGCCGGGGAGTCGGTCGTCGTCACCCTGAGCACGTTCGCCGACGCCAAGGACGCCTACCGCAGCCGCGACCTGCGCCAGTCCCTCTACGACGAGGGCGAGGTCGTCATGGCGGACGTGCTGGTGAACCTGCACGGCACCGAGCACCGCGACCGGCGCCGCGTGGAGAACCGCATGTTCCGCCGGGAGGTGTTCGAGCGCTACGAGCGCGACCTCTTCCCGCAGGTCACGGCGGACACGCTGGCGCCCTACGTCGCGGCGGGCCGGGTGGACCTCGTGCACCTGGGGCACGAGCTGATGCTCAACCTCGCCGCGCTCACCGCCGGCATCGACCGGCCCGAGGGCACGGCCGCCGAGACGGCCCGGCTGCACGCGCACATGATGCGGTTCATCGAGGGGGCGACCCTGGCCCACGCCACCGGCGACAAGGCCGCGAAGGCCGCCGAGGTCGCCCGCGCGCTCGAGGACTGGGACGCGGAGTTCCTCGCCCCGTCGATCGCCCGGCGCCGCGAGATGCTCGATCGGGGGGAGGAGCTGCCGCGCGACGTGCTGGCCACCCTGCTGCGCCACGCCGACGAGCTCGACCTCCCGCACCACGTGGTCCGCCGCGAGGTCGCCTTCTACCTGCTCGCCGGCGCGCACACCAGCGCGACGGCCTTCGTGCGCACCGTCGACCACCTGCTCGGCTGGTTCGCCGCGCACCCCGAGCGCGCCGACGCGCACACCGACCCGCTGTTCGTGCAGCGCTGCGTGCACGAGACCGTGCGGCTCAACCCGTCGAGCCCGGTCGGGATGCGCCGGGCGCTCGCGCCGGTGCCCTTGCGCTCGGGCACGACGATCCCGGAGGGCGCCACCGTCGTGATCGACCTGCAGGCGGTGAACCGCGACGAGACGCTGTTCGGGCCCGACGCCGCCGCCTTCGACCCCGACCGCACGGTGCCGCCGGGCGTCGCCCCGTTCGGGCTGAGCTTCGCGGCCGGGATGCACGTCTGCATCGGGCAGGACCTCGCCGCCGGCGTGGTCGCCCGCGCCGACACCGACCCCGACTCCCACCTGTTCGGGCTCGTCACCGGGGCCGTCGCGCAGCTGTTCGCGGCCGGGGTCCGTCCCGACCCGGAGCACCCGCCGCAGCGCGACGCCTCCACCGCCCGCCCGTACTGGGGCACCTACCCGGTGCTGCTCGGATGACGTACCGCATCGAGGTCGACCAGGAGATCTGCGTCAGCTCGGGGCGGTGCGTCGCCGAGTACCCCGAGCGCTTCCGGTTCGACGACGAGGAGGTCGCCGAGGGCGTGCCCGGCGCGCCCCCGCTGCCCGACGACGCCACGCTGCGCCTGGCCCGCGCCTGCCCCTCGGGCGCGCTGCTGGTGTTCGATGCCCAGAGCGGCGACGAGATCGACATCTTCGGCACGTAGCAGGATGTAGCGGGAGGGCACGTGGACCTGGGGATCCGGGGACGGCGCGCGGCGGTGGCCGCGGGGACGGCGGGGCTGGGACGGGCGTGCGCGGCGGCGCTGGTCGCCGAGGGGGCCGACGTCACGATCTGCGGCTCCGACGCCGGGCGCGCCGAGGCGGCCGCGGCGGAGCTGGGCGCCGACTGGGTGGTCGCCGACCTGCGCGACCCCGAGGCCGCGGCGGGCTTCGTCGGCGAGGTCGAGGCGCGCCACGGCGGGCTCGACGTCCTCGTCGTCAACGGGCCCGGGCCGGGGCCGGGACGCGTGGCCGACACGGCGCTCGCCGACTACCAGGCCGCCCTGGACCGCAGCCTGCTCGCCGTGGTGGGGATGTGCCTGGCCGCCGTGCCGGGGATGCGCGCGCGGGGCTGGGGCCGGGTCGTCGCGATCACCTCGCTGGGCGTGCGCCAGCCGTATCCGAACCTCGCGCTCTCGAACACCGCGCGGGCCGGGGCGACGGGCTTCCTGCGCACGCTCGCCCGCGAGGTGGCCGGCGACGGGGTGACGGTCAACTCGGTGCTCCCGGGCCTGCACGACACCGACCGGGTGCGCTCGGTCTACGCCGACCCCGACGCGCGCGCCGCCGCCCTCGCCGGCGTGCCGGCCGGGCGGCTCGGCGACCCCGCGGAGTGCGCGGCGCTCGTCGCGTTCCTCTGCGGGCAGGGTGCGGGCTTCGTGACGGGCGCGGCGATCCCGGTGGACGGCGGCGCGTACCAGGCATTGCTCTGACGTCGTCAGCTCCCTAACGTCTAAGGCTCCGCCACGACGACGCCCGGGGAGCGCGCATGAGCACGGGATCGACCGCGGCCCCGGCCGTCGAGGACGCCACCACCCGGCGGGCGCTGCGGCGCCTGCTCGCGGGCGGGGTCATCGGCTCGCTCGTCGAGTTCTACGAGTTCTCGGTGTACGCCGTCCTCGCCACCACGCTCGCGGCGGTGTTCTTCCCGTCGGTCGCCCCGACGACGGCGCTGCTCTCGACGCTCGCGGTGTTCGCGGTCGCGTTCTTCGCCCGCCCGCTCGGCGGGTTCGTGTGGGGCGCGGTCGGCGACCGGATCGGGCGCAAGCGCACCCTGGCGCTGACGGTGCTGCTGATGTCGGCGGCCACGGCGCTCATGGGCGTGCTGCCCGGCTACGCGGCGATCGGGCTGGCCGCGCCGGCGCTGCTCGTGTTCCTGCGGTTCGTGCAGGGCGTCTCGGCCGGCGGCGAGATCTCCGGGGCGGTCTCGTTCGTCGCCGAGCACGCGCCGCAGAACCGCCGCGGCCTGTTCGTCGGGATGATCTCGGTCGGCGCGGTCGTGGGCACGCTGCTCGGCAGCCTGATCCCCGGCGTCCTGCTGCTGACCCTGTCCACCGAGCAGATGCAGGCGTGGGGCTGGCGGATCCCGCTGCTGGTGGCGCTGCCGCTCGGGCTGGTCGGGCTCTACATCCGCCAGAAGCTCGACGAGACGCCCTACTTCCTCGCGCTGCGCGAGGAGCGCAGCCGGGCCGCGAACCCGGTGCGCGCGGCGCTGGCCGGGCGCGAGCAGCGGCGCCTGCTGCTCATCGCGTTCTTCCTGGTCGCCGCGAACGCGTCATCGTTCTACATGATCGTCGGCTACCTCCCCAGCTTCGCGACCCGCAGCCTCGAGCTCTCCGGGCTGCAGGCCTTCGCGCCCTCGGTGATCGCGCTCGCCGCCTGCCTGGTCGCCGAGGTCGGCGGTGCCTGGCTGTCGGACCGCGTCGGGCGCCGCACGGTGCTGCTGACCAGCCTCGTCGGCCTGCTCGTGCTCGCGTACCCGAGCTTCCTGCTCATCACGTCGGGGACGTTCGGGCTGATCGCCTGCGGCCTGGTGCTGTTCGGGCTGCTGGCCGGCGCCTACGCCGCGGTGATCAACGCCGCCCTCGTCGAGCTCTTCCCGACCCGCGTGCGGGTGAGCGGCCACGGCATCACCTACAACCTGTCGGTGGCGCTGTTCGGCGGCTCCGCGCCCTACCTGCTGACGTGGCTCGGCGGCGTGACCGGCTCGACGATGGTCGGCGCGTACTACGTGATGATCCTGGCGGTGGTGTCACTGCCCGCCGTGCTCGCGCTCAGGGAGACGGCGCGCCGCCCGCTGCCGGGCTGATCCGCAGCAGGCGTTCCGCGTTGGCCGTCAGCGTCCGCGCCCACGGGCCGGTGGGGGTGTCGTCGGCGTCGGAGTCCCAGCCGGCGAAGTTGGTGCCGAACACCAGGTGGGCCGGGTCGGCGCGCTCGGCCAGCAGCGCGGCCGAGCCCTCGTCGTGCACGTGGACGTCGAACCAGAGCCGGCGGAACCACGGCCCGAACCCCTGCTCGCGCAACTCCTCGGACGCCCACGGCCGCTTGCGCGCCGCCCGCGCGAAGCGGCCGGCGAGGGACGCGGCGGCGCCGCCCCCGTGCGACAGGCACACGTCGAGGCCGGGGTGGCGCTCGAGCACGCCGCCGAAGACCAGCGCGGCGACCGCGAGCGTCTCGTCGTAGGCGAACCCGCACTGCAGGTCGAGGTCGAACCGGCGCAGCCGCGGGTCGGCGGGCGGGCCCTCCGGGCCGATCGGCGAGGGGTGCACGAACAGCGGGACGTCGAGGTCGACGACCGCCTCGTACAGCGGGTCGAGCGCCGGGTCGTCGAGGGTGCGCCCGGCCGGGTCGGTGTCGAGGTAGATCGCGCGCATGCCGAGGTCGCGCACCGCGCGGCGCGCCTCGGTGACGCTGTCGGCCACGTCCTGCACGGGCAGCTGGGCGGCCGCGAGCAGGCGGTCGGGGTGCTCGGCGACCAGCGCGGCGAGGCCGTCGTTGTGGCGGCGCGCGAAGGACACGGCGTCGTCGACGGGCAGGTCGCCGAAGTAGGTCAGCGGGTTGGGGGAGAGGAGCTGGCGCCCGATCCCGGCCGCGTCCATCGCCGCCAGGCGCAGGTCGACGTCCATGAACGGGCTGCCCTCGTAGCGCACGCCGTGCAGGACGTAGTCGCCGACGCGGTAGAACGGGCGCCCGTCGTCGGACGTCCCGAGCTCCGGGCCCGCCGCCCCGGCGGCGCCCTCCGAGGAGCGCAGGACCGCGTGGGCGTGCACGTCCAGCACGCCGTCCGGCACGCCCGCACTAGACATGCGACATGCGCTCGAGCTGCTCCTCGGTGAGCGCGAGCGATCGCGTCAGCGGGCACGCCGCGAGCATGCGGACCTGGTCGGACGCGCGCTGGCGGTGCTCCGGGATCGGCGTGGCCAGGTCGGTGCGGCGCCCCTCCTTGATCACCTCGACGATCCGCTCCCTGTCCTGCAGGACCTTCACGTCGCGCAGCGGGTCGCCGTCGACGACCAGGACGTCGCCGACCTTGCCGGTCTCGAGGGTGCCGACGCCGTCGGGGCCCTCCATGCGCATCGCGAACGCGCCGTTGCGGGTGGCGGCGACGATCGCCTCCATCGGCGACATGCCCATGTACTCGACGAACATCTCGAGCTCGCGGGCGTGCCACTCGCCGACCGGGGTGACCGCGAAGCCGGTCTCCGAGCCGGTGAGGAAGCGGACGCCGGCGGCGTGCGCCTTGGTGAGCTGCTTCGCCGTCACCTCGATCTCGGCGCGGAACACGTCGAGCAGCTCGGGCGCGGTGCCGATCTTCTCTCCGTAGTCGGCGAGGTTGCCCAGCAGCGTGAACGTCGGGCACATCGAGGCGCCCGCCTCGACGACGGCCTCGATCGCCTCGTCGTCGAGGTAGGAGGCGTGGTAGATCAGGTCGACCCCGGCCCGGGCGGCGTCACGGGTGGAGTCGGAGTTGCGGCAGTGGGCGACGACCTTGGTGTTGAGCTCGTGCGCGGTGTCGCAGACGGTGCGCAGCTCGTCGATGTTCCAGACCTTGACCTCGGGGCCCTTCATCGACGGGATCAGGCCGGTGACCATGATCTTGATCCAGTCGACGCCGTACTTGATCTGCCGGCGGATCTCGTTGACCATCACGTCCCGGCCGGTGACGACGGTGGCGTAGCCGGTGGTGCCCTCATCCTTGATCATCCGGCCGGCCGTGCCGCCCAGCATCGTCATGAGCGCCTGGCCGCCCGCGCGCATCCGCGGGCCCTCGACGATGCCGGCCTCGATGGCGTCGCGGAGCTCGCAGCCGATGTTCCAGAGGCAGTCGGCGTCGAGGACGCTGGTGACCCCGGCGCGCAGCACCTTGCGCGCGTTGTAGGCCGAGAGCATCGAGCTGTAGGCCTCGGTGCGGTGGTTGAACAGCTCGTCGTTGCCGGTCGGCTCGCCGAAGGTGAGGTGGGTGTGGGCGTCGATGAGGCCCGGCATGACGGTGCGCCCGGTCGCGTCGACCCGCTCGGTGCCCGTGTCCGCGCCCGCCGCGGCGTCCGCGCCGAGGGCCGCGATGCGCCCGTCGCGCACCAGGACGTCCTCGCCGGGCCGCGCCGGCGCGCCGGTGCCGTCGACGACCGTGCCGCCGTGGATCAGGATGCTGGCCATCTCCCGCGCCTCCCCGGAGGTTCGCCGTCATGGTGCTGACGACTATCGGTGCCGTGCGTCTCAGTCTCGCACAGCGGTGAACCCGCGCGAGGTGATGGACGAGACCGATCAGCGGCATTAGCGTCGTTACCGTGACGACGACGTGGGCAGTGATCACCGGGGCCGGCCGGGGGATCGGGGCCGTCCTGGCCCGACACGCGGCGAAGGAGGGCTTCCGCGTCGCCGCGTGGGACCTCGACGGCGAGGCCGTCCGCGCCGTCGCCGCGGAGATCGGCGAGGAGTGCGTGCCGCTCGCCGTGGACGTCACCGACGAGAGCTCGGTGCGCGCGGCGGTGGGCGAGCTCCCCGCGGCCCCGTCGCTCGTGGTCAACAACGCCGGGATCGTGCGCTTCGGCCCGCTGCTCGAGCTGGCGGCCGCCGACTGGCGCGCCGCGCTCGACGTCAACCTCACCGGCACGTTCCTCGTCGCGCGCACCGCCGCCGAGCGGATGATCGCGGAGTCGGTGGGCGGGTCCGTCGTCAACATCTCCTCGATCAACGGGCTGGCCGCGGCGCCCGGGGCCGGGGCGTACACGTCGTCGAAGGCCGGCGTGGTGATGCTCACCGAGCACATGGCCCTGGAGTGGGGTGCCCACGGCATCCGCGTCAACGCCGTCGCGCCCGGGCTCATCGACGCCGGGATGTCGGACGCCATCTACGCCGACCCCGAGGTGCGGCGCCTGCGCTCGGGGCGCGTGCCGCTGGGCCGCCTGGGCACCGCGCAGGACGTCGCCGAGACCGTGCTCTTCCTCGGCTCGGAGAAGGCGGCCTACATCACCGGCCAGACGCTCGCGGTCGACGGCGGCATCACGCGCGGCGCGCTCAACGCGATGCCCCGCGCGCGCTCCGACGCCGCCGGCGACTGACCTGGGACCATGGGCGCCATGTCGCAGCAGAGCGTCATCGACGAGCTCGGCCGTCTCGGGATGTCGGGCTACGAGGCGAAGGCCTACGTCGCCCTCGTGGCGGCCGGGACGCCGCTGAACGGGTACGAGGTCGCGAAGCGGTCGGGCGTCCCGCGCAGCACCGTCTACGAGACCCTCGGCAAGCTCGTGGGGCGGGGCGCCGCGTACGAGGTGCACACCGGCGAGTCCAGCGTGGGCTACCTGTCGCTGCCGCCGGCGTCGCTGCTCGAGCGGATGCGCCGCGAGTTCGACGCGTCGATGGACGCGCTGGGCACCGAGCTGCCCCGGCTCGCCGCGCCGCCCCAGGTGCGCATCGTCCACAACCTCACCGACCGCGACTCCCTGCTCGCGCGCGCCGAGGACGTCGTGGGCGCGGCCCGCAACGACCTGTTCCTCTCGGGCTGGCCCGCCGAGCTCGCTCCGCTCAAGGCCGCGGCCCGGCGCGCGGAGAACGAGGGCGTCGACGTCTCGGTGGTCAGCTTCGGCGAGGACGACGAGCCGGTCGGCACCACCACCGTGCACCGGTTCTCGAGTCCCGACGTGGCGCTGGAGAACCTGGGCTGCCGGCTGATGGTGGTCGCCGCCGACCGCGAGCAGGCGGTGATCGGCGGCGTGGTGGAGGACGACGCCTGGGGCGTGTTCACCGACGACCCCGCCGTCGTGCTGGTGGCGGTCGAGTACGTGCGCCACGACATCGCCATGCACCTCATCGCCGAGAAGCTCGCGCCCGAGGACTTCGAGACGTTCTGGGCGAACGACCCGGCGATCCAGCGCCTGCGCGCCGACCACGGCATCCCGGCGGCGCTGCTCCAGCTCGGCGGCCGCGGGGCGCCCGCCCGCCGGCGCCGCCGGTAGGAGGCGCTGCGCGCACGTGAGTGATATGGGTCGCCAGGGCGACCCCACATCACTCACGTGGGCCGCAGGCCCCTCACGCCTGGGTGACGCCCAGGCCCAGGCCGCCGTCGACGGTGAGCACGTTGCCGGTGACCCACTCCGCGCCGAGCAGGTACTCGACGGCCTCGGCGACCTCGTCGGTGGTGCCCGGCCGGCCCAGGGCGTGCGCCGGGCCGAGGGACTGCATGCGCTCGGCGGCCGTGGCGTCGTCGAAGAGGCCCGCCCGCTGGTTGATCTCGGTGAGCACGCCGCCCGGGCGCACGCAGCTCACCCGGACGCCCTGCGGGCCCAGCTCGGCGGCGAGCACCCCGGTCAGCGTCTCCAGCGCGCCCTTGGTGGCGGCGTAGGGCGACGCCCCGGGGAAGGCGCGCTGGGTGTGCACCGACCCGAAGAACACCACCGCGCCCCGCGACGCGACGAGGTGGGGGAGCGCGAGCCCGGTGAGCAGCATCGGCGCGACGGTGTTGGAGGCGAAGACGTCGTGCAGGCCCTGCTCGGTGAGCTCCGCGAGCGGGCCCCGGTACATGTTGCCCGCCGCGTGGACGACGCCGTCGAGCCCGCCGCCGTGCTCGACGGCGGCGTCGACCATCGCGCGCCGGTCGGCGTCGACGGTGACGTCACCCGCGACCGGTCGCGCGCCCGACCGCTGCGCCACCGCGGCGATCTTCTCGGCCCGGCGCCCGGTCAGGGTGACCCGCGCGCCGGCGGCGGCCAGGCGCGTCACCACGGTCTCGCCGATGCCCGACCCCCCTCCGGTGACGAGCACGGACATGCCGGCGATCGGTCGGGCCATCAGGGGGTTCCTCCTCGGAAGGGGTGCGCGGCCCGCCGCAGCATCAGCGCGCGCTCCAGGGGTGCCGTGCTCGCCGCCAGCCGGTCCGACTGGACCTCGACCGCCAGCGGGACGTCCGGGGGCAGGGCGGCGACGAAGGCGTGCAGGTCCAGCCCGCCCTCGCCGGGCGGGACGCGGTCGTGGCGGGCCTCCCGGACGAGCGCATCGAGATCGTCCGGCGTGGTGGCCGGGTCGGCGACGTCGGTGAGCTGCGCGTACCCGGTCAGGGCCGGGTCGGCGGGGCGGGCGGGGTCGTCGCCGGCGCGGTGCAGGTGCAGCGGGTCGAGGAGCACGGTGACGCCGGCGGCCCGCGCGACCCGTTCGGCGGCGGCGCGACTCCGGACGCCGGTGAACCGCATCGGCTCGAGGGCGACGCGGGTGGGCGCGCCGTCCAGCAGGGACGCCAGCTCGGCGACCCGCGCGGTGGTGACGTCCTCGTCGGGCTCGTCGGAGACGGTGAGCAGGAAGCGGGCGCCGAGGTCGGCGGCGGTCTCCGCGAGGGCGCGGTCGTGGTCGGTGAGGGGGCCGGCGCCGAGCCGGACGACCTCGACGTCGAGCAGGTCCACGGGGTGCCGTGCGAGGGCGCGGGCGACGGCGTCGCGCTGGGCGCGGGGGTCGGCGAGGCGGACCCCGGCCAGGTCGTAGCCGCTCGCGGCCGCGCAGGCGACGACCTCGGCGGGCCCGAGGTCGAGCACGCAGCCGGCCGACAGCGACAGCGGGTGCTCAGGCACCGTCGTCCGATCGCAGCGCCCACCGCGCCGCCCGCGTGACGATCTCCCGGTGCTCGGGCACGGCGTACGACGGCGGGTGGTGCCCGAGGGCGTCGTAGACGACGCGCCCGCCGCCGTGCTCGCGGGCCCACAGCAGCGGCATGACGCGCCCGTCGGGGCCGGGCTGAGGCGCGGCGAGCTGCGGGTCGAGGTCGCCGGCGAGCTCCATGTCGCCGTACACCTCGTCGACCAGCGAGAACCCGTCGACGCCGTGGACCAGCGCGCCGTCGCCGACCACCGACACCTCGATCTCGGGGCCCAGCGGCGGGTGCTGCGAGTGTCCCCAGACCCAGCGGGCGCCGAGCGCGTCCGCCCATCCCGGCCAGTCGTCGAAGCACAGGGCGGCGGTGTGCATCGCGAGCACGCCGCGCCCGGCGGCGAGGTGCTCGGCGAACGCGGCGCGCGCGGCCGGCGAGGGGCTCGCGCCCTCCGCGCCGGCCTGCTCGCGGTAGCGGTCGGGGACGCCGGGCCCGGTCATCGTCCAGCGCAGCGCGTTGACGACGAACAGGTCGGCGCCGGGCAGGGCGAGGAACGCCCCGTCGACCTCCTCGTGGACCTCCGTGTCGACCCCGAGCGGGGCCAATAGATCCGCCAGGCAGGCGGTCGTGGCGGGGAAGTCGTGCGTCAGACCGCCGGACAGCACCACAGCACGCACGAGGGGTCTCCCGTCGTCGGGACCTTAACGACTAAGCGGTGTGACTCTACGAGCCCGGCGCTCGCCGCGAACAGTGCGCTCCGCGCGATTACTGTCGGCGCTCGTGTCCGGACCCCGCCGCCTCCACCAGCACGTCCCCGCCCGCCCCGACCTCCCGCAGCGCGTCGGGCCGGACGCCACGGCGGTGGTCGTCGGCGGCGGCATCGCCGGGGTGAGCGCCGCGCTGGTGCTCGCCGAGCGCGGCGTGCGGGTCGAGCTGCTCGAGGCGGCCCCCCACCTCGGCGGGCGCCTGGGCACGTGGGACCGGCAGCTGGCCGACGGCTCCGAGGTGGTCGTGGAGCACGGGTACCACGGCTTCTTCCGGCAGTACTACACGCTGCGCGACATCCTGCGCCGTCTCGACCCCGACCTCGGCTTCCTGCGCGACGTCGGCGGCTACCCGATCGCGAGCCGCCCGTCGGTCGGCTGGGAGTCCGAGGACTTCACCGCGCTGCCCCGCACACCGCTGCTCAACCTCGTCGCGCTCGTGCTGCGCAGCCCCAGCTTCAAGCTGCGCGAGCTGCGCCACGTCGACCCCGACGAGGCGCTGGCGATGCTGCGCTACGACCCGGTCCGCACCTACGCCGAGCACGACCACCGCACGGCCGCCGAGCTGCTCGACGGCCTGGGCTTCTCCGACCGCGGGCGCGCGATGCTCTTCGAGGTCTTCGCGCACTCGTTCTTCAACCTCGAGCAGCGCTACTCGGCGGCCGAGTTCCTGGCCATGTGCCACTTCTACTTCACCGCCAACCCCGAGGGCCTCGGCATGGACGCCCCGGTCGAGGACTACCGCACGGCGCTGTGGGAGCCGTTCACCCGCCTGCTGGAGAAGCACGGGGCGAGCGTCACGACGGGCGCGCGGGCGGTGTCGCTGCGCCCCGACGGCGCGCGGGGCTGGGCGGTCGAGGTCGAGCGCGAGCCCGCCCGGCACGCCCGCCACCTCGTGGTGGCCACCGACGTCCCGGCCACCCGCGACCTCGTCGCCGCCTCGCCGGAGCTGGTCGCGGCCGCGCCGGGCCTCGCGCGCCGGATCTCCGCGCTGCCCAGCGGCGAGCCCTACGTGGTGGCGCGCCTGTTCTGCGGGGGCGACGTCGACCCCGGCCGGGCGGTGTTCACCGGCGTCACCCGCGAGCGCGTCCTCGACTCGGTGACGCTGTTCCACCGGCTCGAGGGCGGGTCGGCGCGCTGGGCCGGGCCCGGGCGCTCGGTGGTGGAGCTGCACTCCTACGCGTGCCCACCCGGGGTCCCGCTCGACGAGCTGGTGGCCGCGATGCGCGAGGAGCTCGCGGCGCTGTGGCCCGAGGCCGCCGACCTGCGGGTGCTCGACGTCGACGCGCACCGCTACACCAACGCGCCGGGCTTCGACCCCGGCTACCACCTGGTGCGCCCCGGCGTCCTCACCGACGCGCGCGGGCTGCGCCTGGCCGGCGACTGGGTGGCCAGCGACGTGCCGTCGGCGCTGATGGAGCGGGCGGCGGTCACCGCGGTCACCGCCGCCAACGACGTCCTGCGCGAGGAGGGCGTCGCGCCCGAACCGATGCGCTCGATCCGGCCCCGCGGGGTGCTCGCGCCCCGTACGTGAGCGAACTTCGGGGCTATAGCACCCGAGATCGCTCACATGGGCCGAGCACGGCGAGGGGGACGGCGACGCGATACCGTCTGCGCGCCGCCGGCGGAGGACCGGTGGGAGACCCGGGAGGACCTGCAGTGGCGAACCGACGGACGGCCAGGGGCACGGCGGCGCTGGTGGGCGTCCTGCTCGCCGCGGGCGTGGCCCTGAGCGCCTGCGTGTTCCCCGCCGAGCCCGCTCCGGGGTCGCCCTCGAGCCCCAACGACTACTCGACCGAGGGCTTCCCGCCGCCCGGTCCCGCCCCGCAGCCCGGCGTCATCACGCCCGACCCGCTCGCGCCGATCGCCCCGTCGAACGCGCCGCGCCCCGAGGAGGGCCCGCAGCCGACCGAGGGCCCGCGGACCAGCGTCGGCGAGGCGCCGGAGACGGCCAACGAGCCCGCGCCGCCGCCCGGGAGCTGAGGGCCCTCAGGCCTCGTCCGGCTCCGCTCGTTCGTCCGGGGCTCGTTCGTTCGGGGCCGGCGCGACCGGGGTGCGCGCACAGAGCGCCACGCCGATCCCCCCGAGCGTGCCGCTGACCGCGAAGACCGCGAGCAGGCTCGGTGACAGCGAGCCCGTCACCGCGTCGCCGAACAGCACCACCGCCGAGGTGCCGGGCACCAGCCCGATCGCGGTGCCGGCGAGGTAGTGCCGCCACCGCACGCTCGTCACCCCGAACGTGTAGTTCAGCGGGGCGAACGGGATGAACGGCACGAAGCGCGCCGAGATCACCGCGAGCAGGCCGCGGGAACTCAGCCGTTCCTCGAGCATCCGCACCCGGCCGGGCCCGAGGCGGCGCACGGCCCGCCCGCCGAGACGCCGCGAGATCGCGAACCCCGCCGCGGCCGACACCACGCTCGCCACGAGGCACAGCGCCATCCCCAGCCACGGCCCGAACAGCAGCCCGGCGGACAGCGAGAACGCCGTGCGGGGGATCGGCGCCGTCGTCGCCAGCGTGTGCACCAGCAGGAACGTCAGCGGCGCCCACGTCCCGAGGGCGGCGACCCGGTCGCGCAGCTCGAGCGGCGTGGGCACCGGGACGGTGAGGGCGACGGCGACCAGCGCCAGCAGCACGGCGGCCAGCAGGACCCACCGGGTGGGCCCGGAGGGCAGACGCAGCGGGGCCACGGTCGCGCGCGCTCCTGTCGTCCTGCTGCGGGTGTCTCGTCGACGGTACTCAGGCCACGCGGGTGAACAGGCCCTGATACGCGATGACCATGCCCACCGGGTCGACGGTGACGCCGAACTCGCCGTAGGTCGGGTCGGCGTAGGTGTAGGTCGCGAGCCCGCGGGCGTCGTCGGGCCCGCGCCGGTAGACCTGGCGCACGCGGTGCACCGCGAGCGAGGGCACGTCGAGCCACGCCACGTCGATGGCCGCCTCGCCGCCGACCGGGAGGTCGAGGCGGCGGACCGGCAGCGTGTTCGTCAGCGGGGAGGCCGAGACGTCGACGTCGGTGCAGCCCCGCAGGTCGGGCCAGGGCCGGCCGTCGAGGGACCACTCACCGCGCGGGTCGACCTCGAGGGTGACGCGCTCGAGCCCGTCGTCGGCGAGCACCTCGACGAACACCGTGCGGGTGAGCCAGGTCCGGTCGGCGATCACCGAGTAGCGCAGCGACCACGTGCCGGCGTCGTCGCGCATGACCGCGGAGCCGTCGAGCAGGTGGGCGCCGTCGGGGTGGGTCGCGTCGGGGGTGTAGTCGGAGAGGGCGCCGTGCGCCAGGCCGTCGGAGACGTCCAGCCGTCGCCACATCGCGGAGTGCAGGGGCACCGGAGGATCGTGGCAGACACACGGTGGCGTCCGTTCACGCGTGCCGCGCGCGCCCGCGTGGCACGATCACCGCGTCATCTCCTCCGGCGCGGGGAGTCACCGCGCGGAGAGGGGAGCGTGCCCTGGTGAGTGGTCCGTCGTCGTCCGACCCCCCGCCCGAGTCGTCGGGTTCCTCGGGCTCGTCCGGCTCGTCCGGCTCGTCGGGCGCGTCCGCCGAGAACGGCGAGAACGGCGAGCCCACCCCGCCGCGCGGCACGCCCGGCCCGGCCGCGGTCCCGGCCTGGGACCCGGGCGGCGGCGACCAGCCGACGACCGCCGGCCCCACCGGCGGGGTGCCCGGCGGCGAGCCGGGCGGGCCGGCGGGCTGGGGGCAGCCCGCGTACGGCCAGCAGCCGGGGTACGGCCAGCAGCCGGGGTACGGCCAGGGCTACGGCCAGCAGCCCGGGTACGGCCAGCAGCCCGGGTACGGGCAACAGCCCGGGTACGGCCCGCAGCCCGGATACGGGCAACAGCCCGGGTACGGCCAACAGGCCGGGTACGGCCAGCAGCCCGGCTACGGCCAGCAGCCCGGGTACGGCCAGCCCGCCGGTCAGCCCGGCTTCGGTCAGCCAGGGTTCGGCGGGATGCCGCCGCGCGCCCCGAAGCCCGGCATCGTGCCGCTGCGCCCGTTGGGGCTCGGCGAGATTCTCGACGGCGCGCTCGGCTACATCCGCGCGCACCCGAAGATCGTGCTGGGCTGGTCGGCGGTCGTGGCGGTGATCAGCACGCTGGCCCAGCTCGTGGTGACCCTGCTGGTCCCGACGGCCTCGCCGGCGTCGCTGGGCGCCTCGCCGGACCTCTCCCGGGTCACCGGCCAGCTCGCCGGGACGGGCGCGTCGTCGTTCGTCGGCGGGATCGTCACGCTCATCGCGACGTCGGTGCTGACGGGCATCCTCATGGTGGTCATCAGCCGCTCGGTGCTCGGCGCGCCGGTCGACGCGGGCGAGACCTGGCGCGCCGCGCAGCCGCGGATCCTGGGGGTCATCGGGCTCTCGCTGCTCATCGCCCTCATCGCCATCGGCATCCTGCTCGTGGGGGCGATCCCGGGGCTCCTGCTGCTGCTCGTCGACCCCACGCTCGGCGGGGTCGTCATCGGCGTCGGGGTGCTCGCCGCCGTGGTGGTCCTGATCTGGGTCGGGGTCTCGCTCTCCCTGGCCGCGCCCGCCTACGTCCTCGAGGGCGTCGGGGTCACCGAGGCGCTGCGCCGCTCGTGGTTCCTGGTCAAGGGCCGGTGGTGGCCGGTGCTCGGCATCCAGCTGCTCGGCGCGATCATCGCCGCGTTCGTGGCCTTCGTGATCACCATCCCGTTCGGGATCGTCGGCGGCGTCGCGACGTTCAGCGCCGGCGGCGGCCTGTCCGGGGCCTCCACCGCGCCGCTCGGCGTGCTGCTGGCGACGTCGCTGGGGTCGATCATCGCGGCCACGCTCACCACGCCGTTCCAGTCCGGGGTCACCGGCCTGCTGTACGTCGACCAGCGCATGCGCCGCGAGGGCTTCGACATCGAGCTGCAGCGGGCCGCGGTCGGGCCGCGCTGATGGATCCGGCGGTCCCGGTGCCGCCCGGAGCGCAGGCCCCGGCGGCCGTGCCGATCGACATCGGCGCCGACCCCGCCCGCGAGCTGGCCCGCGAGGAGCTCTCCGGGCGGATCTACCAGGAGGCCGCGCCCGATCCGGTGCAGGAGGTCCTGCGCTGGATCGCCCGGCGCCTCGAGGACCTGCTGCGCGCCGCCTCCGGGATCTCGCCCGGCGGCGGGTGGGGGCTGCTCGTGCTGCTGGTGCTGCTGGTCGTCGTGATCGTCGTCGTACGCCGCCGGTTCGGGCCGATCGCCCGCACGGCGGCGGCCCCCGGCGCGGTGCTGGGCGACACCGAGCGCACCGCCGACGAGCACCGCCGCCTCGCCGACGGCCACGCGAGGGCCGGCGCCTTCGACGACGCGGTGCGCGAGCGGATGCGCGCGATCGTCCGGTCGCTCGAGGAGCGCACGATCCTCGAGCCCCGCCGCGGCCGCACCGCGGGCGACGCCGCCCGCGAGGGCGGGCGCGCACTGCCCGCCGTCGCCGACGGCCTGCTCGAGGCCGCCCGCCGGTTCGACGAGACGGTGTACGGGGGACGGCGCGCCGACGCCGACGCGGACGCCCGCCTGCGCAAGATCGACGCCGCCGTGTCGGCCACCCGCGCGGTGGGCGCCGCGTGATCAACGGGGACTTCCGGCGCGTAGAAGCAGCGAACAGCGCGTTCGCTGCGGAAGGCGGGCCGGCAGGGGCGCGCCGGCGACGCGCCTGGCGCGGGCCGGTGCTGATCGGCGCGCTCGTGCTCGGCGCCGCGCTGATCGTGGCCGTCCTCTCCGCCGCCCCGCGGATCGGCGACCTCAGCCCCGAGGGTGCCTCACCCGAGGGCGCGCGGGCGCTCGCGCAGCTGCTCGGGGACCAGGGCGTCACCGTCCGGGCCGTCGACGACCTCGACCCGGCGACCGCCGCGCCGGGCCGCACGGTGCTCGTCGCCTTCCCCGAGCGGATGAGCACCCGCCAGCGCGACGCCCTCGCCGCGTCCGGCGCCGACGTCGTGCTCGTGCGCCCCGACGAGCGCTCGCTGGCCGCGCTCGCCCCGGGCGTGCGGACCGAGCTCATCGAGCTGCCCGGGCCCACCGAGCCCGCGTGCGCGCTGCCCGCCGCGGTGCGCGCCGGGCCCGTCGACCTCGCCGGCGCGGCGTACAGCGTCGCTCCCGGGGTCGCGGCGCAGCGCTGCTACCCCACGGACGGCCAGACCGGGGCGTCGTCGCTGGTCAGCGTGTCCGAGCGCGGGCGCACGGTGATGGTCGTCGGCGACGCGACCCCCTTCACCAACGACGCCCTCGACGAGCGGGGCAACGCCGCGCTGGCGCTCAACCTGCTCGGCGCCCACCCCGAGGTGCTCTGGTACCTGCCGGTCCCACCGCCCGCGGAGCCCGGCCAGGAGCGCAGCACCTCCGAGCTCCTGCCCGCCGGCTGGATCTGGGGACCCGTGCAGCTGCTGATCGCCGGGCTCGCCGTGGCGCTGTGGCGGGGCCGGCGGCTCGGCCCCGTCGTCACCGAGGACCTCCCCGTCGTCGTGCCCGCCGGCGAGACCGTCCGCGGCCGGGCGCGGCTCTACCGGCGGGCCGGCGCCCGCGACCGGGCCGCGGCGTCGCTGCGGGCCGAGGCGGTCCGGGAGCTCGCCGCCCGCCTCGGGGTGCCGCGCAGCGGGGGCACCGCCGCGGTGGTCGACGCCGTGGTCGCGCGCACCGGGCGGCCGGTGGCCGAGGTCGGGGCACTCCTCGACGGCCCGGTGCCACCCGGCGACCCGGCGCTGGTGGCGCTGGCCGGCGACCTCGACGGGCTGCGCCGCGCCGTGCGGGACACGGCCGCCGACGGCCGGGCCGGGTCCGCATGATCGGATGGCGCACGTGACCAGCAGCGAGGGCACCGACACCACGGTGGTGACGACCGACGCCGGCGTGGGCGGCGACGAGGCCCGCGAGGCCCTGCTCGCCCTGCGCCGCGAGGTCGCCAAGGCCGTCGTCGGGCACGACGCCGCGGTGACGGGGCTGGTCATCGCGCTGCTCAGCCGCCGCCACGTGCTCCTCGAGGGCGTCCCGGGCGTCGCGAAGACGCTGCTCGTGCGGGCGGTCGCCGCGGCCCTGTCGCTCGAGGACCGCCGGGTGCAGTTCACCCCCGACCTCATGCCCGGCGACGTCACCGGCTCGCTGGTCTACGACTCGCGCAGCGCCGAGTTCTCGTTCCGCCCGGGCCCCGTGTTCACCAACCTGCTGCTCGCCGACGAGATCAACCGCACCCCGCCGAAGACCCAGGCCTCGCTGCTGGAGGCCATGGAGGAGTTCCAGGTCTCGGTGGACGGCGTGCCGCGCCCGCTGCCGGACCCCTTCGTGGTGGCGGCCACCCAGAACCCCGTCGAGTACGAGGGCACCTACCCGCTGCCCGAGGCGCAGCTCGACCGGTTCCTGCTCAAGCTCGTGCTGCCCCTACCCCCGCGCGATGACGAGATCCGGATGCTGGGCCGGCACGCCGAGGGCTTCGACCCCCGCGACCTCGCCGGTGCCGGCGTCCGACCCGTGGCCGGGCCCGAGCACCTGCGCGCCGCGCGGGCGGCGGTGGCGCGGGTGACCGCGCGCCCCGAGCTCCTCGCCTACGTCGTGGACCTGTGCCGCGCGACGCGGTCGTCGCCGTCGCTGCGCCTCGGGGTGTCCCCGCGCGGGGCGACGGCGCTGCTGCTCGCCGCCCGCTGCTGGGCGTGGCTCTCGGGCCGCGAGTACGTGACCCCGGACGACGTGCAGGCCCTCGCGCTGCCGGTGCTGCGCCACCGGGTCGCCGTGCGCGCCGAGGCCGAGCTCGAGGGCGTGACCGCCGACGGCGTGGTGTCCGGGGTGCTCGGCGCGGTGCCGGTGCCGCGCTAGGCCATGGCCGTCACCGGGCGCTTCGCGCTGCTCGTCGCGCTGGGCGCGCTGGTCGTCGGCCTGCTGTGGCCGTCGGGGACCGGGGTGCTCGTCGTGTCCGGGGTGCTGGCGCTCACCGCGGTCGCCGACGCGCTGGCCGCGGTGCCGGTGGGGACCCTGCGCCTCGACCGCGAGCAGGACCCCGACGCCGTGACGACGCTGCGCCTCGGCACGTCGCTCGCGGTGGCGCTGCGCGTGGCCAACCCGGCGCGGCGGCGCGCGGTCGTCCTGCTGCGCGACGCGTGGGAGCCCTCGGCCGGCGCGACGCCGTCCCGCCACCGGCTGGTCGTGCCGGCGGGGGAGCGGCGCCGGGTCGTCACCACGCTGACCCCGACCCGCCGGGGCGACCGTGACGCCGTGCGGGTGACGGTGCGCTCGCTCGGGCCGCTCGGGATCGGCGCCCGCCAGGGACGGCGGGTCGTGCCGGCTCGGGTGCGGGTGCTGCCGGCCTTCGGCTCGCGGCGCCACCTGCCCTCGCGCCTGGCGCGGCTGCGCGAGCTCGACGGGCGCCGCGCGGTCCAGGTCCGGGGGCAGGGCACCGAGTTCGACTCCCTGCGCGAGTACGTCGCCGGCGACGACGTCCGCTCCATCGACTGGCGCGCCTCGGCGCGCTCGCACGACCTCGTCGTCCGGACCTGGCGCCCGGAGCGCGACCGCCACGTGCTCGTCGTCATCGACACCGGGCGCAGCGCCGCGGGCCGGGTCGGCGACGCACCCCGGCTGGACGCGGCCCTCGACACCGCCCTGCTGCTCGCCGCCCTCGCCTCGCGCGGCGGCGACCGCGTCGACCTGCTCGCCCTCGACCGCGAGGTCCGCGCCTCCGTGCTCGGGGCCACCGAGCGCGACCTGCTGCCCGCGCTCGTGACCGCCATGGCGCCGCTGGAACCGCGCCTGGTCGAGACCGACATGCGCCTGCTCGCCGCCGCGGCGCTGGCGCGGGCGGGGCGCCGCAGCCTCGTCGTGCTCGTCACCGGGCTCGAGGAGGCGGCGATCACCGAGGGCCTCGACCCGGTGCTGGGCGCGCTGCTGCGCCGGCACACCCTGCTGCTCGCCGCCGTCGCCGACCCGGAGCTCGCGACGATGGCCGCCGGTCGCGGGGACGCCGAGGCCGTCTACACCGCCGCCGCGGCCGGCGCCGCCCGTGACGCCCGCCGCCGGACCGCCGAACGCCTCGCCCGCCGCGGGGTGGAGATCGTCGACGCCGCGCCCGACGACCTGCCCCCGGCCGTCGCCGACCGCTACCTCGCGCTCAAGGCGGCGGGCCGGCTCTGACTCAGGTCTCCGCGGCGAGGAGCCAGACCGCGGCGGTGAAGCGGATCCGCCCGTCGGCGCGGAACTCGTCGAACGCGGGCCGGAGGTGCTCGACGACGCGGGCCCGGGTCGCCGCGTCCTCGCCCGCCAGCGCGCGCCCGACGGGGCCCATGACGCCGACGTAGTCGTCGAGATCGCGCTCGGCGAACCCGCACGCGACGTCGACGGGCTCGGCGCTCACCGTCGACCAGCCCGCCCCGCGGAGCAGGTCCCGGGCGTGGTCGGGGTCGGCGAGGGCGAACGGGCCGGGGACGCCGGCCACGAACGGCGGCACGTCGAGCAGGGGCGCCGCGGCCTCCCCGGCGCGGGTCATGAACGGGTTCTCGGCGGGCGGGCGCCAGACGACCGCCCGCAGCGCGCCGCCGCGGCGGGTGGCGGCGCGCAGGTTCGCGAAGGCGGCCACCGGGTCGTCGAAGAACATGACCCCGAACCTCGACGCGATCACGTCCGCCCCGCCGGGGGCGAACCGGTGGCGGGCGGCGTCGGCGACCACGAACTCGACCGCCGCGTCCCCGGCCCGCGTCCGGGCGAGCTCGACCATCGGTGCGGAGAGGTCGACGCCGACGCAGCGGGCGGCCGGGCCGAGGCGGCGCGCGAGCGCCAGGGTCGTCGCCCCGGTCCCGCAGCCGACGTCGACGACCGTCGGCGAGCTCCCGGCCACGGCCGCCAGCCGGTCGACGAGCAGCTCCTCCACCCCCGCGTACGTCTCGTCGAGGAGGGGCTGCAGGCGCACCCAGGCGTCGCCGCCGGTGCCGTTCCAGGCCGCGGTCTGCTCCTCCTGCGTGCTCACGGCCGACAGCGTGTCAGCTGAAGTCCTCCGGGCTGAAGGCGCGCGGCTCGACGAGGACCAGCCAGTTGCCGGAGATGTCGCGCATGACGGCCTCGACGCCGTACGGGCGCTCCGAGGGCTCCTGGGTGAACGCGACGCCGAGCTCGCTGAGGCGCTCGTACTCGGCGCGGCAGTCGTCGGTCGTCAGCCCGAAGCCGCCCATGGTGCCGCTGGCCAGCGCGCGGCGGACGGCGCCGGCCATCTCCTCGTTCAGCGGCGGGCCGGGCACCATCAGGGTCACCTCGAGCTCGGGCTGCCGCGGGTGCTTGACCGTCACCCAGCGGAAGCCCTCGCCCATCTGCACGTCGGTGCCCTCCACGAACCCCATCACGTCGCAGTAGAACTTCTTCGCGTCGTCCTGGTCGGTGACGTAGAGCGTGACCAGCGAGATGTTGGTGATCATGCGGAGGATTCTCCTCGCGCGGGGTCACCCCTCGGCTTCTCCGGGATTGCTCGGTCCGACAACCCGTGCATCATCACGAAGCACCCCGGGATGCGCGGCGGGCCCGTGCGCGCCCAGCGCGCCTGGTACTCCGAGGGGCTGGCGCCCACGAGCCGGCGGAACCGCGTCGAGAACGAGCCGAGGCCCGAGTACCCGACGAGCCAGCACACCTCGGTGACGGTGAGGTTGGTGGCGCGCAGCAGGTCCTGGGCGCGCTCCACCCGGCGCTCGGTGAGGTAGGCGTGCGGGGTGCGGCCGTAGGTGCGGGCGAAGCAGCGCAGGAAGTGGTACTTCGACAGGCCGGCGGTCGCGGCGAGGGCGTCGAGGTCGAGCGGCTCGGCGTAGTGACGGTCGATGCGGTCGCGGGCGCGGCGCAGCCCGACGAGCAGGTCGTCGGGGACCACGGTGCTCACCCCGCGGCCGGGAGGGCGGCGCCGCGCCGGTCGGCGGCGAGGTCGGCGAGCGCCGGGGCGGTGGCCCCGTGCCGCCGGACGAGCACGGCGCCCCAGAGCACGTAGGCGACGAAGCCCAGCTCGGCGAGCACGCCGATGCCGATGCGGGCCCAGGTCGGCAGGCCGGAGGGCGTCACGAACGCCTCGATCACCCCGGAGATCGCGAGCAGGGCCGCGACGCCGAGCGCCATGCCGACGGTGGTGCGCCCCTGGCGCGCGAGCGACTCGGTCCGCGACAGCGGCCCCGGGTCGATCCACGACCAGCCCAGCCGCAGCCCCGCCCCGGCGGCGACGAACAGGGCGGTGAGCTCGAGCAGCCCGTGCGGGGTGATCAGCCCGAAGAACAGGTCGGCCCGGCCGTTGGCGGCGAGGATCCCGCCCGAGACCCCGATGTTGACGACGTTCTGGAGCATCACCCACAGCACCGGGAGGATCAGCACGCCGGTGACCAGGCAGATCGCCGCGATCCAGGCGTTGTTGGTCCACACCCGCGCCGCGAACGACGACGCCGGGTCGGAGCTGTAATAGGACGCGAAGTCCTCCTCGACGAGCCGGCGGGTCTCCTCCGGCGGGAGCAGCGCGGCCTGGACGTCGGGGGAGCGGGCGACCCACACCCCGACCGCCAGCATGACGAGCGAGCACACCGTCAGCGTGGTCAGCCACCACCGCCACGACGCCGCGAGCGACACCGCGAAGCCGACCCCGGCGAAGCGGGTGAGGTCGCGCCACGAGGCCGTGGTCGACCCGGTGATCGCGGTACGGGCGCGCGCCACGAGCGTCGAGAGGCGGGCCACCAGCGCCGGGTCGGGCGAGGTGGAGCGCACGACCGAGAGGTGGGTGGCCGTGCGCTCGTAGAGCGCGACCGCTTCGTCGACCTCGGCTCCCGTCCACCGGCGGCGGTCGAGCAGGTCCGCGAGGCGGTCCCACTCGGGCCGGTGCGCGGCCACGTAGGCGTCGACGTCCACAATCGCCGATCCTCCCACTGATCCTCCCGCCGATCCTTTTCGACGGGACCCCGACAGGCGCTGGCACGATGGCGCCGTGGACCGGGTGGTGATCGGCGAGGCCGTCGAGCTGGACGTGCGCACCGCCCGCCTGCCCAGCCGGGCGCTCGGGATCGGGCTCGACATCCTGATCATGGTCGCGCTGCTCGTCGGGGTGCTGCTGGTGATCGAGCTGGCCGGCGCCGAGGTCGACGACGCGCTGACCGCGGCGGTGGGCCTGGCGATCGTCGTCGGGGTGTTCGTCGGCTACCCGCTGCTGTGGGAGACGCTGACCCGCGGGCGCTCGCCGGGAAAGTACGCGATGGGCCTGCGGGTGGTGCGCACCGACGGCGGGCCGATCGTCTTCCGCCACGCCCTGGCCCGCGCGCTCGCCGGGTTCATCGTCGACTTCGGGCTGCTCTCGTTCTTCACCGGCGTGATCGGGATCGTCGTCTCGGCGAGCACCGCCCGCGGCCAGCGCATCGGCGACCTGCTGGCCGGCACGATCGTCGTCCGCGAGCGCCTGCCCCGCACCGGGCTGCCCGGCCTCCCGCCGCCCGATCCCCGGCTCGCCGCGTGGGCCCAGCGCTGCGAGCTCGCCGACCTCCCCGACGACCTGGCCCTCGCCGCCCGCCAGTTCCTCGTGCGCGCCGCCCAGCTCGCCCCGCCGATGCGCGATCGGCTCGGCGGCCGGCTCGCCGCCGACGTGGCCGCCCGCGTCGCGCCGCCCCCGCCGCCCGGGACGCCCCCGGAGGCCTACCTGCTTGCGGTGCTGGGAGAGCGCCGACGCCGCGAGACCGCCCGGCTCGGCGGGTCGCCGTGGGCCGGGGCCCCCGCGCCCTCGTCCGGCGTCGCGCCGGCCACCGGCTCGGCGCCGCCCTCCGGCCCTGCCCCGGCGCCGCCGTCGCCGTGGGCGGGCGCGGCCGCGGGCGCGACGCCCCCGTCGCGGTGGGCCCCCGACGCCCCGTCGGACGCCTCGACCCCGTCGAGCTCGCCGGGAAAGTCCTCGGGCTTCGCGCCGCCGGGGTGAGGAGTCGACCCGTGTCCTCGGGACACGGGTCGGGGGAGCGGGAGACCGCTCCGGACACGGGAGCACGTTCCGGACACCGGCCACCCCCGGAGCCAAGGACGCCCCCGTCGCTTGCCACGATCGGACCGTGGCCCCGGAACCCGACGCGACGGCGACCCCGGTGCGTGCGCGCCCCGGGATCGTGGTCGCGGCGCCCGTGCTGGGCGTGATGGCGCTGGTCAGCGCCTGGACCGGCTGGGGTGGGCTCGCCCTGGGCCTCGTCGCGGTGGCGGTCGCGCTGGTGGCCGTCGCGCGGCTCCGCGGACGTGACACGTCCCGGAGGGGCCCGCTCGCCGGGCTCGCGCTGGGCGTCGTCGCGGTCGCGATCGCGGTGGCGGTGGAGTGGAGCACGCTCGCGGGCGCCGTCACCTATCTCGAGACCGGCGGCGTGCGCACGCTCGACGAGTGCATGCGCCAGGCGCAGAACGAGAAGGAACAGCACGTCTGCAAGTCGCAGCACCTCGACGAGTACCGCGCCCGCTACCCGGACGAGATCGACCCGTGAGAGCCCGGGTGGCGCTCGCCGCCGGCGCGGCCCTGCTCGTCGCGGCCGTCGCGGTGCTGGTGCGGGGCCCGGTCGGCTACCCCGAGCTGGGTCTCGCCGACCCGGGCGTCGTGGTCCGCGTGCTGGTGCCGGTGCTGCGCACGGTGATCGACCTCGCCGGGGCCGCGACGGTCGGCGGGCTGCTGGTCGCGCTGGTCGTCGCCACCCCGGCGCCGGGCACCACCGCGTTCACCCCGTCCGGGGAGCGCGCGCTGCGCGTCGCCCGCCGGGCCGCGTGGACCGGGGCGGGCGCGGCGGCGCTGTCGGTGCCCGCCTCGCTGGCCGACTCCCTGGGCGGGCGCGTCCCGCTCGGCCCGGACCTCGTGACGACGATGCTCGCGCGCGGCGAGCCGGTCGGCTGGCTGCTCGCGGCCGTCCTGGGCGCGGTGACGGCGGTGGCCGCCGGCGAGGTGCGCCGGTGGAGCGGGGGAGCCGGGGTGCTCGCCCTCGCCGTGGCGACGGTGCTGGTGCCGGTGGCGACCGGTCACGCCGCCGACGGCGTCGGCCGCGACCTCGCCCTGTCGGGCACGGCGTTCCACGTCGTGGCCGCCGCGGTCTGGGTCGGCACGCTCGGGGTGCTCGCGGTCGTCGGGGGCGACCACCGGGAGTGGTGGCGCGCCGCCCGGATCGGCACGGCCGCGGGTGTCGTGACGGTGGCCGCGGGGGCCCTGGCCGCCGCGGTCGCGCTCAGCGGCCCCGGCGGGCCGGGGGCGGGCGTCGACTGGACGGTCCTCGTCCTGCTCTCCGCCGCCCTGACGGTCGTGGCCGGCGGGGCGCTGTGGCGCCGTCGCACGGGTCGGGTCGCGTGGCGGGTCGAGCTGGCGGTGCTCGCGGCGGTCGTGGGCCTGTCGGCCGTCGCGACCCGCGCGGTGCCCCCGGTCCAGGCGCCGGGGGCGACGAGCACCCCGACCGCACTGCTCGGCTACGGGCTGGCGGCGCCGCCGACGCCCGCGGTGCTCGCGAGCTCCTGGCGCCCCGAGCTCGTCACCCTGGCCCTGGCCGTCGTCCTCGCCGTGCTCTACGCCGCGGGCCTGCGCCGGCTCGCCCGCGAGGGCGCGCGCTGGCCGGTGGGGAGGTCGGTGGCGTGGTTCGCCGGGTGCGCGCTGCTCGTCGTCGCGACCTCGTCGGGGCTGGGGCGCTACGGCCCGGCGGTGCTCAGCGTCCACATCGCGGGACACATGCTCGTCGCCACCGCCGTGCCGCTGCTCTGGGCGCTCGGCGCGCCGGTCGTGCTGGCCCGGCGCACGCTGCCCGAGGGCGCGCGGGAGGGGCCCGCGGACTGGCTCGAGCACGTCCTCGCGGCCCCGACCCTGCGGTGGGCGAGCCATCCCGCCGTCGCTCTCGTGCTCGTCGTCGGCTCGCCCGCGCTGCTCTACCTCACGCCGGTGTTCGCGCTGACCCAGCCGCTGGGCTGGCTGCAGCCGCTGATGACGCTGTGGTTCCTGCTGGTCGGGGTGCTGTTCCTCGGCCCGCTGGTCGCCGGGCCGCCGGACGGGCCGGGCCTGCCGCCGATCGCCCGGCTGACGTTCCTGCTCGCGTCGATGCCGGTGCACGCGCTGGTCGGGCTGGCGCTGCTGGCGGCCGACCACCCGGTGTCGCGCACGCCGGTGCTCCCGGCCGACGGCGGCAGCGGGCAGATCTGGGTCGACGACTTCTTCGTCCGGCTGCGCCTGCCCTGGGCCCCGGACCTGCTCGCCGACCAGCACCTCGCGGGCGTCCTGGCCTGGCTCCTGGGCGACCTGCCGCTGCTCGCGGCGGTGCTCGCGGTGCTCGCCGCCTGGTCGCACCACGCCCGCGGCGAGGACGCCGACCGCCGCGCCGACCTGCTCGTGGGACTGACGTCACGCTGAGCTGTCCCACGATGTGGGAGAGATTTCCTGCGGAGTGGGCGCCGGAGGCGTAGAACAGGGAGCCGTGCCATCCCGTCGACGCTGGGCCGTGCTCGCCGCGGGCGTCGCCGCCCAGACGGCCGCGTCGGCAGTGGTCTACGGCGTGCCGTTCCTCGTGCCGAGCCTGCGCGACGAGCGCGGCCTCTCGCTCGCCGCGGTCGGGATCGTCGTCGCCGCCCCGACCCTCGGGCTCCTGATGGCGCTGATCGCCTGGGGCGCGGTCGTCGACCGGGTCGGCGAGCGCCTGCCGATGGCCGTCGGCCTCGGCGCCTGCGGGGTGGTCACCGGGGTGCTCGCGCTGCTCGCGCTGCCCTCGCTCACCACCACCGTCGGGCTGCTCGTGCTCGCCGGCGTCGGTGCGGCCTCGGTGAACGCCGCCAGCGGGCGCCTGATCATGGGCTGGTTCGACCTCGACGAGCGCGGCCTCGCGATGGGGATCCGCCAGACCGCCCAGCCCCTCGGGGTGGCCGCGGCCGGGCTCGTGCTGCCGACCCTCGCGGCGCGCGAGGGCCCGCTGCCCGCCCTCGGGTGGCCGGCGCTCGCCTGCGTGGTGTGCGCGGTGCTCGTCGTCGTGGTCGCCGCCGACCCGCCGCGCACCCCGCGCGCGCCGGGCGAGGCCCCGCCCGCCTCGCCGTACCGCACCGCGGTCCTGCCCCGCGTGCACGCGGCCAGCGCGCTGCTGGTGCTGCCGCAGTTCGCGGTCTCGGCGTTCTCGCTCGAGTACCTCGTGCGCGAGCAGGGCTGGTCGCCGGGCGCGGCGGGCGTCTTCGTCGCGGCCGCGCAGATCGCGGGGGCGGGCGGGCGCATCGCCAGCGGCTGGTGGTCCGACCGCGTGGGCTCGCGGCTGCGCCCGATGCGCCAGCTCGCGGTGGCGAGCGCCGGGGTGCTGCTGGTGTTCGCGTTCGGCGACCTCACCCTCGGGCTGGTCGCCGTGGCCGGGATCGCCGCCGGCTCGGTGATCACCGTCGCCGACAACGGCCTCGCGTTCGTCGCCACGGCCGAGATCGCCGGGCCCGGGTGGTCCGGCCGCGCGCTCGGCGTGCAGAACACCACCCAGAACATCGTCGCCACGATCGCCCCGCCCGCCCTGGGCGCGCTCATCGGCGTCTCGAGCTACGCGGTGGGCTTCGCCGTCGCCGCCCTCGCCCCGCTCGCGGCGATCGCCGTCACGCCCGTCGC
Source organism: Actinomycetospora rhizophila (assembly GCF_042657905.1). Taxonomy (NCBI): domain Bacteria; kingdom Bacillati; phylum Actinomycetota; class Actinomycetes; order Pseudonocardiales; family Pseudonocardiaceae; genus Actinomycetospora; species Actinomycetospora rhizophila. The sequence continues at coordinate 122,105 of NZ_JBHSKG010000017.1, read as the reverse complement.
GTCCGAACCCGTCCCCGAGCGTGTGGCGGCGCGGGCGGCGGCGGGAGACTGATCGGGTGCGCTGGACCATCCGCCGCGCGGTCGAGGCCGACGCCGACCGGATCGGCGAGATCACCGTCGCCGGCTGGCGGCACACCTACCGCGGCATCGTCGCCGACGAGCGCCTCGACGCCCTCGACGCGGGCGAGGTCGCCGAGGTCCGCCGCTCCGCGATCGCGGCGCCCGAGCCGATGGCGGTGTTCGTCGCCGACGACGAGCAGGGCCGGGTGCGGGGCTACTGCACCGTCGGCCCGTCGCGCGACCCCGAGCTCGCCGGCGACACGACGGGGGTGAGCGCCGTCCTCTACACCCTCTACCTCGACCCCGAGGTCATCGGCACCGGCGCCGGCGGCGCGCTGCACGACGCGGGCGTCGCGCACCTCGCGGCCGCGGGCTTCACGCGGGCGACCCTGTGGGTCTACACCGCGAACACGGGTGCCCAGGCGTTCTACGCCCGCCGCGGCTGGACGGTCGACGGCGAGCCCTACCAGGGGCCCGGGTGGTCGGCGCCCGCGACGCGGTGGGCGAGGAACCTCTAGACGGCGTCAGACGAGGAAGCGGAACGCCGGCGACCCGGGCTCCAGCGCCTCGATCTGCAGCGGCGAGCGGGCCATGCGCTCCAGGAGCGGCTCGAGGTCGTCGCGGGCGCCGATCTCGACGCCGACCAGCGCCGGGCCGGCCTCGCGGTTGTCGCGCTTGACGTACTCGAAGCGCGTGATGTCGTCGTCCGGCCCGAGCACCTCGTCGAGGAAGCGGCGCAGCGCGCCGGGCTCCTGCGGGAACTCGACGAGGAAGTAGTGCTTGAGGCCCTGGAAGCGCAGCGAGCGCTCGATGACCTCGGCGTAGCGCGAGACGTCGTTGTTGCCGCCGGAGAGGACCACGACCACGGTCTCGCCCGGCACCAGGTCCAGGCCCGGCCCGTCGGGGCGGATCGCGGCGCCCGCCAGCGCGCCCGCGGGCTCGGCGATGATGCCGTCGGTCTGGTAGAGCGCGAGCATCTCGGTGCAGACCAGGCCCTCGTCGACGGCGACGAGCTCGGCGCCCGAGCGGCGGATCAGCGGGTAGGTCACCGCGCCGGCCTTGCGCACCGCGGCGCCGTCGACGAAGCGGTCGAACCCGTGCTCGTCGAGCACCACCGGGCTGCCGGCGTGCAGGGCGGCGGCGACGTTGCGCGCGCCGGCGGGCTCGACACCGATCACCCGGGTGCGGGGGTGGGTGGCCTGCAGCCAGGTGGCGGTGCCGGCGAGCAGGCCGCCGCCGCCGACCGGCACGACGATCGTGTCGGGCGCCTCGCCGAGCTGGTCGACGATCTCGGCCACCACCGTCGCCTGCCCGGCCACGGTGCGGGTGTCGTCGAAGGCGGGGACGAGGGTCGCGCCGGTCTCCCCGGACCACCGTGTCGCGGCGGCCGAGGACTCGTCGTAGGTGTCGCCGTCGACCACCAGGTCGATCATGTCGCCGCCGAGGGCGACGATCCGCTCGCGCTTCTGGCGCGGCGTGGTCGACGGGATGACGACGCGGCCGCGCACGCGGTGCGCGGCGCAGGCGAACGCGAAGCCCTGGGCGTGGTTGCCGGCGCTCGCGCACACCACGCCGGCCGCGCGGGCGTCGTCGTCGAGCTGGCTGATGAGGTTGTAGGCGCCGCGCAGCTTGTAGGAACGCCCGACCTGGAGGTCCTCGCGCTTGAACCAGACCCGGGTGCCCGTGGCGCCGGACAGGCGCGGGTTGCGCTGCAGCGGGGTCCGCTCGGCAATGCCCGACAGACGCTCCGACGCCTCGAGCACCTGCTTCTCGAAGGTCGTACCGCCGTCGCGCGCCATGGGTGTCCCACTCCTCACCAGCAAGGGTTGATCCATCGATGGTAGGTGCCCCTGACGCCGGGCCCCGGCGCGACCCCGACGGATCCCCGGGTCGGGTACGTCGAGACGCTGACGACAGGCGCGCCGCGGACCCCTAGCGTCGCCGGGGTGACCCCGATCGTCCGTTTCGCCCGGTCACGGTGGTGGCCGCCGGCGCCCGACCTGGCCCTGGCCGCCGTGCTCGCCGCGCTGTGCCTCGCGGGGACGGCCGCCGCCGCGACCCCGGCCGACCGGCCGTGGTGGCCCGGCGGCGCCCTGCTGATCGCCGGCGCGGCCCTCGTGCTGGCGTGGCGGCGCCGGGCCCCGCTGGTGGTGCTCGCGCTGACCCTGGCCGCGGTCGCGCCGTACTACTGGCTCGCCTACCCCGACGGGCCGGCCTCGCTCATGGTCGCCGTGGCGATGTACACGGTCGCGACGCGCCTGAGCTGGCCCCGCTCGGTCGGCGTCGGCGTGCTGCTCTTCGTGGCCTGGGTCGGGCTGGAGCGGGTCATCGACGGCCGGGTCGTGGCGACCGCCCCGGAGCACGTCATGTGGATCGTCGCGACGGTCGCGGTCGGTGTCGCGGTCGGGGGCCTGCGGCGAGCCCAGACCGCCGCCGTCGAGCAGGCGCAGGAGCAGGCGCGCCGGCGCGTCGAGCAGGAGCGGCTGCGCGTGGCCCGCGAGGTGCACGACGTCGTCTCCCACAGCCTCGCGATGATCGCGGTGCAGGCCGGCGTCGGCGCGCACGTCGCCGACCGCCGTCCCGAGCAGGCGGTCGCGGCGCTCCTGGAGATCAAGCAGGCGAGCAGCGCCGCGCTGGCCGAGCTGCGCAACGTGCTCGGCGTCCTGCGCGACGCCGAGCCCGCCGGTGTCGCCGGGCTGCACCGCCTCGACGAGGTCGTGCGCGTCGCGGGCCTGGCCGGCGTCGACGTCGAGGTGCGGGGGAGCGCCGGGCAGCCCGCCCCGGGCGTCGACGCCGCGGCGTTCCGCATCGTGCGCGAGGCGGTGACCAACGCCGTCCGCCACGCGCGGCAGGGCCGCCGGGTCGTCGTCGATCTCGCCGACACCGCCGACGAGCTGCGGATCCGCGTCGCCGACGACGGCGGCCCGACCGGCGAGCTGACCCCGGGCCACGGCCTGCGCGGCCTCGACGAGCACGCCGCCGCGGTCGGCGGCTGTTCGGCCGTGACCGCGACGCCGGAGGGCGTGGTGGTCGAGGCGCGGCTGCCGGTCGGCGCGCCGTGATCCGGGTGGCCCTGGCCGACGACCAGCAGCTCGTCCGGGCCGGGCTGCGCGTGCTGCTCGAGACCGAGGACGGCTTCGCGGTGGTCGGCGAGGCGGGGGACGGGGCCGCCGCGGTCGCGCTCGTCCGCGAGACCCGCCCCGACGTGGCCGTGATGGACGTGCGGATGCCCGGGGTCGACGGGCTCACGGCGCTGGAGACGATCGTCGCCGACCCGTCCCTGGCCGGCACCGCGGTCCTCGTGCTCACGACCTTCGACCTCGACGAGTACGTGTACCGCGCGCTGCGCGGCGGGGCGGCCGGCTTCCTGCTCAAGGACGCCGAGCCCGCCGACCTCGTCCGCGCCATCGCCCTCGTCGCCCGCGGCGATGCGCTGCTCGCCCCGGCCGTGACCCGCCGCCTCATCGCCGAGTTCGCCGCCCGCCCCGCGCCGCTGGTCGACGCGACCCGCCTCGACGTCCTCACCCCCCGCGAGCGCGAGGTGCTCGCGCTGGTCGGCGCCGGGCTGACCAACGACGAGATCGCCGCGCGCCTCGTGATCAGCGCGGCCACCGCCCGCACGCACGTGGGCCGCCTGCTCACCAAGCTCGACGCCCGCGACCGCCCGGCCCTCGTCGTGATCGCCTACGAGTCGGGGGCCGTGGTCCCGCGCGCGGTGCGCTGATGTCAGCGGTGGGCCACCGCAGACGTTGAGTGTCCGTATCACCACACGCTCGACGCCGACCCCGAAGTGTCAGCGGCGTGGCGTCGCAGACGCCCAGTGTCCGTATCGCCACGCGCTCGATGCCGGCGCGAGCGGTTCTCGGGGTGCCTACGTCGTCGCGCGTACGCCGGGGACACGTCGGGACGCCGACGCCCCGGGGACGTCGGCTCGCGAGGCTCGGCGCCGTGCCCCTCTCCCGCCGCCGCTTCCTCGGCGCCACGCTCGCCGCCGGCGCCGCGGTCGGGCTGGCGGCGTGCTCGTCCGGCGCCCCGCCGGTGGTCCGCCGGCCCGCTCAGCGCCCGCTCGCGATCCCGCCGCTCGCGCTCGCCGGCCGCGACGCCGCCGGCCGCCGCGTCGTCGAGCTCACCGCCGCTCCCGGCGAGAGCGCGTTCCTCGACGGCCCCACCACCCCGACCTGGGGCTACGGCGGGCTCCCGTTCGGCGGCCCGACGATCCGGGCCCGGCGCGGCGAGGAGGTCGTCGTCCGCGTCACCAACCGCCTGCCCGAGACCACGACCACCCACTGGCACGGCATGACCCTGCCCGCCCGCATGGACGGCGGCCCGCACCAGCCGATCGCGCCCGGCGAGACCTGGGAGGCGTCGTGGCGCGTCGACCAGCCCGCCGCCACGCTCTGGTACCACCCGCACCCGCACGGGGCGACCGAACGGCACGTGCACCGGGGTCTCGCCGGGCTCATCCTCGTCGACGACGACGTCCGGGTCGACCTGCCCGGGCGTTACGGCGTCGACGACGTCCCCGTCGTGCTGACCGACCGCAGCTTCGCCCCGGACGGAAGCTTCGACACCGCGCACCGCAACGCCGTCGGGCTGCTCGGCGACACGGTGCTGGTCAACGGGACGGTCGCGCCGTACCTCGACGTGCGCACCACCCGCGTGCGCCTGCGCGTCCTCAACGCCTCGCCGGCGCGCAGCTACCGGGTCGGCGCCGGCGCTCCGGTGACCCTCGTCGGCACCGACGGCGGCCTGCTCCCGTCGCCGCGCGTGGTGCCCGACGTCCTGCTCACGCCGGGGGAGCGCGCCGAGATCGTCGTCGAGTGCGCGCCGGGCCGGCGCACGGTGCTGCGCTCGCTGCCCGACGAGCTCGGCGCGGTCAACGGGATCGCGATCGCCGCCGGCGGCCACGACACCCTCGACCTGCTCGAACTGCGCCCCGCCGACCGGCTGGAGCCCTCGCCCGCGGTGCCGGCGGTGCTGTCGCGGGAGGCGCCGCTGGACGAAGGTGCAGCGCTCCGCACCCGCCGCTTCGTCCTGTCGAGCAACCGGATCAACGGGCTGGCGATGGACATGGGCCGCGTCGACGAGGTGGTCGAGGCGGGCGCGACCGAGATCTGGGAGCTCGCCAACCGGCACACGCTGCCGCACAACATCCACGTGCACGACGCCCGGCTCCAGGTGCTCTCGCCGGGGGAGCGGGCGTGGAAGGACACCGTCGCCGTCCCGCCCGGGCGCACCGTGCGGCTGCTGGTGCGCGTGGGCCCGTACGCCGACCCGGAGGTGCCCTACATGATCCACTGCCACATGCTGCGCCACGAGGACGACGGCATGATGCTCCAGTTCCTCGTCGTGGGCCCCGGGCAGCGGCCCGCGCCCGTGATCGGGCACGCGCATGGGTGAGGTGCTGGTCGCCGCCTTCCGGGTGGTCGCTGTGCTGCACGCGGTGATGACCGTCGTCCAGGCGTTCGCCGCCGGCGCGCTGCTGCAGGCGTCCGACGCCGGACTCGTCGTGCACCAGGCGGTCGGCGGCACCCTGCTGCTCGTCGCGATGCTGCAGGTCCCTCTCGCGGTGCTCGCCTGGCGCCCGGGTCGCCTGTCGCCCTGGCCGATCGCGGTGTCGGGCGCGCTGGTCGTCGCCGAGACCGCGCAGGTGGCGATCGGCTACGTCGGCGTCCTCGCGGTGCACGTCCCGCTCGGCGTGGCGATCGTCGCGACGGCGGTGGCACTGGCGTGGTGGGCGGTGCGCGCGCGGCCCGTGATCGCCGCGGGTGCTCCGGCGGGTCGATGACATCGCCCCGGAGGAGCACCGGGAGCGATCTCGCCGGACTCAGCCCGACAGGCGATACGGTGAAAGGTATGGCGACCCGGAAGGTCACGTACTCCCTCGACGAGACCGCGGTGGACCTCGCCGAGGCCTCCGCCCGACGCGCGGGCCTGTCGACGTCGGCGTGGCTGTCCCGCGCGGCACGGCGTGAGGCCGTGCGCCAGGGCGCCGGCACCGCGTGGGGCGACCCGGCGAGCGAGGCGGCCGCCGACGACGCCGACCTCGCCGCCGCGGAGGACGAGGTCCGTGCGACGCGGTGAGATCCGCCGCTACACCCGCCCGTCGTCGCCGGACGTCCGGCGCGCGGTGGTGCTGCTCTCGAGCGACGGCATCAACGACTCACCCCGCCCGTGGCTCCTCGGGATCGAGCTGCGGGCCCAGGACCCGGGCGACGTGCTCGCGATCCCCGTCGGTGACGGCCGCGTCGCCTACGCCGGCGACCTCACCCGGCTCTACCGCGCGTGGGTGAGCGAGCGCCTCGGCATGCTGGACGCGACCACGCTGACCCGGATCGACGGCGCACTCCGCGCCGCCCTCGACCTCTGAGCGGCGCCATGATCGGTCCAGGTGCTCCCGGGACCCTGTGACATCGGGTGCACGGAGCACCGGGAGCGATCACGCGCAGGTCGGTTGCGCCCAACCGGCGTGAACCCCGCCCGGCGCGGGAACGATCACCTGGGGCGCCATCCCGGGCCTCGGCATCTACTCCGCGGCCCGCGGCGCGCAGAACGCCTTCCTCCAGGCCGTGGGCGCGGAGGTCGCGCCGCACCACGTGCAGGTCAACGCCCTCGGACCCGCCGACGTGCGCAACAACATGTACTACACGGACGCGATGCTCGCCGACGACGCCGTCCGCGAGTCGTTCGAGGCCCAGATCCCGGCGGGCCGGCTCGGCGAGGGCGTCGAGGCGGCGGAGCTGGCGCTGGCCCTCGCGTCCGGGGCGAGCGACTTCCTCGCCGGCCAGGTCGTGTCCGTCTCCGGTGGTCGGTCGACCTGATCCCCGCGCGGGCCGGTCGATATCCTGGGGGCGCACGGCCACGCACCAGGGAGAGGACGTATGAGCGAGACGATCGAGTTCCAGGCCGAGGCCCGTCAGCTGCTCCAGTTGATGATCCACTCGATCTACTCGGACAAGGACGTCTTCCTGCGCGAGCTGATCTCCAACGGGTCCGACGCGCTGGACAAGCTGCGGCTCGCCTCGTACCAGGACAAGGACCTCGAGGTCGACACCTCGGACCTGCGCATCGAGCTCGAGCAGGACGCCGAGGCCCGCACGCTGACGGTCCGTGACAACGGCATCGGCATGACGCGCGACGAGGTCGTCGAGCTGATCGGCACGATCGCGAAGTCGGGCACCGCCGAGATGCTGGCCCAGCTGCGCGAGGCGCAGGACGGCAACGCCGAGGACCTCATCGGCCAGTTCGGCATCGGCTTCTACTCGAGCTTCATGGTCGCCGACCGGGTCGAGATGGTGACCCGCAAGGCCGGCACCGGCGAGGGCGTGCACTGGGAGTCGACGGGCGAGGGCACCTACACCCTCGAGCCGGTCGAGGACGCCCCGCAGGGCACCGCGATCACCCTGCACCTCAAGCCCGAGGACGCGGAGGACAGCCTCCACGACTACGCGAAGCCCGAGACGGTGCGGCGCATCGTCAAGCGCTACTCGGACTTCATCACCTGGCCGATCCGGCTGATCACGGGCGAGGACGGCGACACCGAGCCGATCAACTCCCGCAAGGCGCTGTGGGCCCGGCCGAAGGCCGAGGTCACCGACGAGGAGCTCACCGAGTTCTACCGCCACGTCAGCCACGACTGGCAGGAGCCGCTGGAGACCATGCGGCTCTCGGGCGAGGGCACCTTCGAGTACCAGGGCCTGCTGTTCCTGCCCTCGCACGCGCCGATGGACCTGTTCATGCGCGAGGCCCGGCGCGGCGTGCAGCTCTACGTCAAGCGCGTCTTCGTCATGGACGACTGCGAGGCGCTCGTCCCCGAGTACCTGCGCTTCGTCAAGGGCGTCGTCGACGCCGCCGACCTCTCGCTCAACGTCTCGCGCGAGATCCTCCAGCAGGACCGCCAGATCCAGGCCATCCGCAAGCGGCTGGTCCGCAAGGTGCTGCAGACGGTCGCCGCCCTGCAGGAGAACGAGCCCGAGAAGTACGCGACGTTCTGGACCGAGCTGGGGCGCGCCTTCAAGGAGGGCCTGCTCACCGACCCAGACAACCAGCAGGCGATCCTCGCCGCGAGCTCGTTCCCGTCCACCCACTCGCCGGACGGGACCACCACGCTCAAGGCCTACAAGGAGCGCATGCCCGAGGGCCAGGAGTCGATCTACTACCTCACCGGCGCCACCCGGGCGAGCATCGAGAACTCCCCGCACATCGAGGCGTTCCGCGCCAAGGGCTTCGAGGTCCTGCTGCTCACCGACCAGGTCGACGAGGTCTGGACCGACGCCGTCAGCGAGTTCGACGGCACCCCGATGGCCTCGATCGCCAAGGGCGACGTCGACCTCGGCGGCGAGGAGGACAAGCCCGAGGGCTTCGACGACCTGCTCACCTGGATGGGCACCGAGCTCGCCGACGACGTCAAGGAGGTGCGGCTCTCGACGCGCCTGACGAGCTCGCCGGCCTGCCTCGTCGGCGACCCCGGCGACCTCTCGCCGACCCTGGAGAAGATGTACCGGGCGATGGGCCAGGAGCCGCCGGTGACCAAGCGGATCCTCGAGCTCAACCCGCAGCACGCGCTGGTCAGCGGCCTGCGCGACAAGCAGGGCGCCGGCGACGCCGACCCCGACGTCGCCCGCCTGCTCTACGGCATGGCGCTGCTGGCCGAGGGCGGCGAGCTCAAGGAGCCGACCACGTTCGTCAACACCCTCGCCGAGCGTCTGCAGAGGACCCTGTGACCGAGCCCGTCCTGCTCGGCGTCGACAGCTTCGTCGCCCGCGTCACCGACCCCGCCACCGAGCGGGTGATCGGCCCCGAGGAGCGCTTCGAGCACCTGCTCGAGGAGATCGCGCTCGCCGACCGCGTCGGGCTGCACTCCTACGGCATCGGCGAGCACCACCGCAGCGAGTACTTCGACGCCGCGCCGCCGGTGATCCTCGCGGCCGCGGCGGCCCGCACCGAGACCATCCGGCTGCGCAGCGCCGTCACCGTGCTCTCGGCCGCCGACCCGGTGCGGGTGTTCCAGGAGTTCGCGACGATCGACCTGATCTCGCGCGGCCGGGTCGACCTGGTCGTCGGGCGCGGCTCGTTCACCGAGGCGTTCCCGCTGTTCGGGCTGCGTTTCGAGGACTACGACGACCTGTTCACCGAGAAGCTCGACCTGTTGCTCAAGATCAACGAGTCGCCGACGGTGACCTGGTCGGGACAGCACCGGCCGGCCCTGCACGACCAGCCCGTCTACCCGCGCCCGTCCCAGGAGCGGCTGCCGATCTGGGTCGGGGTCGGCGGCACGCCCGAGTCGTTCGCACGGGCCGGGCTGCTCGGCCTGCCCCTCATGATCGCCATCATCGGCGGCGAGCCGCGGCAGTTCGCCCCACTCGTCGACCTCTACCGCCGCGCGGGTGAGCACGCCGGCCACCCGCCGGAGGCGCTGCGGGTGGGGCTGCACTGCTTCGGGTTCCTCGGCGACGACGTCGCGAAGGCCACCAACGCCTTCTACCCGGGCTGGCAGGAGATGTTCACCCAGGTCGCCGCCGAGCGCGGCGGGATGCCCCCGACCCGGCGCGCGTTCGACGCCATGCGCGGCCCCGACGGCGCCTTCTTCGTCGGCGACCCGCAGACCGTGGCCGACAAGGTCCTGCGGGTCTCCGAGCAGCTCGGCGGCGTCGAGCGGATCAACCTGCAGATGACCAACCCGCGCCTCGCGCACGAGGATCTGCTGCACTCGATCGAGCTGCTCGGCACCGAGGTCACCCCGCTGGTGGCCAAGGGCTGAGCACGGTGGCCCGGGTGGCGGCGCTGTACACGGCGCCGGAGCGGAAGGCCCCGATGACGTCGGTGTCCCGCATCGAGGCCGAGGCGGGGCGCGGGATCGTCGGCGACCGCCACCACGGCACCCGGCACCGCCACGTCTCGGTGCAGAGCCGCGACGAGCTCGCCGCGGCGAGCGAGGCCTTCGGCGCCCCCGTGCCCGAGGAGCTCACCCGGCGCACCCTCACGCTCGACCACGGCGCCGTCCCCACCGACCCGGGCGCGCGGCTGGTCGTCGGCGACGTGGTGCTCGAGGTCGTGCGCCGCGCCGCCCCGTGCCGCGTGATGGACACCGAGATCGGCCCCGGCGCCGCGCGGGCGCTGCACGACCGCGGCGGGGCGATCTGCCGCGTGCTGACCTCGGGCACGATCGCCGTCGGCGACGAGGTCAGGGCGGGGTGACGGCGCAGGGCCCGACGGTGGCGACGATCGCGTCGTGGTCCGAGCCGGGGAGCTCCACGCGGTGCGCGCCGTCGCCACACCAGCCCCGACCGACGAACAGGTGGTCGATGCGCAGGAGGAAGGCGCGCCACTGGGTCACCGACGTCGGCCCCGCCCAGCCGTCGCGCATCGCGTCGACGAGACCGGCGTCGAGCAGGCGGTAGTCGCGGGCCCGGTCGGTCGAGTTCAGGTCGCCGGCGACGACCACCGGGCCGGGCTCGCGAGCGACCCGCCCGGCGATCTCCTCGACCAGCCGGTGGTGCTCGGCGGGCGTCGACTGGTAGCCGAAGCCGCCGGTCCACCACGGCCGCGGGACGTGCAGGCCGTAGACCACGAACGGCCCCGTCGTCCCCGGCGCGTCGACCGCCGCCCGCACGCCCGGGAAGTCGGGGCCCGGGGCGTCGAGCAGGCGGACCGGGAAGCGGCTGTAGACGCCGACCGCGGGCGTGCCGCCGGCGTACACGTGGAAGCGGTACGACTCGGCGAGCGCGGCGTCGATGCGCCGGTCGTTCTCGACGACGACCAGCACGTCGGCGCCGGCCGCCCGCAGCGCGGGCACCGTCGAGGTCCTGGTCGTGACGTTCGCGCTCGCGACCGTGACGCCCGCGCCGGGGCGCACCGCACCGGCGTCCTCGGGTGTCCACGGACCGACGACGGCGACGGCCGCCGCGAGCACCACCGAGACCGCGGTGAGCAGGCCCCACCAGCTGCCCCACCGGCGGCTGAGCACCACGGCCGCGACCGCCGCCAGGCCCGCCGCGACCGGCAGCACGATGGCGAGGACGTCGCCGACCAGGGCCAGCTCGTCGCGCAGCGGGAACCAGGCCCAGGGCAGCGCGGCGAGGAGCAGCCACAGCCAGGGGGACGAGCGGATGCGGCGGGGCGGCACCACCGCGACGGCGTCCCGCTCCACGTTCGGCCCTCCCCGGCAGCCCGGACCCGACTGTACCGATCCCGAGCGCCCGCGACCGGCTCAGCCGATCTCGAGCACCCCGAAGCGGGCGCCGCCCGGGTCGGCGAGCGTCGCCTGCCGGCCCCGGGGTCCGGCGTCGACGGGGACCACGACCTCCCCGCCCGCCTCCGCGGCGGCCCTGACGGCGGCGTCGGCGTCGCGCACCGCGAACACCGGGAGCCAGTGGGGGAGCGCGTCGCCGGCGAGGCCGAGCCCCGCGACCGGCCCGTCGCCGCCGCCACCGGCGAGGTGGCCCGGTCCGGCGCCGTCCTCGGCCCAGCGCCAGCCCAGCAGCTCGGTGTAGAAGCTGCGCGTGGTGCCCGGCTCGGCCGACGCGGCCTCCGCCCAGCACAGCCGCCCGGGCCCGGGCGCGGGCACGTCGTGGTCGGACTCCCACAGCCCGACCACCGCGGCGCCGGCGTCGGTCGCGACGAGGAAGCGCCCGCCGTCGTGGTCGTCCTCGGGACCGTGCAGCACCTCGCCGCCGAGCTCGGCGAGCGACTCCGCGGCCGCGTCGACGTCGTCGACCCGCAGGTAGAGCGTCCAGGCCGGCGGTGCCGCGACGCCGGGGGAGCCGAACGCCCCCACGGCGTGCTCGTCACGCCGCACGATCCGGTGCTGGTGGTCGGCGCCGACGCCGGCGTCCACCGACCACCCGAGCACCGCGGCGTAGAACGCCGTCACGGCCTCGGGATCCTCGACGTCCAGCTCGGCCCAGCAGGGCGCCCCGTCCATGGCGCGCAGTCTGGCAGGAGGGAGCGGCCCGGGCGCATCGCCGGGACCGGGAGGAGAACAGGGGGTGTCCGAGGGGGGACTTGAACCCCCACGCCCTACTAGGGCACTAGCACCTCAAGCTAGCGCGTCTGCCATTCCGCCACTCGGACTTGCGTGACGACAGCGTAGACGACACCGCGCAGAGCGATCACGGTGGGTGGCAGGATGCGGCGCATGGGTCGTGCCGAGGACGAGGTCGTGACGCTGACCAGCGAGCTCATCCAGATCGACAGCCAGAACACCGGTGACCTCGCGACGACCACGGGCGAGGCGGAGGCCGCCGCGTACGTGGACGCGAAGCTGCGCGAGGTCGGGTACGAGACCGAGGTGATCGAGTCCGGCGCGCCCGGACGCCACAACGTGTTCGCCCGCCTCAAGGGCGCGGATCCCGACCGGCCGGCGCTCCTGGTGCACGGGCACCTCGACGTCGTGCCGTTCGACGAGAGCGAGTGGTCGGTCCACCCGCTGTCGGGCTCGGTACAGGACGGCTACGTCTGGGGCCGGGGCGCGGTGGACATGAAGGACATGGACGCGATGATCCTGGCCCTGGCGCGCCAGTTCGCGGCCGAGGGCACGGTGCCCCCGCGCGACATCGTGTTCGCGTTCCTCGCCGACGAGGAGGCGGGCGGCGCCTACGGGTCCCACTGGCTCGCCGAGCACCGCCCCGACCTGTTCGCGGGCTGCACCGAGGCGCTGGGCGAGGTCGGCGGGTTCTCGCTGACGCTCGGCGAGGACACCCGCGTCTACCCCGTGATGACCGCCGAGAAGTCGATCGCGTGGATGAAGCTGCGCGTCCGGTCGCGGCCCGGCCACGGGTCGATGATCCACGACGAGAACGCGGTGACGCTCCTCGCGGAGGCCGTCGCCCGGCTGGGCCGCCACCGCTTCCCGCTGGTGCTCACCGAGTCGGTCCAGGGCTTCTTCGACGAGATCACCGAGCTGACCGGCATCGAGTTCCCCACCGACTCCGCGGCCGCCCTCGACGGGGCCGTCGCGAAGCTCGGCGGGGTCGCGCGCGTCGTCGGCGCCACCACCCGCGACACCGCGAACCCCACCATGCTGCAGGCCGGCTACAAGGCCAACGTCATCCCGTCGGTGGCCGAGGCGACCGTCGACTGCCGCGTCCTGCCGGGGCGCCAGGAGGCGTTCGAGCGCGAGCTCGACGAGCTGCTGGGCCCCGACGTCGAGCGCGAGTGGATCCGCAACCTCGAGGCCGTCGAGACCCCCTTCGACGGCGACCTGGTCGACGTGATCACCCGGGCCGTGCAGGACGAGGACCCGCAGGCGCACACGCTGCCCTACATGATGTCCGGCGGCACCGACGCCAAGGCGTTCGTGAAGCTCGGGATGCGCTGCTTCGGATTCGCGCCGCTGCGCCTGCCCCCGGACCTCGACTTCACCGCGCTCTTCCACGGCATCGACGAGCGCGTGCCCGTCGACGCCCTGACCTTCGGCACCCGGGTGCTCGAGCGCATCCTGCTGCGGGCCTGATGCGCGCCTGGCGGGTGCCGCGGTACGGGCCGTTCGCCGAGGTCCTCGAGGTCGCCGACGTGCCGCGCCCGGAGCCCGGGCCGGGGGAGACCCGGGTGCGGGTGGCGGCCGCCGCGCTGAACTTCGCCGACATCCTCCACGTCGCCGGCGAGTACCAGGAGCGGATCCCGCCACCGTTCACCCCGGGCCTCGAGGTGGCGGGCACGACCGACGACGGCCGGCGGGTGTTCGGGCCGGTGTCGCCGCCGCACGGCGGCTTCGCGCAGGAGGCGCTGCTGCGCACCACGTGGCCGTGGCCCGAGGGGATGAGCGCCGCCCAGGCCGCGGGGTTCTTCGTCTCGTACCAGACCGGGTGGTGCGCGCTGCACCACCGCACGACGCTCGCCGCGGGCGAGACGCTGCTCGTGCTCGCCGCCGCGGGCGGCGTGGGGCTCGCCGCGGTGCAGCTGGGCCGGGCGGCCGGCGCGCGCGTGATCGGCGTCGTCGGCGACGAGGCCAAGGCGGCCGTGGTGCGGGCGGCCGGCGCCGAGGTGCTGGTGGCCCCCGACGACCTGGTGGCCGCCGTGCGGGAGCTGACCGGCGGCCGGGGCGCCGACGTCGTCTACGACCCGGTCGGCGGCGACTCCTTCGACGCCGCCCGCCGCGTGGTGGCCTGGGAGGGCCGTCTGCTCGTCATCGGGTTCGCCGGCGGGCGCATCGCCGACGCCCCGACCAACCACGCGCTGGTGAAGAACTACGCGGTGGTCGGCGTGCACTGGGCGGCGTACCGGGAGCGGTCGCCCGAGCTCGTCGAGGCCTGGCAGCGCGAGATCGAGGCGCTGTGGGCGCGGCGGGCGATTGACCCGCTGGTGGGCGCCGAGTACGCCTTCGAGGACCTGCCGACCGCCCTGACGGAGCTGGCGGCCCGGCGCACGACCGGTCGCGTCGTCCTGCGCGCGCCGTAGTCAGCGGGCGGCGGCGAGCCGCTGCACGCCAGCGCCCTCGAGCCGGGGCAGCGCGGTCGCGGTGCGGCCGGTGAGCAGGAGCAGGAGGTCGCGGATCGACCCGCGGACCGGCGTGCCGTGCCCCCGGATCCAGTCGGTGTCGGTGGCGGAGAGCTCGAGGCCCCGCAGGCGGCGCCGGGCCCAGAAGGGCCAGCCCATCCGCCACACGCGCTCGGCGCCCTCGCGGGCGCCCTCCCGCGGCGTGTCGACCTCGACGCCGAGGGGCACGGCGACGTCCTGGACGTGCACCAGCGTGTCGAACAGGAGGTTGTCGAGCGTCGTGATCGCGGGCTTGCGCCGGCGGGACGCGACCGCCCGCAGCTCGTCGGCGACGTGCGGTCCGAGCCGCTCGGCGTGGGCCACCGCCATCGACCGGTTGACCTCGTCGAAGTCGCCGCGGGCGCGCACGGCCAGCGCCAGGATGCCGAGCAGGCCGGGGGAGCGCGGCGTCAGGGCGACGTGCGCCGCGACGTCGCGGACCCGCCAGCGCGCGCACAGCGACGGCTGGTCGAGCGCGGCGGGGGTCGCACCCGCGAGCAGGTCGGCCAGCACCACGCGCTGGGCGGAGATCGTGCCCCACTTCTCGTCGACGTCCATCGCGGCATCCCGTCAGAGAGACTGACCAAACACGTCAGATTCTCTTACCATCTTCTAGGCTCGTCAACGTGGCCGAGGACCTCAACACCGGACTCCTGCTGTTCCTGCCCTACCGCGCGATGGAGACCCGCGTGTTCGAGGAGCTGGCCGCGGCCGGCTTCGGCGACATCACGCCGTCGCAGGCACGGGTGTTCCAGCGCATCGCGCCCGACGGGAGCCGGCTCAGCGATCTCGCCCGCCAGGCCGGGATCACCAAGCAGAGCGCCGGCTTCCTCGTCGACCAGCTGGAGCGCCTCGGCTACGTCGACCGCGTTCCCGACCCGGACGACGGGCGGGCGCGGCTCGTGCGGGTCGCGGAGCGGGGGCACCGTGCCGTGGAGGCCTCGCGGACGGTGGTGGCCCGGGTGGAGGCGGAGTGGGAGGCCCACCTCGGGACGCGCCGGATGGCGCAGCTGCGGGGCATCCTCACCGACCTGCGGGAGATCACCGACCCCTGGCGGTAGCGCGCTAGGTCGCGAGGCCCGCGACGAGCCCGCGGGAGAGCTTGCGGCGCAACCAGACCTTCCGGCTGCCGTCGGCGTAGAGCAGCGTCCGAGCGAGCTCCCAGCCCCCGAACTCGGCGCGGATGCCGAGCTGGACGGTCGCGGATATCCGCGTGACGTCCGGGGGCAGCCGCACGGGCTGGTACTCCCAATCCCCTTCGACCACCGGCGCTCCGACGAGCGCACCGCCATCGCGGGCACCAGAGTTCACGAGCCGACCACCTCCGGGACACCTGACCCAGCCGCACCACCGTACGCACTGCGACACGCCCCGCGCACCCATCGCGGCGCCCGATGGACCGCCGGGTGGATCACTCCCAGGGCGGGAGGTCGGGCTCCTCGGCCTCGTCGTCGAGCACCGACGTCCCCGACGGGCCCGAGGGGGAGCTGACGTCGTCCAGCGCACCGCGGATCGCGGAGGGCAGGACGAGGTCCTCGGCGGCCAGCGAGCCGAGCAGCTGGGCCCCGTCACGGGCCCCGACGATCGGGGCGACCACGCCCGGGCGGTCGCGCACCCAGGCCAGCGCCACGGCCAGCGGCGAGGTGCCGAGACCGTGCGCGGCCGTGACCACGGCCTGCACGATCCGGGCGGTGCGCTCGGTGCGGTGGCGGTTGACGTAGCCGGCGAGGTGCTCCGAGGCGCCGCGGGAGTCGGCGGGCACGCCCTCGCGGTACTTGCCGGTGAGCACCCCGCGCCCCAGCGGGCCCCACGGCATCAGCCCGAGCCCGTGGTGCTCGGCGGCCGGGAGCACCTCGGTCTCGACCGAGCGCTCGAGCAGCGAGTACTCCGACTGCACCGACACCAGCGGCAGCGAGGTCAGGCTCTGCCGGGTCGCCGCCGACGCGACCTGCCAGCCCGCGTAGTTCGCGACGCCCGCGTACCGGGCGCGGCCGGTGGTCAGCGCCACGTCGACCGCGGCCAGCGTCTCCTCGAGCGGCACGTCGTCGTCCCACTCGTGCAGCTGCCAGAGGTCGACGTAGTCGGTGTTGAGCCGGTCCAGCGAGTCGTCGAGGGCCGCGAGCAGGGCGCCGCGCGAGGCGCCCCCGCCGAACGGGCCGTCGTCGCGGCGCGCGCCGGCCTTGGTCGCGACCACCACCTCGCTGCGCGGGATCACGTCGTCGAAGAGGCCGCCGAGGATCCGCTCGGCCTCGCCGCCCGCGTAGACGTCGGCGGTGTCGACGAGCGTGCCGCCGGCGTCGAGGAACGCCAGCAGCGACGCGCCCGCCTCGTCGGCGTCGGTGTCGCGGCCCCAGCTCATCGTGCCCAGGGCCAGACGCGAGACCCGCAGCCCGCTCGTGCCCAGGCGTCGCTGCTCCACGGGGGAGGAGCTTACGAACAGGTCACGGCGAAGCCCCGGGGGGCACGCCGAGCCGAGACCCGAGGGGGCTACCGTCCGTCGCCGTGACTGCGGGCGCGCCGATGGGATGGCTCGAGGCGGTGGTCCTCGGCATCGTGCAGGGACTCACCGAGTTCCTGCCGGTGTCGTCGTCGGCGCACCTGCGGATCACCTCGGCGTTCTTCTTCGGCAACGACGCGGGCGCGGCGTTCACCGCGGTCACCCAGCTCGGCACCGAGACCGCCGTGCTCATCTACTTCTTCTCCGACATCTGGCGCCTGCTGCGGGCCTGGTTCGTCGGGCTCGCGAGACGGGACGAACGGGGCTACGACTACAAGCTCGCCTGGTACGTGATCCTCGGCTCGATCCCCATCGGGGTGATCGGGCTGCTGTTCGAGGACGCGATCAAGGGCCCGGCCCGCAACCTGTACCTCAACGGCACCGTGCTGATCCTCGGCGCGCTCGCGCTGGCCGCCGCCGAGCGCTACGGCCGCCAGCGCCGCGGCCCCGACCAGCTCACGCTGCGCGACGGCCTGGTGATGGGCGGGGCGCAGGCGCTGGCGCTGATCCCGGGCGTCTCGCGCTCCGGCGGCACGATCACCGCGGGCCTGTTCCTCGGGCTCGAACGGTCGGTGGCGGTCCGGTTCTCGTTCCTGCTGGCCCTGCCGGCGGTGTTCGCGTCCGGGCTGACGCAGATCCCCGACATCCTCGACCCGACCGCCGCCGACACCCAGGGCGCGCTCGTCGTGTTCCCGAGCATCCCGCAGATGATCGTCGCGACGGTGATCGCGTTCGTCCTGGGCTACGCCTCGATCGCCTGGCTGCTGCGGTTCGTCGAGAACCACACGATCTACGTCTTCGTCTGGTACCGCGTCCTGCTCGGGCTGATCGTCCTGCTCGCCGTGAGCAACGGGGTCGTCGCGGCGACGTAGGGAAACAGCCACGTAGTGTCGTCCTCGTGACGACGGTGATCCTGCTGCGGCACGGACGGTCCACGGCCAACACCTCGGGCGTGCTCGCCGGCCGGACCCCCGGCGTCGGCCTCGACGACCACGGGCGCACGCAGGCCGAGAAGCTCGTCGACCGGCTCGCCGAGCTCCCGCTCGCCGCGGTGGTGACCTCGCCGCTGCAGCGCTGCGCGGAGACGCTCGCGCCGCTGCTGGCCGCGCGCGGCCTCGAGGCCGAGGTCGAGGACGACCTCGCCGAGGTCGACTACGGCGACTGGACGGGCCGCAAGCTCGGCGAGCTGGGCAAGGAGGACCTCTGGAAGGTCGTCCAGGCCCACCCGTCGGCCGCGGTCTTCCCGGGCGGCGAGGGGCTGGCGGCGATGCAGACGCGCGCCGTGGCCGCGATCCGCCGTCACGCCGCCCGCATCGGCGCCGAGCACGGCGACAAGGCGCTGTGGGTCGCGTGCAGCCACGGCGATGTGATCAAGGCCGCGGTCGCCGACGCCCTGGGGCTGCACCTGGACTCGTTCCAGCGCATCGTCATCGACCCGTGCTCGGTCAGCGTGATCAGCTACACGCCGACGCGGCCCTTCGTGGTGCGGGTCAACGACACCGGTGGCGACCTGTCCGCGCTGGTCCCGAAGCCGGAGTCGGAGTCCGGCGCCGACGGGGAGGAGCCGCCGGTGGTCGACGACGCCGTCCCCGCGGAGGCCACCGTCGGGGGGTCGACCGGAGTAGCATGAGGCTTCCGCCGACGCCAGAGGACACCGTCCTCCAGCGGTGCCCTGCCCGGAGTCCTACGATCGAGATGTCATGCCCAGGGTGATCCACGTCTTCCGCCAGCCCGACCGGTTCGTCGCCGGCACCGTCGGGCAGCCCGGCGAGCGCTCCTTCTACCTCCAGGCCACCGAGCAGGCCCGGAAGGTGAGCGTGCTGCTCGAGAAGCAGCAGGTCTCCGTGCTCTCGGAGCGGATCGGCACCCTGCTCGAGGAGGTCTCGCGCCGCTTCGGCGCCGACGTCCCCGTCACGGTGCCCGAGGACGAGGTCGACACCTCGCCGCTCGAGGTCCCGGTGGAGGAGGAGTTCCGGGTCGGCACGATGGGCCTGGGCTGGGACGCCGAGTCGCGCAACGTCGTCGTCGAGCTCCTCGCGGTCACCGAGGAGGAGATCGACGAGTCGGTCGTCCTCGACGACACCGACGAGGGTCCCGACGCCCTGCGCGTGTTCCTCTCGCCGGCCGGGGCCCGCGCCTTCGCGACCCGCGCCGAGCGGGTCGTCGGCGCCGGGCGCCGCCTGTGCCCCCTGTGCACCCAGCCGCTCGACGCCGCGGGCCACGTCTGCCCCCGCCAGAACGGCTACCGCCGCGTGACGACCCCCGAGTAGGCGCGTGGACCGGGAGACGCACGGCCACCAGCCGACGGACGAGACCACCCACGACGCCCTGGAGCTGCTGCTCCACGGCCGCATCGAGGTCGAGGGCCGGCTCACCGAGGCCTCCAACACCACGCTGCTGTGCTCGATCTCGACCAACGGGGTCGAGGAGCGCTGTGTCTACAAGCCGGTGCGCGGCGAGCGCCCGCTCTGGGACTTCCCGGACGGCACGCTCGCGGGCCGCGAGGTGGCGACCTTCCTCGTCAGCGAGGCCGCCGGCTTCCGCGTGGTGCCCCCGACCGTGCTGCGCGACGGGCCGTTCGGGCCCGGCATGGTGCAGCGCTGGATCGAGACCGACGACGAGCGCGAGCTGGTCGACATCCTGGCGCCGAAGGACGTGGACGAGAACTGGCGCACGGTGCTTCGGGCCCGCGGCATGGACGGCGATCCCGCGCTGCTCGTCCACGCCGACGACCCCGCCCTGCGGCGCATGGCCGCGCTCGACGTCGTCGTGAACAACGCCGACCGCAAGGGCGGGCACGTCCTCGCCGGGATCGACGGCGGCGTCTACGGCGTCGACCACGGCATCTGCCTGCACCGCGAGGAGAAGCTGCGCACGGTGCTGTGGGGCTGGGTCGGCGAGCCGCTGACGGACGACGTCGTCGAGGGCCTGCACCGGCTGCGCGCCGCGCTGTCCCCGGGCAACGCCGCCGGGCTGGACGACACCCTGCACGACCACCTCACGCGCGCCGAGGTCAGCGCCCTGCGCTCGCGGGTCTCGCGGCTCCTCGACGCGAACGAGCTCCCCGCGCCCGGCGGTCGGTGGCCCCCGATCCCGTGGCCCGCCTTCTAGCCCGTCCCGACCCCATGTGAGCACTTTCCGGGCCCATAGGCCCGGAAAGTGCTCACATAGCCCGGATCCGAGGTATCCCGCCGTGCCGTCCGCACGCCGCGACCCGCGCTGGCCGCGCGACTTCCACCACCGGCGCACCGCCGACCTGCTGAACCCGCTCGAGGCGTTCGAGCTCTTCCGGGCGTTCCCGCCGCACGCCGAGCGCGACGGCGCGCGGGTGCCGGTGGTCGCGGCCGACCCGTACCCCGCGGTCGGGCCGGGCCGGATCGCGGTGACCTGGCTGGGCCACGCCTCGGTGCTGCTCCACGTCGACGACGTCACGCTGCTCGTCGACCCGGTGCTGGTCGGCGGGATCCCCGGCGCCCGCCGCCGGCTGACCGCGCCGGCCCTGAGCCCCGAGCAGCTGCCCCCGCTGGACGCGGTGCTCATCAGCCACGACCACTACGACCACCTCGACGCCCCCACCCTGCGGCGCCTGCCGCGCTCCACGCCCGTGCTCGTCGGGGGCGGCAGCGCGCCCTGGTTCGCCCGCCGCGGGTTCACCGACGTCACCGAGCTCGACTGGTGGGAGGACGTCGCGCTGGGCGGGGTGCGGATCGAGTTCGTGCCCGCCCACCACTGGTCGCGGCGCACGCTGTTCGACACCTGCCGGCGGCTGTGGGGCGGCTGGGTGGTCACCGGCGCCGACGGCCGCAGCGTGCTCCACGCCGGCGACACCGGCTACGGGCCCTTCCCGGCGCGCATCGGGGCCCGGCACCGGCACATCGCGGTCGCCGTGCTGCCGGTCGGCGCCTACGCGCCCCGCCGGCTGCTGCGCGGGGTGCACATGGACCCCGCCGAGGCGGTCCGGGCCGCGGGCGACCTCGGCGCGCGCCACGTCGTCCCGATCCACTGGGGCACCTTCACGCTCTCGGGCGAACCGGTGCTCGAGCCGCTCGAGCGGGTCCGCGAGGAGTGGGCGCGCGCCGGGCGCGACCGCGCCGACCTCTGGGACCTGCCCGTCGGGGGGACGCGCGTCCTGTGAGCACGCCCGTTCCCCCGCGCCGGTCCGGGCGGGCGCTCGCCGTCTGGGCCGTCGCGGTCGTCGCCTACGTCGCCGCGGTCCTCGGACGCTCGTCGCTCGCGGCCACCGGCGTCACCGCCGCCGAGCGCTTCGACGTCTCGTCGGGCGTGCTGTCGCTGCTCGCGGTCGTCCAGCTCGCCGTGTACGCGGCGCTGCAGATCCCGGCCGGCGTGCTCGTCGACCGCGTCGGCCCCCGCAAGGTCATCGCCGGCGGCGCCGTGCTCGTCGCCGTCGGGCAGGTCGTGCTCGCGCTCGCGGCCCCGTTCTGGCTGGCCGTCGCCGGGCGCATGCTCGTCGGCGCCGGCGACGCGGTGACCTTCGTCAGCGTCCTGCGGCTCATCCCGTCGTGGTTCCCGGCGCGCCGGGTGCCCCTGCTCAACCAGCTCGCCGGCATCCTCGGCCAGCTCGGCCAGGTGATCTCGGCGGTCCCGCTCGCCGCGCTGGTCCTCGGCACCGGCTGGACGCCCGCCTACCTCGCCGCGGGCGGCACCGCGGTGCTCGTCGCCGTCCTCGTCGTCGCCGTGGTGCGCGACGGGCCGGCGGGAGCCGCGGCACCGGCGGGAGACGGAGCGGAGCGGAGCTCGACCGGTGTGGACAGCCCGGCGGTGCAGGGCGGCCTCGGCGCGGCCCTGCGCGAGCCCGGCGTGAAGCTCGCCTTCTGGTGCCACCTCGCCGCGCCGTTCCCCGGCAACGTGTTCGGGCTGCTCTGGGGCTTCCCGTTCCTCACCGGCGGCGAGGGCCTCGCCGGCGGGACCGCCCGCGGCCTGCTCGTGCTCTACGTCGCCGCGGGCATCGCGATCGGCCCGCTGGTCGGCACGCTCGCCGGGCGCTTCCCGGCGCAGCGGGTCCGCCTGATCGTCGTGTGCACGCTCGCCCAGGCCGCGTCGTGGCTCGTCGTCCTCGCGTGGCCCGGCCCGGCGCCGCTGGTGCTGCTCGCCCTGCACGTGGTCGTGCTGGGCGGCGGCGGGCCGGCGTCGCTGGTCGCCTTCGACATCGCCCGCGCCGCGGTCCCGCCGCAGCGCATCGGGCGCGCCTCGGGGATCGTCAACGTCGGCGGCTTCGTCTCCACCGTCGCCGTCGTCCTGGTCGTCGGCGTCGTCCTCGACCTGCAGGGCGCCGGCACCCCCGACACCTACACGCTCGACGCCTTCCGGGCCGCCATGCTCGTGCAGGTGCCGGTGTGGCTGGTGGCGCTGCTCGGGATCGCGCGGTCCGTGCGGCGTGTGCGCGCTCAGTCGGCGGCCGAGGGGAACCGCGGCGCGCGCTTCTCCCGCAGGGCGGTGTAGCCCTCGACGACGTCGGGGCCCAGGAAGGTCAGCATCTCGTAGGCCGCCGACTGGTCGAAGGTCGGCCCGGCGCTGCGCAGCCAGTTGTTGAGGCTGCGCTTGGTGAGCCGGATGGCCTGCTGCGAGCCGGTGCCCAGGGTGTCGGCGACGCGCAGCGCCTCCTCGAGCACCTGGTCGCGCGGCAGCGCCTTGGCGACCATGCCGAGCCGCTCGGCCTCGGCGCCGGTGACCATCTCGCCGGTGAGCAGGTAGTAGCGCGCCTTGGCCATGCCCGCGAGCAAGGGCCAGATGATCGCGGCGTGGTCGCCCGCCGCGACGCCGAGCTTGACGTGCCCGTCGCCGAGCTTCGCGTCCTCGGCGGCGATCGCGACGTCGGCGAGCAGGGCCACGACGACGCCCGCCCCGACGGCGACCCCGTTGATCGCCGAGATGATCGGCTTGTCGCAGTCGATGATGTTGTAGACGAGGTCGGACATCTCGCGCAGCATGTGCTGGACGCCGTCGTAGTTTCCCGCCATGCGCTCGACCATGGCGAGGTCGCCGCCCGCCGAGAACGCCTTGCCGGCCCCGGTGATCACCGCGACGCGGGTGGCGTCGTCGGCGCCCACGTCCCGCCACACGCGGGCCAGCTCGCCGTGGAGCACCTCGTCGGCCGCGTTGTACTTGTCCGGCCGGTTGATCGTGATGAGCAGGACGCCGTGGTCGCGGCGCTCGAAGGTCAGCTGCTGGTAGTCCTCGTACAACGTCGGGTCTCCTTGTCCGGGGATGTCGGTGCTCAGCTCATCGAGAGGCCGCCGCTGACGCTCAGCGTCTGGCCGGTGATGTAGGCGGCCTCGTCCGAGGCGAGGAAGACGACGGCGCCCGCGAGGTCCTCGGGCTGGGCGAGGCGGCGCAGCGGGATCGCCTTGGTCAGGGCCTCGCGCAGCTTCGGGCTGTCCCCGGCGAACTCCGCGAACAGCGCGGTGTCGGTGGGGCCGGGACACACGCAGTTGACGCCGATGCCGTGGCGGGCCATCTCGCGGGCACAGGTCTTGGTGAACGCGATGACCCCGCCCTTGGCCGCGGAGTACACGGCCTCGCCGGACGAGCCGACCCGGCCGGCGTCGGAGGCGAGGTTGACCACCCGCCCGCCGCCCTGCTCGGCCATGATCGGGAGCACGGCCTTCGACGTGTGCAGGACGCCGTAGAGGTTGATCGCGATGACCTTGTCCCAGTCGGCGGGGTCGGAGTCGACGAACGGGCCCGCCCTGTCCCAGCCGGCGTTGTTGACCAGCACGTCGATGCGCCCGAAGCGCTCGCGGACGGTGCCGACCATCTCCTCGACCGACGCGCGGGAGGCGACGTCGGTGGCGAGGCCGAGCGCGCCGTGCCCCAGCGCCGCCGCGGTCTGCCGCGCGGTGTCGCCGTCGACGTCGGTGGCGACGACGGTGGCGCCCTCGGCCGCGAGCTTCTCGCTGATCGCCCGCCCGATGCCGCGCCCGGCGCCGGTCACGACCGCGACCCTGTCGTCCATCCTGCCCATGGGCAGGACGCTACTTCGCGGGCGGCGGTGGCATCGATCAGCCGCGCCCGGTGAGCTGCGCGTAGACGATCACGTTGTCCTCGGAGGAGCGCCCGGTGGCGTCCAGCGCGCCCCCGCACGTGATGAGCCGCAGCTCGGGGCCGGCGGTGTCGCCGTACACGTCGCGGGTCGGGAACCAGTTCTTCGAGACCTGCACGGTGGCGGTCACGGTGAACACGGCGAGCGAGCCGTCGCGGCGGGTGATCGTGATCCGGTCGCCGGCGGTGGCGTCGGCGAGGTCGGCGAAGACCCCGCGCCCGCCGTCGCCGTCGACGTGCCCGACCACGACGGCCGGACCGCGCTCGCCGGGTGTCGGCCCGTGGCGGTACCAGGCGGCCTGGCGCGGGGTGTGCACCGAGGGCACCTCGATCCGCCGCTGCGCGTCGACACCGACCGGCACGAGCGAGGAGCAGGCGTCGATCCGGTCGACGGTGATCGCCACCGGGTCCGACGCGGCCATCGGCTCCGCGTCGGCGTGCCACGGCGTCGCGACCGGCGGGCACGGGTCGGCGGTCGCGCCGGCGCCCTCCGACGTCGCGGTCGCCACCCCCACCGCCGCGCAGACGGCGCTGAGGACGAACGCGAGCACGGCCAGTGCGCGGACGGCGAGGGACGGGTCGATCCGGGCCGGCTCCTCGCGACGGTGCCGGTTCACCGCCGCGGCGCGGGACGGCGGCCCGCGACGGCAGCCGCGACCAGCACGCCGAACCCGCCGGCGGTCCACCACAGCACCGACGGGGACACCGGCGGGGCCGGCACCACGTCCAGCTGCGGCTCGACGAGCTGCGCGGACCCGTCGCCGGTCGCCGCGCCCACGGGGACGACGTCGATCTGCGAGGAGCCGGTCCCCGACGGCACCGCGAGCGCCGGCCCGGCGGGCCCGAGCAGGAGCAGGCCCGAGATCGCGGCCACGAGCGCGTACTTGCTGGATCGCTGCATGATCTTCCACCGATCACTCACGCCCCTCCCGCCCCGCGCGGGGGAGCGGACGCAGTCAACTCCGGTGAGTGTTCACAGCACACGCAGCGTGACGGCGCGTCGCGCGACACCTTCGGGGGGTCCCGACGCCGGCGACGGATCGGGCGCACCGGGCGCGGGGAACCGCTCCCGCCGTTCACTGCGGGCAGAAGCGGGGAGCCGGATCACGATCGGCGACGTAGCGTGGAGAGGTGAGCTCTTCTGCTGCTCCCTCCGTTCCCACCGATCTCCCCACCACCGCCGGCGAGCTGGCCCGCAGCGACCACCCGGCGGCGAGCGTCCGCAGCGTGCGGACCGAGCTGCGTGACAACCTGCTGGCCCGCCTGCGCGCGGGCTCCCGCAACGGCAGCGACCCCTGGCCGGGGATCGTCGGGTTCGACCGCACCGTCCTGCCGCAGTTCGAGCGCGCGGTCCTCGCCGGGCACGACGTGGTGCTGCTCGGCGAGCGCGGTCAGGGCAAGACGCGGCTGCTGCGCAGCCTCGTGAACCTGCTCGACGAGTGGACCCCGGTCATCGAGGGTTCCGAGCTGGGCGAGCACCCCGCCGACCCGATCACCCCGGCCGGCCGGCGCCGCGTCGCCGAGCTCGGCGACGACCTGCCCATCACCTGGCGGCACCGCTCCGAGCGCTACGCCGAGAAGCTCGCCACGCCCGACACCAGCGTCGCCGACCTCATCGGCGACGTCGACCCGGTCAAGGTCGCCGAGGGCCGCAGCCTCGGCGACCCCGAGACCATCCACTACGGCCTCGTGCCCCGCGCCCACCGCGGCATCGTGACGATCAACGAGCTGCCCGACCTCGCCGAGCGCATCCAGGTCGCGCTGCTCAACGTCATGGAGGAGCGCGACATCCAGGTCCGCGGCTACACGCTGCGCCTGCCGCTGGACATCATGCTCGTGGCCAGCGCGAACCCCGAGGACTACACCAACCGCGGGCGGATCATCACCCCGCTCAAGGACCGGTTCGGCGCCGAGGTCCGCACCCACTACCCGCTCGAGGTCGCCGGCGAGGTCGCACTGGTCCGCCAGGAGGCCCAGCTCGTGGCCGAGGTGCCCGACCACCTCGTCGAGGTCCTCGCGCGCTTCACCCGCCACCTGCGCGCGTCGGGCGCGGTCGACCAGCGCAGCGGCGTGTCCGCCCGCTTCTCGATCGCCGCGGCCGAGACGGTCGCGGCCGCCGCGCTGCGCCGGGCCGCGGTCACCGGCGAGGACGCCGCCGTGGCCCGTCCCGTCGACCTCGAGTCGGTGCCGCCGGTGCTGCGCGGCAAGCTCGAGTTCGAGTCGGGGGAGGAGGGCCGCGAGGCCGAGCTCCTCACCCACCTGCTGCGCCGCGCGATCACCGAGACCGCGCGCGCCCGGCTGGCCGGGGTCGACCTGTCCCCGCTGGCCGACGGCGTCAGCGCGCTCGAGGGCGACCGCCGGGTCGTCACCGGCGACCGGGTCGCCGCCCGCCAGGTGGTCGACGCGCTGCCGTCGATCTCGGTGGTCTACACGATCGCGGAGCGGCTCGGCGCCGCGGGCACCGAGGCGCCCGGGCCGCTGGCCAGCGCGGTCGAGCTGGCGCTCGAGCACCTCTACCTCACGCGCAAGCTGGCCAAGGACGACGACGCGGACGAGGGAACGGTGGCCTATGGCGGCTGACCAGCCAGGTCCGGGGCGGTACTCCTACGGACGCTTCTACGACGGTCCCGACCCGCTCGCCCCGCCGTTCGACCTGCGCGAGGCGATGGACGAGCTGGGCCGCGACGTCATGGAGGGCACCTCGCCGCGGCAGGCGATGCAGGAGCTGATGCGCCGCGGGCTGGGCGAGCAGCGGGGTCTCGACGACCTCATGCGCCGGCTCAACGAGCAGCGCAGCAGGCTGCAGCGCGAGCACCGTCTCGACGGCACGCTGCAGGAGGTCCGCGAGCTGCTCGAGCAGGCGCTGGAGGCCGAGCGCAACTCCCTGCAGGCCGAGGACTCCGACGACGCCCGGTTCCGCGAGATGCAGCTCGACGCCCTGCCGCCGTCGCCGGCGGGCGCGGTGCGCGAGCTGGAGGACTACGACTGGCGCAACGCCGAGGCGCGCCAGGCCTACGAGCAGATCCGCGACCTGCTCGGCCGGGAGGCGCTCGACCAGCGGTTCCAGGGCATGAAGCAGGCGATGGAGAACGCCACCCCACAGGACGTCGAGGCCGTCCGCGAGATGATCTCCGACCTCAACGACCTGCTCGAGGCGCACGGCCGGGGCGAGGACACCGCGGACCAGTTCCGCGAGTTCATGGACAAGCACGGCCAGTACTTCCCGGAGAACCCCGCGAACACCGACGAGCTGATCGACCTGCTCGCGGAACGGTCGGCGGCGGCCCAGCGGATGATGAACTCGCTGTCGGCCGAGCAGCGTGCCGAGCTCGAGGGCCTCATGCAGCAGGCCTTCGGCGACCCGCGGCTGGCCGAGCAGCTCGGGCGGCTCGACCAGCAGCTCCAGGGCCTGCGCCCCGGCGAGGACTGGCAGGGCCGCGGCCGCTTCCGCGGCGAGGACCCGCTCGGCATGGGCGAGGCGACCCGCGCCATGGAACAGCTCGGGCAGATGGACGCGCTGGCCGAGCAGCTCTCGCAGTCCTACCCGGGCGCGCGCATGGAGGACATCGACCTGGAGGCGCTCGAGGCGACGCTCGGCGAGCAGGCCCGCGTCGACGCGCAGCGTCTGTCGGAGCTGCAGCGGGAGCTCGAGCGGCAGGGGGTGTTCCAACGCGCGGCGGACGGCTCGTTGATGCTCTCGCCGAAGGCGCTGCGCCAGCTCGGGCAGTCTTCGCTACGCGACGTCGTCGGCTCGCTGTCCACGCGCCGGGGCGAGCGGGAGACGCAGCGTTCCGGTGCGGCGGGCGAGGCCACCGGTGCCACCCGGCCCTGGTCGTTCGGCGACACGGAGCAGTGGGACGTGCCCCGGACGCTGCTGAACGCGGAGATGCGGCACGCCTCCGGGGACGCGCGGGCCCTCGACGTCACCGACGTGGAGATCGTGGAGACCGAGCAGCGCACGCGGGCCGCGGTGGCGCTATGCGTCGACACGTCGTGGTCGATGGTGGCCGACGGCCGGTGGGTGCCGATGAAGCGCACCGCCCTGGCCCTGCACCACCTGGTCTCGACGCGGTTCCGCGGCGACGCCCTGCAGCTCGTCACCTTCGGGCGCCACGCCAAGGAGGTCGAGCTCGGCGAGCTGACCGCGCTGGAAGGAGCCTGGGAGCAGGGCACGAACCTGCACCACGCGCTCCTGCTGGCCGGGAAGCACCTGCGGAAGAACGCCGATGCGGCGCCGGTCGTCCTCGTCGTCACCGACGGCGAACCGACCGCGCACCTCGAGCCCGACGGGCACGCGGTGTTCGACTACCCGCCGAGCCCGGAGACGCTGCGGGCGACGCTGGGGGAGGTCGACGCGCTGGCCCGGCTGAACGCGGCGCTGACGGTGTTCATGCTGGGGGAGGACCCGCGCCTGGAGGCGTTCGTGGACCTCGTCGCCCGGCGCGCCGGCGGGCGGGTGGTCAACCCCGACCTCGACGGACTCGGAGCCGCGGTGGTCAGCGATTACCTGGCGAGCCGACGACGACGCTGAGCACGACGACGCTGAGCACATCGGACCAGGAACGAACACCCTGATCGGGTGAATGACGCGCCCGCACTCGGGCGTCACGACCACGGGGGGCGACACCGCGTACGCTCGACCGTGGCTGGAGCCGATCCCCCCCGCGGCTCCCGGCCACCCCGGCCGGGTCCGTCATCCCGTGCAGGGGCGGCGTGCTCGCCCACGACGGCCCTGCTGACACGACCCGGCCGGGGTTCCACCCGGGTGTTCGCGCCCGCGCGGCGAGCGGTTCGCCACGAGCACCGGATTCTTCGGCGCGGCGGGCTTAGGCTCGTGACCATGCGAGCCTGGTCATCGGTCGACATCCCGCGGGTCCCCGGAAGCCCGCCCCCGCTGCGCCTGCACGACACCGCGAGCGACAGCATCCGGCCGACCTCGCCCGGGTCGACGGCCCGGATGTACGTCTGCGGGATCACGCCCTACGACGCCACCCACCTCGGGCACGCCGCGACCTACCTGGCGTTCGACCTCATCAACCGGCTGTGGCTCGACGCGGGGCACGACGTGCACTACGTCCAGAACGTCACCGACATCGACGACCCCCTGCTCGAGCGGGCCGAGCGCGACAGCGACGACTGGGTGGTCCTCGGGATGCGCGAGACCGCGCTGTTCCGCGAGGACATGACCGCGCTGCGGATCGTGCCGCCGCGCGAGTTCATCGGCGCCGTCGAGGCCGTCGACGAGATCAGCGAGCTGGTCGGCAAGCTCCTGGCCAGCGGCGCGGCCTACCGCGCCGACGACGAGCAGTTCCCGGACGTCTACCACGACCACACCGCGACCCGGGACTTCGGTTACGTCTCGCGCTACTCCGAGGCGCGCATGCTCGAGGTCTTCCCCCAGCGCGGCGGCGACCCGGAGCGGAAGGGCAAGCGCCACCCGCTCGACGCTCTGCTGTGGCGCATGGCCCGCGAGGGCGAGCCGCACTGGTCGTCCGACCTCGGCGAGGGCCGGCCCGGCTGGCACGTCGAGTGCGCCGCGATCGCCCTGAACCGCCTCGGCGACCAGTACGACGTGCAGGGCGGCGGGTCCGACCTCGCCTTCCCGCACCACGAGTTCGGGTCCGCCCACGCCGAGGCGCTCACCGGCGCCCACCCCCTGGCGCGGCACTACTGCCACGCCGGGATGATCGGCCTCGACGGCGAGAAGATGTCGAAGTCGAAGGGCAACCTCGTCTTCGTCTCCCGCCTGCGCGCCGACCGCGTCGACCCCATGGCCGTCCGCCTCGCGCTGCTGTCCGGGCACTGGCGCACCGACCGGTCCTGGACCGCGGAGCTGCTCACGGCCGGCCAGGCGCGCCTGCACCGCTGGCGCGAGGCCGCCGCGTCGCCCACCGGCCCGGACCCCGAGGACACCGTGGCCCGCGTGCGGGCCCACCTCGCCGACGACCTCGACACGCCCGGGGCGCTCGCCGCCCTCGACGCGTGGGCCGACGAGGTGCTCGCCCGCCGCAGCAGCACCGGCTGGACCCCCGAGGGCCCGGCCCGGATCGCCGAGGCCGTCGACGCGCTGCTCGGCGTGCCCCTGCGATAGGCGCTGCGGCAGGCGCTGCGCGGGTACGCAGACCCCATGGCCCGCAACGTCCTCGGCAGCGAGCTCGCCGACTGCAGTCACGACCCCGTCACCGGCTTCTACCGCGACGGGTGCTGCGAGACCGGTCCCGACGACGCGGGCGTGCACACCGTGTGCGCCCGCGTCACCGCGGAGTTCCTGAGCTTCAGCGCGTCCCGGGGCAACGACCTCACCCGCCCGGCCCCGCAGTTCCCGGGCCTGCAGCCCGGCGACCGCTGGTGCCTCTGCGCGAGCCGGTGGAAGGAGGCGCTGGACGCCGGCGTCGCCCCGCCGGTCGTCCTCGAGGCCACCCACGCCCGCACGCTGGAGTGGGTCGACCTCGCCGACCTGGAGGCCCACCGCGCCCCGGAGTGACGCTCCCGGGCGCTGTGGCCTCGGGGCGCACTCATGCGAGAGGCACGTCGCGCATGATCGACGGGCTACCCGACCTGCCGGACGTGCCGCTCGCCCCGCGATCACGCAGCGCCCGCGGCAACCGGCCCACGCGAGGCGCGCCGATGCGGTAGGCATCGCGCTGTGCCGTCGGATCCGCCCACCGCGACGCAGGTCCAGGCGCACCGGTTCGCGGTGCGCCGGCTGGAGTCCGCGCTGGTGGGCCGCGACCCGACGCCGCGCCACGATCCGGGCCGCCGGCAGAACCGAGCGCTGCTCGTCGGCGCCGTGCTCGGCGTGCTGGCGCTCGTGGGGTTCGCGGTGGTCGGGCTGGTCCGGGGTGACGAGGGCTGGCGCGACGAGGCGGTCGTGCGCGGCGAGCCCTCCGGCGCGCTGTACGCCGTCGCCCACGGGCCCGACCGCCTCGTCCCCGCGCTCAACCTGACCTCGGCGCGGCTGCTCGCGGCGACCGCGGGCAACGCCCCGGGCTCCGGCGGGCTCCTCGGCCCGCCGGTCCCGGTCCGCGACGACCTCCTCGCCGAGGCACCCCGCACGGCGCCGGCGGGCATCCCCGGCGCGCCCTCGGTCCTGCCGGAGCCGGCCGCGCCGGCCCCCGACGCCTGGGCCGTCTGCGACCGCGTGACGCTCGACCCCTCGGTGCCCGACCCGGGCGCCGACCCCGCGCTGACGACGGTCGCGCTCGGCGGCCTGCCCTCACCGGGACGCCCGCTGGCCCCCGACGAGGCCCTGCTCCTGCGCGACGCCGACCGCTTCTGGCTGGTCACCGAGGGACGGCGGGCGCTCATCACGCCGCAGGCCGGCGCGGTGGTGCGCGGGCTGGAGCTCACCGGCGCCCGCGCCCGCGTGGCGAGCCCCGCCCTGGTCGGCACGCTGCCCGAGGCCCCGCCGCTGGTGCCGGTCACCGTGCCCGGGTCCGGCGCCGCGCCGACCGACCCGCGCACCGCCGCGCTCGGCGTCCCGATCGGCGCGGTCGTCAGCCCGGACGGCACCCGGTTCTTCCTCGTGGCCGCCGGCGGCGTGCAGGAGGTGCCCGCGGTCGTCGCGCAGCTCGCCCGGTTCGCCAACCCCGACCCGGCCGCCGACCCGGGGATCGCCGCCGTACCGGCCGGGCGCCTCGAGGGCACCCCGCGGGTCGCGGTCGTCGACGTCCGCGCCTACCCCGCGACGTTCCCGCGCCCGGTCACCTACGACGCGGCCACCACGGTGTGCGTGCGCCCGGACGCGACCGGCACCGCGGCGGTGTTCGCCGCGCCCGCCCTGCCCGGGCCCGCCGAGCCCACCCCGCTGGTCGGCCCGCCCCTCGACGGTGCCTGGGTCGCGAACGGCGGCGCCCACGTCGCCCCGCCGGGCGGACCCGCCGTGCTCGTCGACGCCGGCGGACGGGTCTTCCCGGTGCCCGACCCGGCCGCGGCGTCGGCACTCGGCCTCGGGGTTCCGCGCCCGGCCCCGCGCGCCGTGCTCGACCTCCTCCCGCGCGGGCCGACCCTCGACCCGCTCGCGGCGCAGACCGCCCGCTGACCCCGCTGGGCCTCGCCGTACGGCAGGGTGCCGGGCATGGGCGTGCGGACCTCGCGGAGGACGGGTGCGGTCGCCGCGCCCTGGGCCTCCCCCTGGGCACTGTGGACGGTCGTGCTCGTCGTCGCCTTCGGCACCAACGTCCCCACGCCCCTGCTGCTGGTCTACCGGGAGACCCTCGGGCTCGCGCCGACGACGCTGACCGCGGCGTTCGGGGTCTACGCCGCCGGGCTCATCCCGGCGCTGCTGCTCTCCGGCCCGGCGTCCGACCGGTTCGGGCGCCGGCCGGTCGTCCTGCCGTTCGTGGTGCTCGCCGGGCTGGTGTCCGTGCTCTTCCTCGCCGCCGGGTCGTCGGTGCTCGTGCTCTTCCTCGGGCGGTTCCTGCAGGGCGCGGTGTCCGGGGTGGTGTTCAGCGTCGGCACCGCCTGGCTCGGGGAGCTGATCGGCGAGGCGGGACGCTCGGCGCGCCTCACCACGATCGCGCTGGCGGTCGGCTGGGCGAGCGGGCCGCTGGTCGCCGGGCTGATGGGGCAATGGGTCGTGCTGCCGACGGTGCTGCCCTACCTCGTGCACGTCGCCCTGATGGTCGGCGCGGTCGCCCTGCTGCCCGGCGTCCCGGAGACGCTCGGCCCCGAGCGGCGACGCTCCGGCGGCCCGGTCGTGAACCTCGGTGTCCCGGCCGGCACGCGACGGGCGTTCGTGCTGGTCGTCGTGCCGATCGCCGTCGGGGTCTTCGCCTTCCCCTCGACGGCGGCCACCGTCCTGCCCCTGCTGCTCGTCCCGCAGATGCCGGGCGTCGCGGTCGCGGTCGCCGGGATCGTCGCCGGCGTGACGCTCTCGACGGGCGCGCTGGTGCCGCCGCTGGAGCGCCGTCTCGGGGCGGCGCGCGCGGGTCCGACGGGGCTGGCGCTCGGCGCGGCCGGGCTGGGGCTCGCGCTGCTCTCGCTGGTCCTCGAGGTCTGGCCGCTGCTGCTGGGGGTGGCCCTGCTGCTCGGCGCGGGCTACGGGCTGTGCCTGGCGTCGGGCCTGGCGATGGTCGCGCAGCTGGCGCTGCCCAGCGAGCGCGGCGCCCTCACCGGCACCTTCTACGCCTGCGCCTACCTGGGCTTCGGGGTGCCCTACCTGCTGTCCGCCCTCGCCGGGGACGGCAGCCTCACCGGCCCGCTCGCCGGCCTCGCGATCGTCTCGGCGGTCGCCGCCGCGGCCCTCGCGCTGCCGGGCGCGCGCCGGCTCAGCGGCGCGGGGTGAGCAGGCCCGCCGCGAGCAGCACCGCGGCGGCCAGCCCGAACCCGGCGACGGGGGAGAGGTGGTAGGGCCCGAGGAACACCGCCGGCGCGGCGGAGGCGCCGAGGAAGCGCCCGGCCTGGACCACCGAGACCCCGCCCGCCGAGGTGCCGCGCAGGACGAGGGTGTTCACGCCGACGAGCACCAGCTGCGCGGCCGCGCCGGCGAGCGCCCAGACCGCGGCGACGGCGACCACGGACGGCAGCACCCCGACCGCGCCGACGAGCAGCGCGCCCGCGACCGCGCCGGCCCGCACCGTCACGCGCGGCCCGAAGCGGTCGACCCCGGAGCCGACGAGGCGCGCGGTGAGCAGCCCGCACACCCCGAAGCCCGTGAGCAGGGCGCCCCGTAGCGCGGCGCCGACGGTGAAGGCGTCCTCGACGCGCAGCGCCACGAGGAACGACAGCCCGCCCAGCGCGCCCCACGCGAGCCCCGCGACCAGCCCGAGCCGCAGCACCGAGGGCGTCCAGGCGTCGCGCAGGCGGGGGCGTCCGTTCGGGTCGGCGGGCGGGTCGGCGGGCAGCCCGGCCACCGCGAGCAGGGCGGCGACGACGGCGACGCCGACGAACGCGGCGCGCCAGTCGACGCTCGCCGCGAGCCCGCCGACCAGCGGCGCGAAGGTCATCCCGGCCGCCTGCAGCGAGCCCATCACGCCCAGCGAGCGGCCGAGGCGCTCCGGCGGGGTGGCGGCGGCCAGCGAGGCGAGCAGCAGCGGCGTGGTGAACGCGTTGGCCGCGCCCTGCAGCGCCCGCGCGCCGAGGAAGAGCCACCCGGTGCCCGCCACGGCCCCGAGCAGCGAGAACACCACGTACGCCACGTAGGCCCACCGGACCGTGCGCGCGGCACCCCACCGCTGGCCGAGCGTGCCGGACACGAGCATGAGCAGCGCGAACGGGAGCAGGTAGGCGGTCAGCGAGGCCGACGCCGCCGACGGCGAGAGCCCCAGGTCGGCACCGAGCTCGGGCAGCATCGACGCGGTGATGCCGCCGCCGAACGGTCCGAGGAACGCGCCCGCGTAGAGGGCCGCGACCTGGACGCGGCCGAGTGCCGAGCGGGGTGGTGCCGCTGTCACCGCTCCCAGGGACCCTTGCCGGGCCCGGGCGGGCCGCCGGCGGTGCCCCCGGGCCCGCCACCGGGACCGCGGCGGCGCAGGTAGCGCTCGAAGTCCGCGGCGATCTCCTCGCCGGAGGCCTCCTCGAGGTCGGTCTCGGCGTCGCCGGCCTCCTCGAGCGCCTTGACGTACTCGCGCACCTCGTCGTCCTCGTCGGCCATCTCCGAGACCGTGCGCTCCCACTTCTCGGCCTGCTCCGGCAGCCCGCCGAGGGGCACCTCGACGTCGAGGACCTCCTCGACGCGCTGCAGCAGCGCGATCGTGGCCTTGGGCGCGGGCGGCTGGGAGACGTAGTGGGGCACGGCGGCCCAGAACGAGATCGCGGGGATCCCGGCCTGCACGCAGGCGTCCTGGAGCACGCCGACGATCCCGGTGGGGCCCTGGTAGCGCGAGCGCTGCAGCCGGTAGCGGGCCGCCGACGCCTTGTCGAACGAGGTGCCGGTGACGGGCACCGGACGGGTGTGGGGCGTGTCGGCCAGCAGGGCACCCAGCGTGATCACCGTGCCGACGCCCAGCTCGCGGGCGTGCTCGATGATCTCGGCGCAGAAGGCGCGCCACCGCATGTTCGGCTCGATGCCGCGCACGAGGACGAGGTCCTGGGCGGACCCCGGCGGGCGGCAGCGGGTCAGGCGGGTGGTGGGCCAGTCGATCGCGCGGCTGACGCCGTCGACCAGGCGCATCGTGGGGCGCGAGACCTGGAAGTCGTAGTACTCGTCGGGGTCGATCGCGGAGAGCTCGGTGGCGTCCCAGTGCAGGGCGAGGTGCTCGACCGCCGTGCTGGCCGCGTCACCGGCGTCGTTCCAGCCCTCGAAGGCCGCGAGCATCACCGGCGCGGCGGGCTCCTTCGTGCTGTCCGGGGCGTCGTCCGGGGATGCTTCCGGGGAGGGGACGGGCTCGTCGGGGCGGTCGTCGGGCACGGACACGCGGACAGCCTACGTCTCGTGACGAGGCTCGCAGTGCGCCTGGCACTGCTCCTCGATCACGTTACGATCGTTCGATGACTACTTCGAGTGAGTCTGCATTCCTGTCCGCTCTGCATTCCCGGGTCCTCATCGGCGATGGTGCCATGGGAACCGCGCTGCAGGATCAGGACCTCTCGCTCGACGATTTCGAGCAGCTCGAGGGCTGCAACGAGATCCTCAACGTCTCGCGCCCCGACGCCGTGCTCGCCGTGCACCAGGGCCACCTCGAGGCCGGCGCCGACGTCATCGAGACGAACACGTTCGGCACGAACTGGCCGAACCTGAACGAGTACGACATCCCGGACCGCATCCGCGAGCTCGCCCTCGAGGGCACGAAGATCGCGCGCCAGGCCGCCGACGAGTACTCCACCCCCGACCGCCCGCGGTTCGTGTTCGGCTCCAACGGCCCCGGCACCAAGCTGCCCACCCTCGGGCACGCGCCGTTCGCCCAGCTGCGCGACGCCTACATCGAGTCGGTGCTCGGCCAGCTCGAGGGCGGCGCCGACGCGATCCTCGTCGAGACCTGCCAGGACCTCCTGCAGTCCAAGGCCGCGATCCTCGGGGCCTACCGCGCGATGGACCAGTACGGCAAGCGCGTCCCGGTCATCTGCCACGTCACCGTCGAGCTCACCGGCACGATGCTGGTCGGTTCCGAGATCACGGCGGCGCTCACCGCGCTCGAGCCCCTGGGCATCGACGGCATCGGCCTGAACTGCGCCACCGGCCCGGCCGAGATGAGCGAGCACCTGCGCGCCCTGAGCCGCCAGAGCCGCATCCCGGTCAGCGTCATGCCCAACGCCGGCCTGCCCGAGCTCGGCCCGAACGGCCCCGAGTACCCGCTGTCCCCGGACGAGCTCGCCGACTACTGCGCCTCCTTCATCACCGACTACGGGCTCCAGCTCGTCGGCGGCTGCTGCGGCACCACGAACGACCACGTGCGCGCGCTCGCCGAGAAGTGCAAGGACCTCACGCCCACCGAGCGTGACCCGCAGCCCGAGCCGGGCATCTCGTCGATGTACCACTCCGTGCCGTTCCGGCAGGAGACCGGCCTGCTCATGATCGGTGAGCGCTCCAACGCCAACGGCTCGAAGGCGTTCCGCGAGTCGATGGTCGAGGACGACTACGAGAAGTGCGTGGAGATCGCCAAGGCGCAGACCCGCGAGGGCGCGCACTGGATGGACCTCTGCATCGACTACGTCGGGCGCGACGGCGTCGCCGACATGGACCGCCTCGCCCACGACGTCTCGACGGCCTCGACGCTGCCGGTGGTGCTCGACTCCACCGAGCCCGAGGTGCTCGAGGCCGGCCTGGAGCAGCTCGGCGGGCGCTCGGCGATCAACTCGGTGAACTACGAGGACGGCGACGGGCCGGACTCGCGGTTCCAGAAGATCATGCGGCTGGTGCACGAGCACGGCGCCGCGGTCGTCGGCCTGTGCATCGACGAGGAGGGCCAGGCCCGCACCGCGGAGTGGAAGACCCGCGTGGCCTTCCGCCTCATCGAGGACCTCACCGAGAACTGGGGCATGCGGGTCGAGGACATCATCATCGACTGCCTGACCTTCCCGATCTCCACCGGCCAGGAGGAGGTCCGCCGCGACGGCATCGAGACGATCAACGCGATCAAGCAGCTCAAGGAGAAGTACCCGCAGGTCCAGACCACGCTGGGGCTCTCGAACATCTCGTTCGGCCTCAACCCGGCGGCGCGCCAGGTGCTGAACTCGGTGTTCCTCAACGAGTGCACCGAGGCCGGGCTCGACACCGCGATCCTCAACGCCAGCAAGATCCTGCCGTTCTCGCAGATCGACGAGGAGCAGCGCGAGGCCGCGCTCGACCTGGTCTACGACCGCCGCGAGAAGCACGACCCGCTGCAGCACTTCATGAACCTCTTCGAGGGCGTGTCGGCGCAGTCGGCCAAGGACGAGCGCGCGGAGAAGCTCGCCGCGATGCCGCTCTTCGAGCGCCTCGCGCAGCGGATCATCGACGGCGACCGCAACGGCCTCGAGGAGGACCTCGACGCCGGCATGCAGGAGAAGGACCCGCTCGAGATCATCAACACCGACCTGCTCGGTGGCATGAAGGTCGTCGGCGACCTCTTCGGCGCCGGCAAGATGCAGCTGCCGTTCGTGCTGGCCTCGGCCGAGGTCATGAAGGCCGCCGTGGCGCACCTCGAGCCGCACATGGAGGCGACCGACAACTCCGGCAAGGGCAAGATCCTGCTGGCGACGGTCAAGGGCGACGTCCACGACATCGGCAAGAACCTCGTCGACATCATCCTGTCGAACAACGGCTACGACGTGGTGAACATCGGCATCAAGCAGCCGATCAACGCGATCCTCGAGGCCGCCGAGGAGAACAAGGTCGACGCGATCGGCATGTCCGGGCTGCTGGTGAAGTCCACCGTGGTCATGAAGGACAACCTGCAGGAGATGAACGACCGCGGGGTGGCCGACCAGTACCCGGTGCTGCTCGGCGGCGCGGCGCTCACCCGCTCGTACGTCGAGAACGACCTCGGCGACATCTACCAGGGCGACGTCCGGTACGCGAAGGACGCGTTCGAGGGCCTCAAGCTCATGGACTCGGTCATGACGGGCGAGGGCCCGTCGGACGAGGAGAAGGAGAAGATGGCCGAGCGCAAGGAGCGCCGCGAGCGCTCCGAGCGCATCAAGGCCAAGCGCGAGGCCGAGTCCGGCGGCGAGCCCGACGCGTTCGACCCCGACGCCATCTCCGACGTCGCGCGGCGCATCGAGGTCCCGACCCCGCCGTTCTGGGGCACGCGGGTCGTGCGCGGCCTGCGCCTGCAGGACTTCTCGGCGCTGCTCGACGAGCGCGCCACCTTCTTCGGGCAGTGGGGCCTGCGCGGCCAGAAGGGCGACGAGGGCCCCTCGTACGACGAGCTCGTCGAGACCGAGGGCCGGCCGCGGCTGCGCTACTGGCTCGACCGGCTGCAGTCCGAGGGCATCACCAACCACGCCGCGCTGGTCACCGGCTATTTCCCGGTGATCTCCGAGGGCCAGGAGGTCGTCGTCCTCGACGAGGCCAAGCCGGACGCCGGCGAGCTGCACCGCTTCGCGTTCCCGCGCCAGAAGCGCGACCGGCGCCTGTGCCTCGCGGACTTCTTCCGCACCCGTGACGAGGCCCGCGAGCTCGGCGGCGTCGACGTCATGCCGATGAACCTGGTGACGATGGGACAGCCCATCGCCGACTTCGCCAACAAGCTCTTCGCGGACAACTCCTACCGCGACTACCTCGAGGTCCACGGCCTCGGCGTGCAGCTCACCGAGGCGCTCGCCGAGTACTGGCACCGGCGGGTGCGCGAGGAGCTGACGTTCGCCGACGGCTCGACGATGGCCGACCAGGACCCCGCCGACGTCCACGAGTACTTCAAGCTCGGCTACCGCGGCGCCCGCTTCTCGCTGGGCTACGGCGCGTGCCCGAACGTCGAGGACCGCGTGAAGATCGTGGACCTGCTCGACCCGAGCCGCATCGGCGTCGAGCTCTCCGAGGAGGACCAGCTGCACCCCGAGCAGTCCACGGACGCGCTCGTCGTGCACCACCCGGAGGCCAAGTACTTCAATGCTTAGCCTCGCGGCAAGCCGGTTCCACCCCTCACGCTCCTTCGTCGCGTGACGTGTCGACGTGCGGCGCCGCGTCCAGCTGATCACCTCGAGGAGCTGCCGGTGGAGTTGGAAGCCGTCCTGTGGGACATGGACGGCACGCTGGTCGACTCCGAGCGGCTGTGGGACGTGTCCCTGGCCGATCTCGCCGCCCACCTGGGCGGCACGCTGTCGGCGGCGACCCGCGAGGACCTCGTGGGCTCGTCGCTGCGGCGCTCGGTGTCGACGGTGCGTGCCGAGGTCGGGCTCGACCCCGCGGACGAGGCGGCGGTGCACGCCGACGGGCGCTGGTTGCTCGAGCGCACCAAGGTCCTGTTCGCCGACGACCTCCCATGGCGCCCCGGTGCCCGGGAGGCACTGGCGGCGGTCCGGGACGCGGGGCTGGCGACGGCGCTGGTCACCAGCACCTACCGCGAGCTGACCGACGTCGCGCTCGACACCATCGGGCGCGGGTTCTTCGACGTCACGGTGTGCGGCGACGAGGTGCCGGCGACCAAGCCCGACCCGGCGCCCTACCGGCGGGCCGCCGAGCTGCTCGGCGTCGACGTCACGGCGTGCGTGGCGGTCGAGGACTCGCCGACCGGGACGCGCTCGGCCGTCGCGGCCGGGGCCACCGTCCTCGTGGTGCCCTCCGAGGTGGCCGTCCCGCCGGGGGAGCGTCGCGTGCTGCGCGAGGGCCTCGTCGGGCTGACCGTGGACGAGCTCCGCATGGTGCTGCTGGGCGACGCCGCCGCGCGCGACGACCACCGGACGCGGGCCGACGCGCACTGAGCGCGGGGCACCCGTCGGCGGAACGGGGGATGCCGGACCCACCCGTGGGCGAGTCCTCCCGCCCGACCGTCCGTTCGGCGCGTCCGGGAGCCCGGAGGGCGCACCGGGAGCAGGTCGGGCGAGGGGAGCCGGGACAGTGGGGACATCCCGTGGTGTGCGACCAGTTCCGGCCCCGTGCGACGATGGCTCGACGTGAAGACGTTCGACGAGCTCTTCGAGGAGCTGACCGTCAAGACCCGGGACCGGCCCGAGGGGTCGGGGACCGTGGCCGCTCTGGATGCCGGGGTCCACGCCCAGGGCAAGAAGGTGCTCGAGGAGGCCGGCGAGGTGTGGATCGCGGCCGAGTACGAGACCGACGACAAGCTGGCCGAGGAGATCTCCCAGCTGCTCTACCGCGTCCAGGTCATCATGCTCGGACGCGGCCTGTCCCTCGACGAGGTCTACAAGCACCTGTAGTCGACACCCGCGGGTGTCAGGAGGAGAAGGACCCATGCTCCGCGTCGCCGTTCCCAACAAGGGATCCCTGGCCGAGGAGGCGTCGACGATGCTGCGCGACGCCGGCTACCGGCAACGGGCGGACAGCCGCGATCTGAGCCTGCACGACGAGGCGAACGCGGTCACGTTCTTCTACCTGCGCCCGAAGGACATCGCGACCTACGTCTCCGAGGGCCAGCTGCACCTCGGGATCACCGGCCACGACCTCACCGAGGAGTCCAGCGCCTCGGTGAACCAGCTGCTCCAGCTCGGCTTCGGGCACTCGAAGTTCCGCTACGCCGCGCCGCTGCGCAACGAGTGGAGCATCCAGGACCTGGCCGGCAAGCGGATCGCCACGTCCTACCCCCGGCTGGTGCGGGCGAACCTCGCGCAGCAGCGGATCGCGGCCAAGGACGTCATCCGCCTCGACGGCGCGGTCGAGATCTCGATCGAGCTCGGGGTGGCCGACGCCATCGCCGACGTCGTGAGCTCCGGGCGCACCCTGGCCCAGCACGGCCTGGTGACCCTGGGCGAGCCGATCACCGAGTCCCAGGCGGTGATCATCGACCGGAACGCCAAGTTCGACCAGGCGCCGGACGCCCCCGACACCCAGCGCGAGAAGTCCCGGTTCGTCGAGCGGCTGCGCGGCGTGGTCTACGCCCGCCGTTACGTGATGCTCGACTACGACTGCCCGGTCGGCCTGCTCGACCGCGCCGTCGAGCTGACGCCGGGCATCGAGTCGCCGACCGTCGCGCCGCTGTCGAACGAGAAGTTCGTCGCGGTCCGCTCGATGGTCGAGCGCAAGCGCGTCAACGACACGATGGACGAGCTCGCCGACCTCGGCGCCACCGGCATCGTCACCTCGTCGCTGCAGTCCTGCCGCGCCATCGGCCAGCCGAACGGACACTGAGCTCCGTCAGCGGGGCCGCACCGTCAGCGCCTGCGCGGCCCGCCCCACCGGGCCGTGCTCGTCGTGCAGCACCGCGAACGCCGTGCCCAGCCCCTCCGGGCCGATGACGCTGTCGGCATCGAGCCCGACCCACGCCCCGCGCGGGGCGCGGTGCACGTGCAGGGTCAGGTCGGTGTTGACGAAGAGCCAGTCGTTGAGGTCCAGGCGAGCCGCGGCGCCGTTGGTGGAGTCCGCGACCGCGGCGAGGCACTGCCACGGGGTCGGCTCCTCGCCCTCGACCACCGGCACCCGCAGGCGCCCCCACGCCCGCCCGGGGCCGGACTCGCCGAGGTGCCCGGAGAGCCAGCGCCAGTCCACCGCGTCGAGGTAGCCGGGCAGCCAGCCCCGCGGGGTGGGGATCATGGAGCCCTCCTCGGGCCCCGGCATCGGCGGGCCCGCGTCGGTGGCGGCCGCGCCCGTGTCGGTGACGGCGAGCCGCCACCCCGTCGCCCGCGCCACCGCCCGGCCCGCCGCGGCCAGCTCCGCGACCACGAGCTCGATCGTGCGCCCGGGCCGCTCGACCCACGCGCGGACCGTCAGCTCGCCCAGGGGCACCCGGCCCAGCACCTCGACGGTCACCCGCGAGAGCAGCACCTCGTCCCGCGGCGCGCACCGCTCCAGCGCCCGCACCAGCAGCGCGCTCGGCGGGCCCATGTGCTGGGCGTCGGGGAACCAGGGGCCGGCGGTCGAGCCGGTCGCGAGGACCCGCTGGGGGTCGTCCTGCGACAGGAAGCGGAAGAACGGCTCGGTGACGGACGCAGTCATACCTCTCCTGGGGCGGGGCGGGGTAGGCCGAGCGGGCGCGACGGTCCCGGCTAGGGTCGGGGCCGATGACGGGATCGAGGCTCCGGGTCCTGCTGGCGGTGCTGATCGCGGCGATCACCGTCACGGGCGTGGTGGTCGCGACGCGGTCCCCGACCGCCGCGGCACCCGAACCCTATCGAGGACCCTCGCGCGATCTGCGCGCTCATCCCTTCGCGTGGGACTCCATCTGGAACCTGCCGCTGGCGGGCTCGGCGCAGTACGCGCGGTTCGACACGCGGGCGCGGGACGTCTACCTCGACATCGAGAACATCAGCGTCGACCCGGCCGCGCCGGTCCGCGACCTCGACTCGGACAACGGCTCGCCCCGGGTGCGCGTCGACCCGCGCCTGTCCGCCGACGGGTCGTACAACAACTGCTCGACGTTCCTCGCCGACACCCCGGACGCCGAGACCGTCGTGGCCGGCCAGCCCCTCAAGCTCGACCCCGGGGGCACGCCGTCGTGGAACTACACCTACCCGCCGGTCCCGCTGCGCGGCGACGGCGTGCTGGGCTGCCACGGCGGGTCGAACCTCTCCGGGATCGGCGGCACCATCCGCGTCGGCGAGATGTCCGGGCCCGACCCGCTCCGGCACGCACTCAAGATCAACCTCAACTGCCAGCTGAGCTGCAGCACGGCCCTCGACGGCTTCCGCTGGCCGGCCATGAAGGCCGACGCCGCGTGGCGGGACCAGTACCGGGGCGCCGACCCGAACGTCAACATGGGCACGCTGCTCGCCCTCGCGCCCGACACCGACCTGAGCTGGATCACCGAGAAGGACACCCGCAAGATCGCCGAGGCGCTGCGCGACTACGGCGCCTACGTCGTCGACGAGACCGGCGGCGAGGACACCAACGCCCTCAACGCGCAGGCCGGGGCGGAGCCGGAGATCCCGAACATCGACTCGCGGCAGATGGTGCGGCTGTTCACCTCGCTGTCGGTCGTGACCAACAGCGCCCGCGAGACCCCCGGCGGCGGCCCGCTCGGCTCCCCGCGCCGGGTGGCGTGCGCGCTGCCGTTCCCCGACGGCACGGGCGGGGCGCCGCCGGGCTGCTGAGCGGCGGTCAGCCCGTCCCGCCCGCCCGCGGGTGGGGGAGCGGCGGTGCCACGGCACCGTCGGACCGGCCGGGCCAGCCGGGGTAGGGCGGGGGCGTGCCGTCCCAGGCGGGGCAGTGCGGCTTGAAGGCGCAGAAGGCGCATCCGGGGCCGGGGTTCGGGCGGAAGTCGCCGGTGGGCGCCGCGCGCAGGATCGCCGCCCACACCGCGCGGAGCACGCCCGCGAACCGCTCGAGCTCGTCGGCCCGGGGGCGCAGCGTGAGGCTCGTGGTGTCGG
Organism: Actinomycetospora rhizophila; assembly: GCF_042657905.1. NCBI lineage: Bacteria > Bacillati > Actinomycetota > Actinomycetes > Pseudonocardiales > Pseudonocardiaceae > Actinomycetospora > Actinomycetospora rhizophila. Next base: position 78,676 of record NZ_JBHSKG010000017.1, on the reverse strand, counting down.
CGAGGTGCAGCAGCCGCAGCGTCGGGACCACCCCGCGGCTGCGGGCCAGCAGCAGCGCGTAGAAGCGCACCCCGAACATCATCGGCCCCTCGGCCCGCAGCGACGGCGAGCGCCCGCTCTTGTAGTCGACGACGGTGAGCCCGCCGGGGCCGGTGTCGAGGCGGTCGAGGTGGCCGCGCAGGGGGGTGCCGTCGTCCAGCTCGGCGTCGACCCGCAGCTCGCGGGCCTCCGACACCACGTCCTGCGGGTCCTCGAGCGCGAAGTAGCGGGCGAGCAGCGCGTCGACGCCGGGCTCCTCGCCCAGCAGCGCGCGCTCGTCGGGGGCCAGCTCGGCGAGGACGTCCTGCGCGAGCGCCCGCGCCGCGTCCGGCCGGCGGGCCCCGGGCTCCAGGTCGTGGAGGCGCTCGAGCACGGCGTGCACCACCGTGCCCCGCAGCGCGGCCGGCGACGGCGTCTCGGGCAGGCGGTCGACCGTGCGGAAGCGGTAGAGCAGCGCGCAGCGGCGGAAGTCGACGGCCCGGGACGGCGACAGCGCGGGGGCGCGCGGCGTCTCGACCTCCACCTCCGTGCTCATGGCGCCGAGGTTAGGTCAGCGCCCCGACAGGACCTGTCCTCGACACCGGTCCCTAGGGTGGACCGTCGTGCAGAGCGAGGAACTCGAGGAAGAGCGCGGGCCCGTCCGCAGCGGCCCGTTCCGCCCGGGCGACCGGGTGCAGCTCACCGACCCCAAGGGCCGGCACTTCAGCCTCGTGCTCGAGCGCGGGCAGAGCTACCACACGCACCGGGGCGCGATCGACCACGACAAGCTCATCGGCGCCCCCGAGGGCAGCGTCGTGCACTCCGCGGCCAACACCCCCTACCTCGCGCTGCGCCCCCTGCTGCCCGACTACGTGCTGGCGATGCCGCGCGGCGCGCAGGTGATCTACCCGAAGGACGCCGCGCAGATCCTCATGTGGGGCGACGTGTTCCCGGGCGCGCGGGTGCTCGAGGCCGGCGCCGGCTCGGGGGCGCTGACGTGCAGCCTGCTGCGTGCCGTCGGCCCCACCGGGCACGTGCGCTCCTACGAGATCCGCGCCGACCACGCCGAGCACGCCGTGGCGAACGTCGAGCGCTTCTACGGCGAGCGCCCGGGCAACTGGGACCTGCGGGTGGGCGACCTCGCCGACCACGACCCCGGGGAGACCGCCGACCGGATCGTGCTCGACATGCTCGCCCCCTGGGAGGTGCTGCCCGTCGTGCGCGACACGCTGGTGCCCGGCGGCGTGCTGGTGGGCTACGTGGCGACGACGACCCAGCTCTCGACGCTGACCGAGGCCCTGCGCGAGCAGGCGTGCTGGACCGAGCCGCAGGCCTGGGAGACGATGGTCCGCCCCTGGCACGCGGTCGGGCTCGCGGTGCGCCCGGAGCACCGCATGATCGCCCACACCGCGTTCCTGCTGACCGCTCGACGCCTCGCCGACGGCGTGACGCCGCCGCGGGTGCAGCGCCGGCCCAGCCGGGGCTGACCCAGCGTGAGCGCCGGTCGTGCTCGGTGCTGGAGGAATCACCCTCGGTGACGCCACGCAAGAGGTCTGCGTGAGAAGTCCGTCACCGGGACGCTACTCCACGGACACCTCGATTCGCGGGTACGGTTTGCGGCACGGAGTAGCGGAGGAGGGCGCCGTGACGAACGACGACGACCCCAGGGGCCGATCCGACAGGGCAGACAGCGGTCGGGACCGCGGCGAACGACACGACCGTGGCTCGGCGGACATGGCAGCACAGGTGCGCTTCCTCGAGGACGAGGTCGCGCTGTTGCGTCGCAAGTTGACCGAATCCCCTCGGCACGCGCGCATCCTCGAACAGCGTCTCGGCGAGGCACAGCAGCGCGTGTCGCAGCTGTCCGAGCGGAACGACAAGCTGACCGACACCCTCAAGGAGGCGCGCGCCCAGCTCGTCGCGCTCCGCGAGGAGGTCGACCGGCTCGCGCAGCCGCCGTCCAGCTACGGCGTGTTCCTCGAGTCGTTCGAGGACTCCACGGTCGACGTCTTCACCTCCGGGCGCCGGATGCGGGTGGCCGTGTCGCCGGCGGTCGAGGTCGCCGAGCTGACCCGCGGCCAGACCCTGCGGCTCAACGAGGCGCTCACCGTCGTCGAGGCCGGCACCTACGAGCGGGTGGGCGAGGTCGTGGCCCTGCGCGAGGTCCTCACCGACGAGGACGGCACGCGCAACCGCGCGCTGATCATCGGCAACGCCGACGAGGAGCGGGTGATCCACCTCGCGGACTCGCTGCTGCTCGGCGACGCGCCCGAGCTGAAGCCCGGCGACTCGCTGATGGTCGACACCCGCGTCGGCTACGCCTACGAGAAGGTGCCGAAGGCCGAGGTCGAGGAGCTCGTCCTCGAGGAGGTCCCCGACGTCGCCTACACCGACATCGGCGGGCTCACGCGCCAGATCGACTCCATCCGCGACGCGGTGGAGCTGCCGTTCCTGCACGCCGACCTGTTCCGGACCTACCAGCTGCGCCCGCCCAAGGGCGTGCTGCTCTACGGCCCGCCCGGGTGCGGCAAGACGCTCATCGCGAAGGCCGTGGCCAACTCGCTGGCGAAGAAGGTCGCCGAGACCCGTGGTGAGGACAGCCGCGACGTCAAGGCGCACTTCCTCAACATCAAGGGCCCGGAGCTGCTCAACAAGTTCGTCGGCGAGACCGAGCGGCACATCCGGATGATCTTCCAGCGGGCCCGCGAGAAGGCGTCCGAGGGCACCCCGGTGATCGTGTTCTTCGACGAGATGGACTCGATCTTCCGCACCCGTGGGTCCGGCGTGTCGAGCGACGTCGAGACGACGATCGTCCCCCAGCTCCTGAGCGAGATCGACGGTGTGGAGGGGCTCGAGAACGTCATCGTCATCGGCGCCTCCAACCGCGAGGACATGATCGACCCCGCGATCCTGCGGCCGGGCCGGCTCGACGTGAAGATCAAGATCGAGCGTCCGGACGCCGAGGCGGCGCAGGACATCTTCTCGAAGTACCTCATCGACGGCCTGCCGCTGCACGAGGACGACCTCGCCGAGTTCGGCGACAACCGCGCCGCGTGCCTCGACGGCATGATCGAGCGGGTCGTCGAGCGGATGTACGCCGAGACCGACGACAACCGGTTCCTCGAGGTCACCTACGCCAACGGGGACAAGGAGGTCCTGTACTTCAAGGACTTCAACTCCGGCGCGGTCATCGAGAACATCGTCGGGCGGGCGAAGAAGTCGGCCATCAAGTCCCAGCTGGAGAGCTCCCAGCCGGGCCTGCGGGTCCAGCACCTGCTGGACGCGGTGGTCGACGAGTTCGCCGAGTCCGAGGACCTGCCCAACACCACCAACCCCGACGACTGGGCCCGGATCTCGGGCAAGAAGGGCGAGCGGATCGTCTACATCCGCACGCTCGTCACCGGCAAGGGCGCGACGCAGGGCAAGGAGATCGACACCGCGTCGAACACCGGTCAGTACCTGTGACCGGCCGGTACCTGTGACTGCGGGTACCGTGTAGGCCATGAACGACAGCGCACACCGGCCGTCCCGCCCGGACCGCAACGAGGTCCGCGGGGCGGCCGGTGTCGCGTCGGAGGCCGTCGACATCGTGTCCCGCCCGGTCCAGGGCACCCACGAGGCGATCGCCGGCACGGTGTTCGGCGCGCTGCGCCGCGTCGGGCTCGGCCCCGCGTCGAAGCCGGTGCAGGTGGTGCACGACGGCATCACGACCGGCGTCTACGCCGCCGTGCGCGGCATCTCGGGTCTCGCGGGGCGCGGCGTCGGCGCGGCGGCCGCGCTCGCCCGTCCCGGCGAGTGGCGCCCCATCACGGGCACGCCGACCGGCGCGGTGCTCACCGGCGCGGTCAACGGCCTGGTCGGCGACCACATGGTGGCCCTCGACAACGACCTCGCGGTCCCGATGGCGCTCTACACGTCCACGCTCGAGGACGAGCACGGCGAGCTGCCCGCCGACCCCGAGGCCCTGCGCGCGGTCGTCGCCGACCACCCCGAGCGCGATCTGACCCGCCTCGTGCTGTTCGTCCACGGCCTGGGCGAGACCGAGCACGCCTGGCGGCTCTACGGCGAGGCCAGCGCGGGGGAGGGGTACGCCGAGCGCGTGGCGTCGGCCACCGGCGCGACGCCCCTGCTGCTGCGCTACAACAGCGGGCAGCGCATCGCCGACAACGGCACCGCGCTCTCGCTGCTGCTCACCGACCTGTTCGCGCGCTGGCCCGAGACGGTGCGCCGCCTCGACCTCGTGGGGCACTCGATGGGCGGGCTGGTGCTGCGCCACGCGTGCCACCACGCCGTGCAGACCGGCCAGCCGTGGGTCGGCGCCGTGCGCCGGATGGTCTACCTCGGCTCGCCGCACCGCGGGGCGCCGCTGGCCCACCGCGTCGACCAGCTCGCCACGCAGCTCTCCCGGTGGTCGCGCTCGCTCGCGACACGAAGCGGAGCGGAGCTGGCGCCCGGGATGAGGACGTGGGGCGAGTTCCTCGACCGCCGCTCGGCCGGCATCCGCGACCTCGTCGCCGGCGTGTCCGACACCGAGGTCCCGCTGCTCGCGCACGCGTCGCACCACGCGGTCGCCGCGTGCGTCACGAGCTCGGCGCACTCGCCGCTGGCCAACGCCCTGGGCGACCTGCTCGTGCCCGTCGACTCGGCCGGCGGCTCGGTCACCGATGTCGAACCGTTGACGTCGTCACACCACTTCCACCTGCTGAACGACCCGGACGTGCACGACCATCTGATGCGATGGCTGAGCGTGGAGGACGATCCGAGCAGGTGACCACGACGAGGCGCTCGCACCGCGCCCGTCTCGTCGTGCTCGGCGCGCTCACCGCCGCCGCGCCCCTGTCGCTCGACACCTACCTGCCCGCCCTGCCGGCGCTGTCCGCCGACCTCGCGACCTCGCCGTCGGTCACCCAGCTCTCGCTCACCGCGTGCCTCGTCGGGCTCGCGCTCGGCCAGCTGGTCGCCGGGCCGCTGTCGGACGTCCTGGGCCGGCGCCGGCCGATGCTGCTCGGGGCGGCCGGGTTCGCGGTCGCGTCGGTGCTGTGCGCCGTGGCGCCGACCATCGAGGTGCTCATCGCGCTGCGCCTGGCCCAGGGGCTGCTCGGCGCGGTGGGGATCGTCGTCGCGCGGGCGGTGGTGCGCGACACCAGCGACAGGACGACCTCGGCGCGGGCGTTCGCGACGCTCATGCTGGTGTCCGGCGTCGCCCCGATCGTCGCGCCGGTGCTCGGCGGGCAGCTGCTGCGGATCACGAGCTGGCGCGGGGTGTTCGTCGTGCTCGCGGTGTACGGGGCGCTCACCGGGCTGGCCGTGCTCGGGCTGGTGCGCGAGTCGCTGCCGCCGTCGCGCCGGCGGGTGGGCAGCGCCGCGGCCACCCTCGCGTCGTTCCGGGTGCTGCTGGGCGACCGGCGGGTCGTGGCGTGCGTGCTGACCGCCGGGCTGACGTTCTCGGCGATGTTCGCCTACATCTCCGGGTCGACGTTCGTGCTGCAGGACCTCTACGGCCTCTCGCCGCAGGCGTTCTCCGGGGTGTTCGCGGTCAACTCGGTGGCGATCGTGACGTCGGTGCAGGTCGCGGGGCGTCTCGCGGGCTCGGGGCGGGTCCGCCCCGAGCGCCTCATGGTGGTCGGGCTCGGGGTCGCGCTCGTCGGCACCGGCGGGCTGCTGGCCGCCTCGCTGCTCGACGCGGGCCTCGCGGGGCTGCTGGCCGGGCTCGTGCTCACCGTCGTCGGGGTGGGCTTCGTGCTGCCCTGCGCGACGACGCTCGCCCTCGCCGACCACCCCGAGCACGCCGGGAGCGCGTCGGCGCTGCTGGGGACCGCGCAGTTCCTCGTCGGCGCGGGCACCGCCCCGCTGGTCGGGCTCGCCGGGAGCCGCTCGGCCGTGCCGATGGCCGCCACCATGGCCGGCGCGGTCCTCCTCGGCGCCGTGGCGTTCGGCCTTCTGTGGCGTGGTGGCCGCGGGGAGACGAAGCGAAGCGAGAGCTCGACATGACCGCCCGGAGAGGGCCGAGGAGGCCGGGCGCAATTAGGGTCGGGGCATGACCGCGAGCCGCATCATGGGCACCGAGATCGAGTACGGCATCTCCGTCCCCGGCGACCCGGCCGCGAACCCGGTGATCACCTCGACGCAGATCGTGCTGGCCTACGCCGCGGCCGCCGACGTCCCGCGCGCCCGGCGCGCCCGCTGGGACTACGAGGTCGAGTCGCCGCTGCGCGACGCGCGCGGCTTCGACCTCGGGCCGAGCGCGGGCCCGCCGCCGGACGCGGGCGACCTCGACGACCTCGGCGCCGCCAACGTCATCCTCACCAACGGGGCGCGCCTCTACGTCGACCACGCGCACCCCGAGTTCTCCGCCCCCGAGGTGACCACGCCGCGCGACGCGGTGATCTGGGACAAGGCGGGCGAGCGGGTCATGGAGGACGCCGCCGAGCGCGCCGCCACCGTCCCGGGCACCCCGCGCATCCAGCTCTACAAGAACAACATCGACAACAAGGGCGCGAGCTACGGCTCCCACGAGAACTACCTCTGCGCCCGCCAGACCCCGTTCCCGACGATCATCACCGGGCTCACGCCGTTCTTCGCGTCGCGCCAGGTGGTCGTGGGCGCCGGCCGGGTGGGCCTCGGGCCGTCGGGCGACGAGCCGGGCTTCCAGCTCTCGCAGCGCGCGGACTACATCGAGGTCGAGGTCGGGCTGGAGACCACGCTCAAGCGCGGCATCATCAACACCCGCGACGAGCCCCACGCCGACGCCGACAAGTACCGGCGGCTGCACGTCATCATCGGCGACGCGACGCTCGCCGAGTACTCGACGTTCCTCAAGGTCGGCACCACCGCGCTCGTCCTCTCGATGATCGAGGCCGGCGTCCGGTTCGACGACCTGCGCCTGCTGGAGCCGGTGCGCTCGGTGCACCGCATCAGCCACGACCCGACGCTGAAGACCGTCGTCGACCTCTCCGACGGCCGCAAGATGACCGCGCTGGACATCCAGCGCGCCTACCTCGAGCGCGCCTGGGCGCACGAGGAGCAGTCGGGGGACGGCGAGATCGACCCGATGACCCGCGAGGTCCTCGAGGTCTGGCAGCAGGTGCTCGACGACCTCGGCACCGACCCGCTGCGCTGCGCGGACCGCCTCGACTGGGTCGCCAAGCTCAACCTGCTGCAGAACTACCAGCAGCGCGACAACCTGCCCTGGGACTCGCCGAAGCTGCACCTCATCGACCTGCAGTACGCCGACGTGCGCCAGGCCAAGGGCCTCTACAACCGTCTCGTGACCCGCGGCTCCATCAAGCGCCTGGTCACCGAGGAGGAGGTCCGCGCCGCGGTGACCCACCCGCCGGAGGACACCCGCGCCTACTTCCGCGGCCGGTGCCTCGAGCGCTACCCCGGCGAGGTGGCCGCCGCGTCCTGGGACTCGGTCATCTTCGACCTGGGGCGCGAGTCGCTGGTGCGCATCCCGACCCTCGAGCCCCTGCGCGGCACCCGCAAGCACGTCGGCGAGCTCATCGACAACTCGGCCGACGCGACGGCCCTGGTCGAAGCGCTCACGCGGGGCTAGTTCCCGGGCAGATGTCGCCCGCGATCTGTAGGGTTCGAAGGCGCAGTACCCCGTTGTGAGGAAAGACCCCGGGAGGCTAGCCATGGCGCAGGAACAGACCCAGCGGCAGGGCGGGGGCGACGACGGCGAGGGCAGCGAGGACAGCACCGCTGCCGGCCAGGAACGCCGCGAGAAGCTCGGTGAGGACGTCGACACGATCCTCGACGAGATCGACGACGTGCTCGAGGAGAACGCCGAGGACTTCGTCCGCGCGTACGTCCAGAAGGGCGGCCAGTAACCTCCCGGCGGAGTCAGGTACTCCGTCCGGCCTACAGACACCACGCCGCCCCCGTGGCCCGGTCATCCGGGTCCCGGGGGCGGTGTTCCATCCCCCGAACGCACCCCGCACCCACAGACCCCAGGAGCGCCCCACCGATGGAGCCCTCGTCGGCCCTGCCCCCGGCCTACTTCTCCGCCGGGACGGCCTCGTTCGTCGACTTCCTGCGGGAGGTCCGGCCCGACCTGCTCCCCGGGGCGGGCGCCCGCACCGTGACCGCCGAGCAGGCCGGCACGTCGGCCGTGCACGGCACCACGATCGTCGCCGCGACCTTCTCCGGCGGCGTCGCGATCGCGGGCGACCGGCGCGCGACGATGGGCAACCTCATCTCCTCGCGCGACATGCAGAAGGTCTACGTCACCGACGACTGGTCGGCGGCCGGGATCGCGGGCACGGCGGGGATGGCCGTCGAGGCGGTCCGGCTGTTCACCGTCGAGCTGCAGCACTACGAGAAGATCGAGGGCGTCCCGCTCACCTTCGACGGCAAGGCCAACAAGCTCGCCGGCATGGTGCGCGGCAACCTGGGCGCCGCCCTGCAGGGCCTGTCGTTCGTGCCGCTGTTCGTCGGCTTCGACGTCGACGCCGCCGACCCGGCCCGCGCCGGGCGCATCGTCTCCTACGACGTGGTCGGCAGCCGCAACGAGGAGAGCCACTACGCGGGCGTGGGCTCCGGCTCGCTGTTCGCGAAGTCGTCGCTGAAGAAGCGCCACGACCCGGAGGGCTCGCGGGACGACGTCGTCCGCGCCCTCGTCGAGGCGCTCTACGACGCCGCCGACGACGACACCGCCACCGGCGGCCCCGACACCATCCGCGGCATCAACCCGATCGTCGTGACGATCGACGCCGAGGGCGCGACGATGCTGGGCGACGACGAGGTCGGCGCGGTCGCCGACGCCGTCATCGCCGGGCGCCGCGAGCGCCCCGGCGGCTGACCGGCCCACCGACCCACCAGCACACGAGAGACCAGGAGCGCTCCCCGCCATGACGATGCCGTTCTACGCGTCGGTCGACCAGCTGATGCGCGACCGCTCCGACCTCGCGCGCAAGGGCATCGCGCGGGGCCGCAGCGTCGTCGTGCTGACCTTCGCCGGCGGCGTGCTGTTCGTGGCGGAGAACCGCTCGAACTCGCTGCGCAAGGTCTCGGAGATCTACGACGCGCTCGGGTTCGCCGCGGTCGGGCGCTACAACGAGTTCGAGAACCTGCGCACCGCCGGCATCCGCTTCGCCGACGTACGCGGCTACTCCTACGACCGCCGCGACGTCTCCGGGCGCTCGCTCGCCAACGCCTACGCCCAGATCCTCGGCGCGAGCTTCATCGAGCAGCAGAAGCCCTTCGAGGTCGAGCTCTGCGTCGCCGAGGTCGGCGAGACCCCGGACCGCGACAAGCTGTTCCGCATCACCTACGACGGCTCGATCTCCGACGAGCCGCGCTTCGTGGTCATGGGCGGCACCACCGAGCCGATCAGCGCGGCCCTGCGCTCGTCGTACGACGCCGAGCTGGACATGAGCGGCGCCCTGCGGATCGCCGTCGACGCCCTGCAGTCCGCGAACGGCAGCACCTCGGGCTCGGGGAGCACCGCCGGCAGCGACGACCGCACGCTGGGCGTCGACGCCCTCGAGGTGGCCGTGCTCGACCGCACCCGCCGGCCCCGCCGCGCCTTCCGGCGCATCACCGGCGCCGCCCTGGCCGGCCTGCTGCCCGCCGGCGACCGGGCGGACTCCTCCGACGACGCGCCCGCCGAGGACACGGGCGCCGGCGACGAGGTCTCCGGCGCGGGCGGCGCCGACCCTCAGGCCTAGCCTCGCGGCAAGCCGGTTCCAGTGGGCGCCCGGTCTACAGCTCCTGCGGCCGGTACACCGGGATCGCGCCCGGGGCGATCCGGAAGACGAAGCGGTCGGCGTCGGGCTGCACCTCGCCGTCGGTCGCCAGGCCGATCGGCGGTCCGACGACGCGCACCGAGAGCCGGGTGCGCGAGTGCGCGACGTACACGCGGCTGCGCGAGAGCGTGCCCGCCGCGACCGACACGACGAACCGGGTGCGGGAGAACGGCACGTCGGCGCGCAGGTAGCGCACGTCGAGCTTGCGCGCGTCGAGACGCGGGCGGAACAGCGGCGCCATCCCGCGGGGCTCGTAGCCCCCGTTGCCGACGAAGAGCAGCCAGATCGTGCGGCGCTTGCCGTCGAGCTCGACGACCAGCGGCGTCGCCTCCGCCAGCACCCGTACCAGCGCCATCGCCGCCGCGGGCCACTTGCCCCAGCGCTCCTCCCAGTCCTCGCGCAGCCGGACCATGTCGGGGTAGCCGCCGAGGCTCGCGGTGTTGACGAACGCGACGGAGCGGTCGGTGCCGTCGGCGGCGGAGATGTCGACGACGCCGACGTCCACGAGCACGGCCTCGCCGTCGCGGGCCGCGGCGAGCGCGGTGGGCGTGTCGTCGATGCCGACGTCGCGGGCGAAGTGGTTGAGGGTGCCCTCGGGCAGCACCATCAGCGGCACGCGCCGACGCTGGGCGAGCCCGGCGAGGGAGGCCACCGAGCCGTCGCCGCCGGCCACACCGATCGCCCGCGGCGCGAGGCCGTCGGCCGTCGGGCGGTCGAGGGCGGCCTCGACCTCCTCGACGAAGTCGATGCCCGGCTCGGGGACGATCACCTGGGCGCGGGGGAGCACCTCGTGGATCTCCGAGGGCGGCGCGGGCGGGAGGTCCCCCTCGGGCTCGTCGCCGACGCCGATCACCGGCGCCACGATCTGCGTGAGGGTCTCGAGCGGGCCCGGCGTCCCGGCCGAGCTGTTGGCGACGACCACGAGCCCCGAGCCGTCGCCGAGGGCGGGCGCGTCGCCGGCGGGGCGCGCGCGGGCGGGCGCGTGCCGCACCACCGGCCACCAGCGCCGGGTCAGCACCGCCACCCCGGCGCCCAGCGCGGCGCCGGCGACGACGTCGGACACCACGCGCTCCCCGAGGGCCACCCGGGCCGCCGACACGCCGACCGCCACCGGCGCGAGCGCCGCCCCGACGATCGGCGACTCCATCGCCGCCGCGGTGACGAAGGCCGACGAGGACGCGGCGTGCGCCGACGGGAAGCGCCGGCCCCACGGGCGGGCGCGCGGCAGCAGGGGCTTGGCCAGCGCGTGGGCGATCGCGGACGTGGCGGCGGCGGCCATCACCCCGCGGACGCCGGCGCGCCGGCGCGGCCCGCGGCCGGAGGCGAAGAGCCCGCCCGCCACGGCGGCCCAGAGCAGCCCGCGGTCGGCCGTGCGGTCCAGGCGGCGCATCCAGCGGGGCCCGGAGGGGGAGCGGAGCTCGGGCGGGATCCCGGGCGGGATGCCGGTCACCGCGCGGTCGCGCGATGCGGCCACAGCGACTCGTCACGGCGGTAGATCGGCACGGGGTGGTCGGCGACCCGGTAGCGCAGGCGCCGCCCGCGGCCCACGACCTCCCCGTCGGCGGCGACGTCCACCGGGCCGTCGAGCAGCTCGATGTCCAGCGATCGCATGGCGCTCTCCTGGTAGATCCTGTTGTGCCCGAGCACGCCGGTGGCGAGCGCGACGAACGCCCGCGCGCGGGCCAGCGGCCGGTCGGCGCGCAGGTAACGGACCTCCAGCACGCCGGTGTCGAGCCGGGGCCGGTACGACGGCACCATCCCGGTCGGCACGTAGGGCCCGTTGCCGACGAACAGCATCCACACCGACCGCTCGACCCCGTTGAGGCGGACACGGATGGGCCGGCTGCGCGCGAGCGTCACGAGCAGTGCGGCGACGGCCGAGGGCCATTTGCCCCACCAGCGCTGCTGCCACTTCTCGCGGAGGCGGACCATCTCGGGGTAGCCGCCGAAGGCCGAGGTGTTGACGAAGACGACGCGCTGCGGCTCCTGGCGGCCCTCGACGTCGACGTGGATCCGCAGCTCGCCGAGGTCGACCGCCACGGCCTCGCCCGCGCCGGTCGCGTCGATGGCCTCCTGGGTGTCGTAGACCCCGACGTCGCGCCCGAAGTGGTTCAGCGTCCCGGCCGGGACCAGGGCGAGCGGCAGGTCGAGGTCCTCGGCCACCCGGGCCGCGGCGGCCACCGAGCCGTCGCCGCCGGCGATGCCGACCGCCCGGGTGCCGGGCTCGCGGGCGGCGTCGATGAGCGTCTCGGCGAGGTCGGCACCGTCCTGGAGGCGCAGGACGCGGGCGCGGGGCAGCGCGGTGGTCAGCTCGTCGTAGGGGTCGACGCCCGCGCGCCCCGAGCGGCTGTTCACCAGGATCACCAGGCCCTCGCCCTCGGGCAGGGCCGGGGCGCCGGCGACGGGGCGGGCGGCGGCCTCGTCGATGTCGCGCACCGGCAGCCACCGCTTGGTGGCCAGCGCGGCGCCCGCGCCCAGGGCGACGCCGGCGGCGACGTCGCTGGTCCAGTGCACGCCCACGTGGATCCGGGAGTACGCGACGGTCGCGGCGAGGGGCACGACCCAGGTGGCGGCCTTCGGGCTCTCCATCGCCACGGCGGTGGCGAACGCGGCCGCCGAGGCGGCGTGCCCGGAGGGGAACGACGACGAGGTGGGCGGGTCGTCGAGGGAGCGGTAGGTGGGCAGCAGCTCCGCCGCGGGCCGCCGCCGGGGGACCAGGGGCTTGAGCACGCCGTTGGCGAGCAGGCTCGCGCCCGCGATCGCCAGCACCCCGCGCAGGCCCCCGCGCCGGGTGTGGCGGGTGCCGGCGGCGAGCGCCGCGGCCACGGCGAACCAGAGCTTGCTGTGATCGGCCGAGCGGCTCAGCGCGGCCAGCGCAGGGTCGGCGACCGAGTAGGGCAGGTGCCCGATCGCCGTGGTGATCCGGCAGTCCTGCTCGTTGACGTCCGCGAGGCGCCGCCTGCTGCCCCGGGCGCCCTGGCGCACCCGCCGACCCACGCCGCGTGAGATGTCCGATGCGAGTTCTCGTGCCGGGAGCGCCACGACGCCGACCGTAGTGATCGGGGGTGGACGGCTCGTGACGGCGGGTGACCCGGAGCGTCGGAGAGGCCTCATCCGGCCCGTCGCTGGCTTAGGGTGGTGCCCATGCAGCGGAGGATTTACGGGGTCGAGACCGAGTTCGGTGTCACCTGCACCTTCCACGGCCAGCGGCGCCTCTCGCCCGACGAGGTGGCCCGCTACCTGTTCCGCCGGGTCGTGTCCTGGGGACGGTCGTCGAACGTGTTCCTCCGCAACGGCTCGCGGCTCTACCTCGACGTCGGCAGCCACCCCGAGTACGCCACCGCGGAGTGCGACTCGCTGACCCAGCTCGTCGCCCACGACAAGGCGGGCGAGCGGATCCTCGAGGACCTCCTGCTCGACGCCGAGCGCCGCCTCGCCGACGAGGGCATCGGCGGCGACATCTTCCTGTTCAAGAACAACACCGACTCGGCGGGCAACTCCTACGGCTGCCACGAGAACTACCTCGTCGGCCGGTCGGGCGAGTTCTCGCGCATCGCCGACGTCCTGCTGCCCTTCCTCGTCACGCGCCAGCTCATCGCGGGCGCCGGCAAGGTGCTGCAGACCCCGCGGGGTGCGGTGTTCTGCCTGTCGCAGCGCGCCGAGCACATCTGGGAGGGCGTCTCGTCGGCGACCACCCGGTCGCGCCCGATCATCAACACCCGCGACGAGCCGCACGCCGACGCCGAGCGCTACCGGCGCCTGCACGTCATCGTCGGCGACTCGAACATGTCCGAGGTCACCACGCTGCTCAAGGTGGGCACCACCCACCTGGTGCTCGAGATGATCGAGCAGGGCGTGCAGTTCCGGGACTTCACGCTCGACAACCCGATCCGCGCCATCCGCGAGATCAGCCACGACCTCTCCGGGCGCCGCCCGGTCCGCCTGGCCGGTGGCCGCGAGGCGAGCGCGCTGGACATCCAGCGCGAGTACCACGCGCGCGCCGTCGAGCACGTGGCGCGCCGCGGGTCCGACCCGGTGACCGACCGGGTGGTCGAGCTCTGGGGCCGCACGCTCGACGCCGTCGAGCGCCAGGACCTCTCGCTCATCGACCGCGAGATCGACTGGGCGATCAAGCACCGGCTGGTCCAGCGCTACCGCTCGCGCAACGACCTCGGCCTGTCGAGCCCCCGCGTGGCCCAGCTCGACCTCGCCTACCACGACATCCGGCGCGGCCGCGGCGTGTTCGACCTGCTGCAGCGCAAGGACATGGTCGACCGCGTCACCGACGACGGCGAGATCGAGGCGGCCAAGGACACCCCGCCCCAGAGCACCCGGGCCAAGCTGCGCGGTGACTTCATCGCGGCCGCCCAGGCCGCAGGGAGGGACTTCACAGTGGATTGGGTGCACCTCAAACTGAACGACCAGGCCCAGCGAACCGTCCTCTGCAAGGACCCCTTCCGCGCCGTCGACGAACGGGTGGACCGGCTGATCGCGACCTTGTAACCGAGGCCACGTCGGCGGCGTGCGTCGAGGGCGCACGAGGTAACCACGGACGCACTGACCGACGACGCCGAGGACGGCACGAGAACGCGATGCAGCACCAGCCCCGCACTTCCCGCCTGCACGGCCCCGTCGCGGCGCCGAGCACGCTCCACGACGCCACGCCGGCCCCGGTCGACACGTCGGTCGTGGGCACGGTGCTCGGCGGGCGCTACCGGATCGGGGAGTGCATCGGCGCCGGGGCCATGGGGGTGGTCTTCACCGCCTGGGACCGCCGGCTGCGACGCACGGTGGCGATCAAGCAGCTCGCCGCCCGCGGGTACCGCGACGCCACCGAGGAGCGGGTCGCCCGCGCCCGGGCCATGCGCGAGGGCCGCATCGCCGCCCGCGTCGTGCACCCGCGCGCGATCGCGGTGTTCGACGTGGTGGTGGATGACGCCGGCCCCTGGCTCGTCATGGAGTACCTGCCCTCGCGCTCGCTGGCCGCGGTGCTCGCCGAGCAGGGGCCGCTCGCCCCGGCGGAGGCCGCGTGGATCGGCGCCCAGGTGGCCGAGGCCCTCGGCGCGGTGCACGAGGCGGGCATCGTCCACGGCGACATCAAGCCCGGCAACGTCCTGATCACCGACGAGGGCGTCGCCAAGATCACCGACTTCGGGGTCTCGCGCGCCACGTGGGACACCACGTCCACCGGCGGCGGCATGGTGGCCGGCACGCCGGGCTACTTCGCCCCCGAGGTCGCGCGCGGCGGCGACCCCTCGCCCGCCTCCGACGTGTTCTCCCTGGGCGCCACCCTCTACGCCGCCGTGGAGAACCAGCTGGTCTGCGGGCAGCACGACAACACGCTCGCCGTCCTGCACGCGATGGCCGAGGGCAGGCTGCGCCCGGCGGAGCGCGCCGGGGTGCTCGGGCGCCCGCTCGCCGCGATGCTGCGCCTCGACCCGGCCCACCGGCCCGCGGTCGGCGCCGTCGAGCGCGCCCTGCGGTCGCGCGCCGGCACGACGCCGTTCATCCCGGCGCCCGTGACCGCCGCGGCGGACCCCGAGGACCCGGAGGCGGCCGACGTCGCCGTCCCCGCCCCGCGCCCGACCGGCACCGCCGACCTGCCCCTCGGGGCGGCCCTCGCGGCGGAGGCGCCCGGCGCCGCCCGCGACGGGATCGATCACGAACCGCCTGTGCCGGCGGCCGACGCCCACCGGATCAGCGGCCCGTCCGCCGCCGGCGCGGCGTCGTCGCTGGCCCGTCCCGGGGCGGCCGCCGCGCCGCCCCGCCCGGCCGGCGCCGGCTCCGACCGCAGCCGCCCGTCACGCCGGCCCTCACGCCGGCGGCTCGCCGCCATCGCCGCGGCGTCGGCGGTCGTGCTCGGCGACGGCACCGGCGCCGCGCTGGCCGCCACGGCCGGCAGCGGCACGGTCGCGGCGCCGACCCCGTCGGTGGCCGCCCCGACCTCCGCGGCCCCCGCCTCGGCGCCGTCGGCGGACGCCCTCCCGCCGCCCACCGTCGCGGCGCCGCTGTCGCCCGCCGACCCCACCCCGCCGGGCGACCCGGCCGCCGTCGTCGTCGACTACTACGCCGCCCTGCCCGGCGACCTCGACCGCGCCTGGAGCCGGCTCTCGGAGCGGGCGCAGGACGACTCGGGCGGGTACGACGGCTACCAGCGGTTCTGGTCGGGGATCCGCGAGGTGCGGACGTCGAACGTCGCGGTGCGCGGCGACACCGTCACCGCCGACATCGAGTTCGTCACCGCGAGCGGGCGGACCAGCCGCGAGAACTACCGCTTCGAGGTCGACCAGGACGACGACGGCCAGGTGCGCATCCAGCGCGCCCAGCGCGGCAGCGACTCGAGCTGAGCCACCGGGCCCGGCGCGCCGGGCCCGGCGTTCGAACACCTGGGCGAGGGCTCGGTAGGCTCACCCCGTGACGACCAGCCCGTCCGCGCGCGCCGAACGCCTGGTCAACCTGGTGCTCTGCCTGCTCTCGACGCGCCAGTACCTCAGCGCCGAGCGGATCCGCGCCACGGTGCCCGGCTACGCGGACGCCGCCTCCGACGAGGCGTTCTTCCGGATGTTCGAGCGCGACAAGGCCGAACTGCGCGAGCTCGGGGTGCCGCTCGAGACCGGGCGGTCGGGGCTCGCCGAGCCCGTCGACGGCTACCGCATCGCCCGCGGCGACTACGAGCTGCCCGACATCGACCTCGCGCCCGACGAGGCCACCGCGGTCGCGCTGGCCGCCCGGCTGTGGGACTCCCCGGCGCTCGCGGGCGCGGCGCGCTCGGCGCTGCAGAAGCTCCGGGCGGCCGGGATCGCGGTCGACCCGGACGCCGCGTCGGCCGTGCAGCCGCGCCTGCAGGCCGCGGAGCCGGCGTTCGCGCCGCTGCTGGCGGCCAGCCGGGCGGGGCGCGTCGTCACCTTCACCCACCGGTCCAACCCCACCGCCGAGGCCCGCACCCGCACCGTCGAACCCTGGGGCGTCGTCTCGTGGCGCGGGCGCTGGTACCTCGTCGGGCACGACCGCGACCGCCTCGACGTGCGCTGCTTCCGGCTCTCGCGCATCGGCGACGACGTGCGCGCGATCGGGGCGCGCGGGGCGGTCACCCCGCCCGCGGGCGTCGACCTCGTCGCCCTGGTCGCCGCGTCCGCCGGACCGCCGCCGCCGTCGGGCACGGCGCGCATCCGGCTCGTGCCCGGGCGGGCCCAGGGCCTGCGGCGGGGGTCGCGACCGGACCCGGGGGGCGACCCGGACGTCGTCGAGATCGACCTGTCGCGCGTCGACACCGCGGCCCGGTGGGTGGCCGCGTACGGGCCCGACGCCGTCGTCCTCGAGCCGCCGGAGCTGCGCAAGGCCGTGGTGGCGCTGCTGCGGGGGACGCTGGCCACCGTCGACGCGGGGGACGCCCGATGACCGCCGGGGTGTCCGAGCGGCTGCCACGCCTGCTCACGCTCGTGCCCTACCTGCTGGCGCGTCCCGGGATCGCCGTGGCCGAGGCGGCGGCGGACTTCGGGGTGCCCGAGGCCCAGCTGCGCCGCGACCTCGAACTCCTGTGGATGTGCGGGCTGCCCGGCTACGGGCCGGGCGACCTGGTCGACCTGTCGTTCGAGGGCGACACGGTGACGGTGACGTTCGACGCCGGCATGCGCCGCCCGCTGCGCCTCTCGGGCGCCGAGGCCGCCACCCTCGCCGTCGCGCTGCGCGCGCTGGCCGACGCCCCCGGCATGGTGGACGCCGACGCCGTGCAGCGGGCGCTGGCGAAGATCGAGGACGCCGCGGGCAAGGTGGGCGCCGCGCACGCCGACGCCGCGGAGCCGGTCGGCGAGGGCGTGGCCGTCGGGCTGGGGCGCCGGCCCGGGCGCGCCGAGGACGAGGTGCGCCGGGCCGTGGAGACGGGGCGGGCGCTGCGCCTGACCTACTACTCGGCGTCCCGCGACGCGGTCGGGCGGCGCGTGGTCGACCCGATGCGCCTGCTGCTCGTCGACGCCTCCGCCTACCTGGAGGCGTGGTGCCGGCGCGCCGAGGGTGTGCGGCTGTTCCGGCTCGACCGGGTCGACGACGCCGAGGTCCTCGACGAGCCCTCCGCCCCGCCGCCGGGTGCGCGGGGCCGCGAGGGGTCGGGGGAGGACCTGCTGCGCCCGGACGACGGCGCGCACGTCGCGGCGCTCGTGCTGCACCCGGCGGCCCGCTGGGTGGCGGAGTACTACCCCGTCGAGGACCTGCACGCCGACGACGACGGCTCCGCCCGCGTGACGATGCGCTACGGCGACCGCGACTGGATGGTGCGCATGCTGCTGGGCCTGGGCGACGCCGTCGAGGTCCTGGCACCGCCGGACCTCGTCGAGGCCCGCCGGGCCCGCGCGCGCGAGGCGCTGGCGGCGTACGGCGAGGACGACTGACCCGCCGGCTCCTCGGCGAGCGGCACGTTCGGCAGGCCGGCGCGCCTGTCGATCATGCGCGACGTGCCCCTCGGGGCATCGGCGTGTCGCGCACCGAGCGTGTGGCGATCCTGGCGTGAGACGGCGGCAACGCCGCATCGCTCGCACCGGGAGGCCGCCCGAGCCCCGCGCGGGCGTTCACCGTGCGGTCACCCGCCCCGGATAGGGTCGGGCGCGTGCCGTACCTGTGGAGCGTCGTCGCGGTGCTCGCCGCGCTGGTCGGGCTCGGGCTCGTGGTGGTCACGCTGCTCGGGCCGGTCAAGCGGTTCGGGCTCGTCGCGAGCGTGGCGCGCGAGCAGCTCGGCCGCGACGCCGTGCTGCTCAACGCCCGGGTGGCGGCGCTCAAGGTCCGTCTCGGCGAGCGTCGGGGTGCCGGTCGCACGCGTAGCATCAGCGGCACCGTGGAAGGAGCCACACCGTGAGCGAATGGGTCATCGTCGCGATCGTCGGCGTGGTGCTGCTGTTCAGCGCCAAGAAGCTGCCCGACATGGCGCGTGGGCTGGGTCAGTCGATGCGCATCTTCAAGGCCGAGACGCGGGGTCTGCGCGAGGACGAGAAGGCCGGCCAGGGTACCGCCGAGCCGCAGGCCCCGGGACGCGCGCTGGACGAGGGGTCGAGCACGACCAACGGCACGACCGGCCCCAAGGACGACACCCCGGCCACGCGCCCGGGCTCCACCTCGTCCTGAGGTGACGGCTCCCGGGTCCCGCGCCCGGTGGTGGCGCAGCCTGCGCTGGCCCGGAACGCGTCGTCGGGCCAACCCCGACGGCACGATGACGCTCGTCGAGCACATCTACGAGCTGCGACGCCGCCTCGCCATCGCCCTGCTGGCCGTCGCGGTCGGCACGGTGCTCGGCTTCATCTGGTACACCGGCCACCCCTTCGGGCTGCCCTCGCTGGGCCAGATCCTCACCGACCCGTACTGCGCGCTGCCCCCGGCCAACCGGGTCCAGATCGGCGGGGGCGACGAGTGCCGCCTCGTCGCGTTCGGGGTGTTCGAGCAGTTCGTGCTGCGCCTGCAGGTCGCGGCGACCGCCGGCGCACTGCTCTCGAGCCCGGTCTGGTTCGCCCAGATCTGGGGCTTCATCACGCCCGGGCTGTACGCGAAGGAGAAGCGCTTCGCGTACACGTTCGTCACCGCCGCGGTGGTGCTGTTCACCGCCGGCGCCGTCCTCGCCTACTTCGTGGTGACCCAGGCGCTGCAGTTCCTGTTCACCATCGGCGGTGACGTCCAGGCCACCGTCCTGCGCGGGTCGGACTACTTCAGCCTGCTGCTCGCCCTGCTGATCATCTTCGGCGTGAGCTTCGAGCTCCCGCTGCTGGTCATCATGCTCAACCGCGTCGGCGTGGTCGCCTACGAGCAGCTCAAGCGCTGGCGCCGGGGCCTGATCTTCGGTCTTTTCGTCTTCGCCGCGCTGGCGACCCCCGGCCAGGACCCGATCTCGATGCTCGCCCTGGGCGTCTCGCTGGTGCTGCTGCTGGAGTTCGCGATCCAGGTGGCGCGGGTGCACGACAAGCGCGCCGCGCGGCGGCGTCTCGAGCAGGGCTGGGACGGCCTGGATCCCGACCAGCCCTCCCCGCTGGACGACCGGCTCGGGTCGACGACACCGGCCGCGAGCCCCGCCCCGCGCATCCGGCCGGTGACGCCGCCCCCCGCCGACCGGGGCAACGACGGGTCCGCCGACCGGTGGGACGTCACCTGAGCCAGCGGCACGTCGCCCCGATGTGTCAGTGTGGGTAGGTGGCCACTCGCTCTCCCGCCGAGGCCTACGAGCAGGCTCGCACCCGCTCCGCCCACCCCGAGCTCAGCCGCTTCACCACGCAGCTCTCCTTCGAGCTCGACGACTTCCAGCGCCGGTCGTGCCTGGCCCTCGAGCAGGGCCACGGGGTGCTGGTGTGCGCCCCGACGGGCGCCGGCAAGACGGTCGTCGGCGAGTTCGCCGTGCACCTGGCGCTGGCCCGCGGGCAGAAGTGCTTCTACACGACGCCGATCAAGGCGCTGTCCAACCAGAAGTACGCCGACCTCGTCGAGCGCCACGGCGCCGACGCCGTCGGGCTGCTGACCGGCGACGCGGCGATCAACGGCTCGGCCCCCGTGGTGGTCATGACCACCGAGGTGCTGCGCAACATGCTCTACGCCGAGTCGTCGGCGCTCGAGGGCCTGGCGTACGTCGTGATGGACGAGGTGCACTACCTCGCCGACCGCTTCCGCGGCGCCGTGTGGGAGGAGGTCATCCTCCACCTGCCCGAGCACGTGCAGATCGCGTCGCTGTCGGCGACGGTGAGCAACGCCGAGGAGTTCGGCGACTGGCTGGTGACCGTCCGCGGCGACACCACGGTCGTCGTCGACGAGACGCGCCCGGTGCCGCTGTGGCAGCACATGGTGGTCGGGCACCGCATGTTCGACCTGTTCGCCGAGGAGCGCCGCGGCAGCACCGCCGCGCTGAAGGTCGACCCCACGCTCGTGCGGGCCGTCGCCGAGGTCGACCGCGGCCCCTCGCTGCGGGGCGGCCGGTCGCGGTCGGGCCCGCCCGGACGCGGTGGCGACCGGCGCGGCGGACCGGGCCGGCGGCAGGGTCCGCCCGGCCGGGGCGGGCCGTCGGGGTTCCGCCCGCCCTCGCGGGTCGACGTCATCGAGCGCCTCGACGCCGCGGGGCTGCTGCCCGCCATCACCTTCATCTTCAGCCGGGCCGGGTGCGACGCGGCGGTCACGCAGTGCGTGCGCTCGGGCCTGCGCCTCACCGGCCCCGACGACGTCGCCGTGATCCGCGAGGTCGTCGAGCGGCGCACGGCGGGGCTGCCGGACGCCGACCTCGAGGTCCTGGGCTACTGGGAGTGGCGCGAGGGCCTCGAGCGCGGCGTCGCGGCCCACCACGCCGGGATGCTGCCGGCGTTCAAGGAGACCGTCGAGGAGCTGTTCGTCCGCGGCCTGGTCCGGGCGGTGTTCGCCACCGAGACCCTCGCGCTCGGCATCAACATGCCCGCGCGCACGGTCGTGCTCGAGAAGCTCGTGAAGTACAACGGCGAGGCGCACGTCGAGCTGACGCCGGGGGAGTACACGCAGCTCACGGGACGTGCCGGGCGCCGCGGCATCGACGTCGAGGGCCACGCGGTGGTCGTGTGGACACCGGGCGTCGACCCCGAGCAGGTCGCGGGCCTCGCCTCGACCCGCACCTACCCGCTGCGCTCGTCGTTCCGCCCCGGCTACAACATGGCCGTCAACCTCGTCGACCGCCTCGGCGTGGAGGACGCCCGCGAGCTGCTGGAGCAGTCGTTCGCGCAGTTCCAGGCCGACCGCAGCGTCGTCGGGCTGGCCAAGCGCCTGGAGCGCAACCGCGAGGCCCTCGCGGGCTACGCCGAGGCCGCCGGCGGGCACTCGGGCGAGGAGAAGGACTTCCACGCCTTCTCCGAGTACATGGACCTGCGGCGACGCGTCTCCGAGCGCGAGAAGGTCCTCTCCCGGCAGGGCCGCTCGGCGCAGAAGGCCGAGGCCGCGGCGTCGCTCGAGGCCCTGCGCCCCGGCGACGTCATCGCGGTGCCCGGGGGCAAGCGGGCCGGCCTCGCCGTGGTCCTCGACCCCGGCGTCGACCGCAGCCCCCGGGGCCAGGAGCCCCGCCCGCTCGTGCTCACCGAGGACCGGTGGGCGGGCCGGCTCTCGCTCGCCGACTTCCCCGAGCCGGTCGCGGCGCTCGGCTCGATGAAGCTGCCCCGCAAGCTCGACCACCGCGTGCCCCGCCTGCGCCGCGACCTCGCCAACGCCCTGCGCGAGACCGGCATCGAGCCGCCGCTGCGCAACGGGTCGGCCCGCCGGCGGCGCGGCGCGGCGGACAACGAGGACGGCGAGCTCGCCGCCCTGCGCCGTGCCCTGCGCTCCCACCCCTGCCACGGGCTGGCTGACCGCGACGAGCGCGCGCGCTGGTACGAGCGCCACCAGCGCCTCCAGCGCGAGACCGAGCAGCTGCAGTCGCGGGTGCGCTCGACGACGCACTCGCTGGCCCGGAACTTCGACCGCATCCGCGGGCTGCTCACCGAGCGCGGCTACCTCGACGACGCCCCCGACGCCGAGCAGGACGTCACCGCCGACGGGCGCCGGCTCTCGCGGCTGTGGGGGGAGTCCGACCTGCTCGTCGCCGAGTGCCTGCGCCAGCGGATCTGGCGCGGGCTCGGGCCCGCCGAGATCGCCGCGGTCGCGTCGTCGCTGGTCTACGACAGCCGCCGCGACGACGGCGGCGTGCCGCGGGTGCCCGACGACGCGGCCACCGCCGTCGACGGCACCGTGCGGCTCTGGCAGGACCTCGTCGGCGACGAGCGCCGCCACCACCTCGACCGCACCCGCGAGCCCGACCTCGGGTTCGCCTGGCCGGTGCACCGCTGGGTCCGGGGCGATTCACTCGCCACGGTGCTCGACGGGGCCCGCTCGCACGGCACCGAGCTCTCCGCGGGAGACTTCGTGCGCTGGTGCCGCCAGGTCGTCGACCTGCTGGACCAGATCCGCGCGGTCGCGGGCACCGACGACACCGTCGGGCGCGCCGCCGCCGACGCGGTCCGCGCCATCCGGCGGGGTGTCGTCGCCGTGGGGGAGGGCTGAGCAGTGTCCGAGCCGGACGATCCCGCCCGGTCGCCCTGGGCGCCGCCGAACGCGGGGTCCGGTGAGGGCACGACCCGGGAAGGACCGTCGGCGACGCCGCCGGAGGGGCAGCAGGCCCCGCCGTCGACCGGCACGCACTACGACGCCCCCGCCGACGCCGGTACCCAGCAGTACACCCTCCCGCCGGGGTACGGTCCGCCACCGGGCCACGGTGGCCCGCTGCCGGGCTACGGGCAGCAGCCCGGGTACGGGCAGCAGCCCGGGTACGGGCAGCAGCCCGGATACGGGCAGCAGGCTCCCTACGGCCAGCAGGCTCCCTACGGCCAGCAGCCCCCGTACGGCCAGCAGGCCCCCTACGGCCAGCAGCCCCCACCGGGCACCGCGGTCTGGGCACCGCCCGGGGCCGGCCACCCCGGACCGCAGACCGGCTGGGGGCAGCCCGGGCCCGGGTGGGGCGGGCCGTACCCGCCGCGGCAGCGCCGGCCCTTCCCCTGGAAGGTCGTCGGCATCGTCGTCGGGGCCCTGCTGCTGATCGCCCTGATCGTCGTGGGCCTGCTGGCGTTCGTGGTCGGCCCGCGCTTCGCCCGGGTCGACGTCCTCGACGCCGACGCCGTCGCGCAGGGCGTGACGCGGGTGGTCACCGAGGACTGGCGGCGCCAGATCACCGGCGTCTCGTGCCCGTCGGACCAGGAGGTCCGGCCCGGCGTCCGGTTCACGTGCTCGGCCACCGTCGACGGGCGCCCGGTCCAGGTGCCGGTGCAGGTGGTCGACGCCGAGGGCACGTACTCGGTCGGCCAGCCCCGCTGATGGCCACGCTCGACGACGTCCGGCGTCTCGCGCTGGCCCTGCCGCGCACCGACGAGAAGGTCTCGTGGGGGTCGGCGAACTGGCGGGTGTCGTCGAAGAGCTTCGTCTGGGAGCGCCCGCTGCGCCGTGCCGACGAGGCCGCGCTCGAGGCCGCCGGGGTACCGCTGCCCGAGGGCGACGTGCTGGGCGTGCGGGTCGCCGACGAGGGCGTCAAGCACGCGCTGATCGCCGACGACCCCGCCATCTACTTCACGACCCCGCACTTCGACGGCTACGCCGCGGTGCTCGTGCGGCTCGAGCGCCTCGGCGCCGACGAGCTGCGCGAGCTCGTCGAGGAGGCATGGCTGCAGCGCGCGCCGAAGACGGTCGCGGCGGCGTGGCTCGCCGAGCAGCAGGACCGCTAGGGCGCGTCCTCGCCCTTCAGCGCCGCGACGAGCCGGTCGACCGAGCCCGTGAGGTTCCAGCGCTCGGCGAGCTCGGCGAGCTTGTCGGTGTCCACCGGGTCGTGGGGGAGGGTGCGGCGCTCGCCGGTCCAGTCGAGGGGCGCGTCGGGGGCGACCCGCACGACCTCCGGGGCCTTGACGAGGTACTCGCCGGCCTTCGCCATCTTGGCGCGCACCGCCGAGGACATGCGGGTGTCGGACCGGTCGAGGACGGCGGCCACCATCTCGTCCCACGACCCGAACTTCGACACCACCTGCGCCGCGGTCTTCTCCCCGATCCCCGCCACGCCCGGCAGGCCGTCGGAGGGGTCGCCGCGCAGCATCGCCATCTCGGCGTAGCCGTCGCCGGCCCGGGCGACCGGCACGCCGTAGCGCGCGGCGACGTCCTCGGGGCCGTAGAGCTCGTACTTCGACACCCCGCGGGCGATGTAGACGATCCGCACCGGGCTGGGCTCGTCGCGCACGAGCTGGAGCAGGTCGCGGTCGCCGCTGACCACCTCGATGGCGTCCGTCTTCTCGGTGGCGCACAGCGTGCCGATGACGTCGTCGGCCTCGTAGCCCTCGGCGCCCGCGGTGGGGATCCCGGCGGCGGCGAGGACCTCGAGGATGATCTCCACCTGCGGCCCGAGCTCGGGCGGGGCGGCCTCGGCGTCGGGCGCGCCGCCGACGGGGGAGGACGGGTCGCCCATCGACGGGTCCACGCGGTGCGCCTTGTACGACGGGATGGCACGTACCCGGAACGCCGGGCGCCAGTCGCGGTCGAGGCACGCGACCACGGCCCCGGGCCGGCGGCCGCGCACGAGGCGGGCGACCATGTCGCAGAACCCCCGCGCGGCGTTCACCGGCGTGCCGTCCTCGGCGGTCAGCGTGGCGGGCACCCCGTAGAAGGCCCGGAACCACAGGCTGGCCGAGTCGAGCAGCATCACCGGCGCGTCCATGGTCCGAAGCCTCCCACGTGCCCCTCGGCGTACGGCTGACCGCCGACGGTCACGGAGCTTGACGGCTCGGCCCCACGGGAGTGCCCTGGTCCCGGAGAGCACCCGGGAGCCGCCATGGACACCGTCGTCGTCGGCGCAGGACCCACGGGGCTCGTCAGCGCCGTCGCGCTGGCCCGCCGCGGCCACCGCGTGGCGCTGGTCGACAACGACCCGGGCCCGCGCGACGCCGAGCACTGGTCACGGCGCGGGGTGATGCAGTTCCACCACCCGCACGGGTTCCGGCCCCAGGCCGTCGACGTGATCCGCGCGGAGGTGCCCGAGGCGTTCGACGCCCTGCTCGCCGCGGGCGCCGAGCCGTTCGCCCCGCCGGGGTCGGGCGACGCCGACGGTGTCCCGCCGGGCTCGGGCCTGCGCTGCCGCCGGATGGTCGTGGAGCGCGAGCTGCGCCGCGTCGCCGAGGACGAGCCCGGGCTGACGCGGGTGCGCGCGCGGGCCGACGCCGTGCTCGCCGACCGGGACCGCGCGACCGGGGTGGGGCTGCGGGAGCGGACGCTCCGCGCCGACCTCGTCCTGGTCGCCACCGGGCGCACCGCCACCCTCGCCGAGGGCCTGCGGGCGCCCGCCGACGCCACCGACTGCGGCCTCGCCTACGTCTCGCGCCAGTACCGCCTGCGCCCGGGGGCGGAGCCGGGGCCGGTGACCTCGCCGATCGGGGCGGTCGCGATGCACGCCGGCTACGTCGTCATCGTCTTCACCCACGACGCGGGCACCTTCTCGACGCTGATCGCCCGCCCGAGCGCCGACCGCCGCCTGGCCGACCTGCGCCACGAGGCCGCCTGGGCCGCCGCGGTCGCCGCGATCCCGCTGCTCGCGGTCTGGTGCGACCCGGACCGGTCGGTGCCGATCTCGCCGGTCCTGCCGGGCGGGCGGCTGCACAACACCTACCGCGGGCAGCTCGACGCGCGGGGCCGGGTGCCGCTGCCGGGCCTCGTGTTCGTCGGCGACAGCGTCTGCACCACCAACCCGACGGCGGGCCGCGGGGTCTCGACGTCGTTGATGCAGGTCGAGCACCTGCTAGCGCTGCTCGACGCCGGCGGCGGCGCCGACCCGCAGGCCCTCGCGCTCGCCCAGGACGCCTGGTGCCACGCGCGGATCCGGCCCTGGTTCCTCGACCACCTCGCCACCGACGCCGCCCAGACCGCGCGGTGGGCCGGCGAGGACGTCGACCCGGCCCGCCCGCCGACCTCCGACCTCGTCGTCTCCGCGACCGAGGTCGACCGCTCCCTGATGGGCGTGGTCGGGCCGTACCTGGCGATGCACGCGCTGCCCGACTCGCTGGCCGCGGTGCACCCGCGGGTGCAGGAGATCTACGCCTCCGGCTGGCGGCCGCCGGTCGCCGAGGGGCCGACCGTCGACGAGCTGGCCGGACTCGTGGGCACGGCGGTGGGGCCGGGCGTGCCCGCCCCACCGCCGGCCGCCCCCGCGGCGCCCGCCACGGCCCGCGCGTAGCCGGTCCCGGCCGCGAGCAGCACCAGCCCGGCGCCGAGGAACGCCGCGACCCGCGCGAGCCCGTCGAGGGCGGTGAGGTCGAAGAGCACGAGCTTCGCCACGGCGGCGACCACCAGCACCCCGCCGAGGACCCGCGGCAGCGACGACTGCAGGCCGCGGACCAGCAGCACCAGGGCGATCGCGGTCCAGGACACGGTGACCAGCACGTGGCCGGCCAGGAAGGCGCCGCGGGTGGGGGAGACGAGCAGCGCGCTCGCCACCACCGTGCCGGTCGCGCCGTAGAGCCCGACCAGGCCGAGCCCGCCGACCGCGACGGCGGTCTGCGTGCGGTCGCGCAGGGCCTCGAGGCGGGTGAGCGCGACCAGGCCGGCCGCCGCGACCGCGACGAGCAGCAGCGACGTGGCCAGGGCGCCGACGAGCTCGCCGACGACGGCGGTCGTCGCCGTACCCCCGGGCGCCGTGAGGACGAACGGGCGGGTGGGGAAGTCGGCGACCAGCGCGGGCGGCGCGTCGACCGCGAGCGCCGCGGCCCCGCCGACGAGGGCGAGGACGGACCCGGCGACCAGCGGCCCGACCCGGCGGGCGGCACCCGCGGCGACCGCGAGCACGGCGGCCTCGGCGAGCAGCGGCACGGACACCGGGCCGGAGTCGACGGCGATGAGCGTCGCGACCAGCAGGGACGCGGTGCCTCCGGCGCCGGCGACGAGGGCGAGACCGCGGTGCTGCACGGACCGGTCCAGGACCACCACGGCGACCAGCAGGGCCACCGCGACGCCCCCGGCGACGAGGGTGCCGGGCACGCGGGCCAGACCCGGCGCGACGAGCAGGACCGGGAGCACCGGCAGGCCGAGCAGCGAGGCGGCCACGGCCCGGCCCGGCGCACCGACGGCCAGGGCGGTGGCGCCGCCGGCGGCGAGGACCGCGAGCACGGCGAGCACGGTGGGCAGGTCGGAGAACGTCCCGCCGGCGAGGAACCGGATCGCCGCGCCCAGCGCGGCCAGGGTGCTCGCGACCGAGGCCACGGCGGCGACCAGCGGCCAGGCCCGGCGGCGGGCCACGGCCGCGGCGGCGACCTGCGCGGCGAGCAGGACGGTGACGAGCGTCGGGGTCGGCGCGCCCACCACCAGCGGCGCCGCGAGCGCCGCGGCGACGAGCACCCCGAGCGCGAGGCCGCGGTGACGCCAGCGGTCGGCGAGCGCGAGCCCGCCCGCGGTCACGACCAGGGCCAGCGGGGCGGCGACCGCGAGGGGGAGGAGGGCGAAGAGCGCGACCGCGGCCACGTCGGCGAGGAAGAGTGCGGCGACGCCCGTGGCGACGAGGGCCACGGCGCCGGCGGGCGCCTCCGGCGACCCCGCGCGCCGGCGCACGCGGACGCCGACGCCGACCAGCGCGAGGCCCAGCAGCGCGCCGCCGATCACCCGCGCCTCCGGGCCCAGCCAGCCGCGCCCGGCCGCGAGGACGAGCAGCATCACGACGCCGAGCACGGTGGTCGCGCCGCCGGTGACGGCGAGCAGGCGCGCGGGCGTCCAGGCCACCCGCGGGGTGCGGGGCGGGCGCGCGGGACGCCGCGGGGGGACCGCCGGCACGCCGCGCGGGGGCGGTCCGGGAGGCGGGGCCCAGCCCGTCGGAGGCGCCCAGGGAGGCGGCCACCCCGGCACCGGCGGCGCGGGGATCGGCCCCGACGGGGCCGGCGTCGCCGCGGTGCGCGGGCGCGCCGCCCGCAGCTCCGCGCGGATGCGGTCGACCTCACGGGACAGGCCGGCGAGGTCGCCGTCGAGGCGGGCGAGGAGCGCGTCCTGGGGCACCGGGCTGCTCATGTCCGTGAGCGTCCCGGAGCGCGACCGCCGCCCCCAGGGGACATCTACTCAACCCGGACGGTGCGTGATCCGGCGGGCGAGAGGGAAGAGGATCGACGCCAAGCACGACCCACGACGAAGGGGAGACGATCATGGGTGACATCGCGTCCAAGCTCGACAAGGAGTACGAGACCAAGTCCGCGCAGGAGATCGCCGACGCGCCGGTCGCCGCGCTGCAGGGCGTCAGCGAGAGCGACGCGGAGAAGCTCAAGGAGGCGTTCAACATCAAGACGGTGCGCGACCTGGGCACGAACAAGTACTTCCTCTGGGCGCAGGCCTTCGCCAAGCTCGCCGAGTGAGTCACGAGTGAGTCAGCCGGGCGCGCCCCGGGCCACCCCGGGGCGCGCCGGTCTGACCTAGGCTCGGCGACCATGAGCGGCACCGCCCCCGACCACGTCACCGCCCGGCTCGAGCGGGCCCGGGCGGCCGCCCGGCAGGCCGGGGTGGACGCCCTGGTCGTGACCCCCGGGCCCGATCTGCAGTACCTCACCGGCGTCGTCAAGCACTCCCACGAACGCCTCTCCGCGCTGCTGCTGCCTGCCCAGGGCGACCCCGCGTTCGTCGTCCCCACGCTCGAGCGCCCCGGCCTCGACGGGTCCGCGGTCGAGGCGATGGACGTGCTGACCTGGACCGACGGCGTCGACCCCCACGCGCTCGCCGCCTCGAGGCTCGGCGACGTCCGACGCGTCGCCGTCGCCGCCGACATGCCGGCCCTGCACGTCCTGGGCCTGCGCGACGCGCTGCCCGGCGCGACGCTCGAGCTCGCCACCCCGATCCTGCGGCAGCTGCGGATGCGCAAGGACGCCGAGGAGATCGCGTCGCTGCGCAAGGCCGGGGCCGCCATCGACGACGTCCACGCCCGCGTGCCCGGGTGGCTCGTCGCGGGCCGCACCGAGGCCGAGGTCGGCGCCGACATCACCCGCGCCATCGTCGAGACCGGGCACGCCGAGGCCGCGTTCGTCATCGTCGGCTCGGGGCCGAACGGGGCGAGCCCGCACCACGAGGTGTCCGACCGCGTGCTGCAGACCGGCGACGTCGTCGTCGTGGACATCGGCGGCCCGCTGCCCGACGGCTACAACTCCGACTCCACCCGCACCTACGTCGTGGGGGAGCCCGACCCCGAGGTCCGCGAGGTCTACGCGGTGCTCCAGCGCGCCCAGGCCGCCGCCGTCGACGCGGTCCGCCCCGGCGCCACGGCCGCGAGCGTCGACGAGGCGGCCCGCGCGATCATCCGCGACGCCGGGTACGGCGAGTTCTTCGTGCACCGCACCGGCCACGGCATCGGCCTCGAGGTGCACGAGGAGCCCTACATCGTCGACGGCAACGATCTCCCGCTCGAGCCGGGCATGGCCTTCAGCGTCGAGCCGGGCATCTACTTCCCCGGCCGCTGGGGCGCCCGCATCGAGGACATCGTGGTGGTCACCGAGTCCGGCTGCGAGCCGGTGAACCGGCGCCCCCACGACCTGCAGTCGTGCTGACGACCGACCCCGGATCCGAGCGAGGGGCCCCCTCGCTCGACCTGGCCGAGCGACGGGGCCCCTCGCTCGGAACATGGGGTCGTCTCGCCGGCGCCGTCGTCGCCGGGCTCCTGCTCTACGTGGCGTTCCCGCCGCTCGGCGCCTGGTGGGCCGCGCCGCTGGGGATCGCGCTGGTCGTCACCGTCGTCGACGGGCGCCGCCTGCGTGCCGCGTTCGGGCTCGGCCTCCTGGTCGGCCTCGCCTACCAGTGGCCGCTGCTGCACTGGACCGGCGAGTACGTCGGCGGCGTCTGGTTCCTGCTGCTCGCGGCCCTGACGGTGGTCGTCGCGCTGCCGATCGCCCTGGTCCCGCTGGTGACGCGGCTGCCCGGCGCGCCGCTGTGGGCCGCGTGCCTGTGGGTGGCCGGCGAGGCGCTCATCGAGCGCGCCCCCTTCGAGGGCTTCCCCTGGGCCAAGCTCGCGTTCGGGCAGCCCGGCGGCCCGTTCGCCCCGCTGGCCTCGCTCGGCGGCGCCCCGTTGGTCAGCTTCGCGGTGGCGCTGTCCGGCGCCGGGCTCTGGGCGCTGGTGCGGGCGCTGCGGGGCCCGCGCCGTCCCCGGGCCGTGGCGGGCGCGCTCGTCGCCGTGCTGCTGGGCCCGGTGGCGGGCCTCGCGGTGTGGCCGTCGGTGGCGTCGGGTCCCCCCGGACCGACCGTCACGGTGGCCGCGGTGCAGGGCAACGTGCCGCGCGCGGGCCTCGACTTCAACGCCCAGCGCCGCGCGGTGCTCGACAACCACGTCGCGCAGACCCGCCGGCTCGCCGACGACGTCCGCGCCGGCCGCACCCCGCGCCCCGACCTGGTGATCTGGCCGGAGAACTCCTCGGACATCGACCCGATCCGCAACCCCGACGCCGGCATGGAGATCCAGGCGGTCACCGACGAGATCGGCGTGCCCGTGGTGGTCGGCGCCGTGCTGTCGGGCACCCGCGCCGCCGACGGCACGCTCGTCCAGGGACCGCGGAACACCGCGATCGTCTGGCTCCCGGGCACCGGCCCGGCGGGGACCTACACCAAGCGCCACATCCTCCCGTTCGGCGAGTACATCCCGCTGCGCCCGATCGCCCGCGCGGTGTCGCCGCTGGTCGACCGCGTCACCGACTTCGAGCCGGGCACGGGCTCGGGCGTGCTGCCGGCCGGCCCGGTGCGCCTGGGCGTCGTGACCTGCTACGAGGTGGTCTTCGACGACGCCGTCCGCGACGCCGTGCGGGGCGGCGCCGACCTGCTCACGGTGCCGACGAACAACGCGACGTTCGGCTACAGCGACATGACCTACCAGCAGCAGGGGATGTCGCGGCTGCGCGCCGTCGAGCACGACCGCGCCGTCGTCATCGCCGCCACCAGCGGGCAGAGCGCCGTGGTCGCGCCGGACGGGTCGCTGGTCGCGCGCACCGGGGCGCTGTTCACTCCCGGCGTGCTCGTCGAGACGGTGCCGCTGCGCACCACGACGACGCTCGCCACCCGTGTCGGGCCGGCACCGGAGTGGGTGCTGGTCGCCCTCGGCCTCGGTGCGCTGGTCGTCGGGACGGTGCGGCGCCGGCAGGAGCGCGCGTGACCGGTCCGGCCGCCGACGGGTCGGACGTGCTGGTCACCGTCCCGACCTACAACGAGCGCGAGAGCCTGCCCCGGCTCGTGACCCGGCTCCACGACACCCTGCCCGGCCTGCGGATCCTCGTCGTCGACGACGGCAGCCCGGACGGCACCGGCGCGCTCGCCGACACGCTCGCCGCCGCCGACCCCCGGGTGCGGGTGCACCACCACGCGCCGCGCGCCGGGCTCGGTGCCGCGTACGTCGACGCGTTCTCGCTGATCGTCGACGGGCGGTGCGGCGGGTTCGCCCACGACATCGGGTGGATCGTGCAGATGGACGCCGACGGCTCGCACGCCCCCGAGGAGCTGCCGCGCCTGCTCGCGGCGGCCGCGGACGCCGACGTCGTGCTGGGCTCGCGCTACGTGCCCGGCGGCGCGACCGCGGGCTGGGCGTGGCACCGCCGGCTGCTCTCGCGGGCGGGCAACGCGTACTCGCGGCGGGCGCTGCGCCTGCGGCTGCACGACGTCACCGGCGGGTACCGCTGTTTCCGCCGCACGGCGCTCGCCGAGCTCGGGATGGCGACCGTGGCCTCGGAGGGCTACTGCTTCCAGGTCGACGTCGCGTTCCGGGTGGACCGGGCGGGGCTGCGCGCCCGCGAGGTCCCGATCACCTTCGTCGAGCGCGAGCACGGCCTGTCCAAGATGAGCGGCGCGGTGGTGCGCGAGGCGCTGTGGCGGATCACCTCGTGGGCCGTGCGCGACCGCGTGCGGCGGCGCCGCGCCCGCCCGGCCCGCTCCTGACCCCGGGCACACGAAAGGGCCGCCCCGGCGGTGCGGGACGGCCCTGTGCGTGCTCGGGACCCGGGGGCGCTCAGGCGCTCTCGGAGCGGC
Organism: Actinomycetospora rhizophila; assembly: GCF_042657905.1. Lineage (NCBI taxonomy): Bacteria > Bacillati > Actinomycetota > Actinomycetes > Pseudonocardiales > Pseudonocardiaceae > Actinomycetospora > Actinomycetospora rhizophila. The sequence goes on along the minus strand of NZ_JBHSKG010000017.1, from coordinate 46,412 downwards.
GCTCCTTGAGCAGGCCGAGGCGCTCGTCGAGCAGCTCCTCCAGCTCGGGGACGGACCGGCGCTCGAGCAGCATGTCCCAGTGGGTACGCGGCGGCTTGGCCTTCTTCTGCTCGGGCTCGGTGCCGTCGATCCGCTTGCCCTCGTCGCCGTGCAGGCGGCACTCCCAGGTCACCGGCGCCTCGGCGTCGTCCGAGAACGGCACCTCGAAGTCGTGGCCCTTGGGGCAGCGGTAGGCGAAGGAACGGCGGGGGGCGAGGTCGTGGTCGCGGTCGGTCTCGTAGCTGACGGCCCCGAGACGGCTACCACGGAGGACGCGGTCGGCCATGATGGTGTCCTTTCCTCGACTGCGAGTGCACCCGACGACGCGCGAGGCGCCGGGCACGGGGTGGTCAACGCCGGACCAACGCAGTTCGTTCCCGCGCCGACCGCCGTTCACCCCATCCGTGACCCGACTCACCGGTCCGGGCGCACAGCGGGTGATTACCCGTCCTCGTCAACGCCCACACGACGCCGGTTGTGCCCGGGCCAGGCCCCGCGGGCGACGAGGACGTCGCGCAGCAGGTCCGGACGGTCGGTCATGATGCCGTCCACGCCGAGGTCGAGCAGGCGGTGCATCTCGGAGGTGCGGTCGACGGTCCAGGCGTGCACCTCGACACCGAGCTCGTGGGCGGCGGCGATGAGCGTCGGGTCCACCACCGACAGCGCGCCGAAGCGCACGGGCAGCTGGGCGAGGTCGCCGCGCACGGGCAGCGCCCGGCGCAGCGGCGAGGGCGACGCGGCGCGGGCCCGCAGGCGCACCGCCGAGCGCGCCGCGATCCCGGTGATCACGCGGTCCCCGAACCGCGCGCGCACCGCCTGCAGGCGCCGCTCGTCCATGCTCGCCACGGCGACCCGCTCGGCGACGTCGTCGCGTTCGAGCAGCCGCAGCATCGGCCCGAGCGTGCCCGGCGCCTTGAGGTCGACATTGAACCGCGTCCCCGGCAGCGCCTCGAGCACCTCCTCGAGGCGGGGGAGCGGCTCGCGCCCGCGCAGGCGCACGCCGGCCAGGTCGGCCCACGGCATGGTGCGCAGGACGCCGGGGTGCCCGGCCACGCGGCGCAGGGTCGCGTCGTGGTGGACGACCAGCACGCCGTCGGCGGTCGCGTGCACGTCGGTCTCGAGGTGGGTGTAGCCCTCCTCGACCGCCCGGCGGAACGCCGCGAGCGAGTTCTCCAGGCCGGCGAGGTCACCGATGTGCCAGCCACGGTGCGCGAACGCCCGGGGCGTCCGACCGGCGAGGAACGGGTGCCGGGTCACGGGCCCCGAGTCTGCCCGGTCCGCGCCGCCGGCGCTCAGGTCGGGCATCGCTGGTGCACACAGCCGTGAGCCTTCGCACGTTTCGGGGAATCGCCGGGCCACCTTGGGGGCGCCCGTGCACGTGCAGTAGTCTCGGCGATCACACTGGGCTGAGGGGAGCGCAGGATGCCCAAGGGGTCGGGGGGTGAGCCCTCCTGGTGGTCGTCGGGCGACGTGCCCGCCGAGCTGCCGGACTGGGCGCGCCGCGGCCTCGAGGAGTCGCCCACCGCGCTGACGCCCTCCGCGCCGGTCACCGATCCGGGTCGCCACCGCCGACGTCGCGGGGCCGCGGCCGCCGCGGGGGCCGGCACCGGCGGCCGTCTGCGGGGCTGGGGCCTCGCCGCCGCCTCGGTCGCCGCCGCGGCCGCGGTCGTGCCGGCCGCGATCTCGACGCTCGCGCACAACGGGGAGAACACCGCCCTGCCCCGCGTCGGCACGTTCCCCGTCGTCGCGCCGGGCGACCTGCCCGGCCAGGGCCTCCCGCCCGGCACGCGGACCGCGCCGGGCTCGTCGACCCAGGACCCGGGCGCGCCCGCGGACGCCTCGGTGCTCCCGCCGCTGGACGACCCGAGCGTCGTGGTCGCCCAGCCGCCGCGCACCGCGACCGTCACCCCGCGCGCCCTGGCCCGCGAGGACGACGAGACCACCTCGCGCACGACCACCCGCCCCACCACGACCACGGGCGACGACGACGAGGACGACACCTCGACCCCGACGACCCGCGGCGACGATGACGACGAGGGCGGTTCGTCGGGCGGGTCGTCCGGCGGTTCCGGGGGCTCGGGTGGCTCCTCCGGGGGTTCGGGTGGCTCCGGTTCGGGCGGTGGCTCCGGATCGGGCGGGGGTTCCGCCGGTTCCGGTGGCTCGGGCTCCCGCGGGGGTGGCGACGGTGTGGTCGGCGGCCTCGGCCGGACCGTCGGCGGCGTCGTCGGTGGTCTGGGCCGCCCCGTCAACGGCCTGACGGGCTGAGCACACCGACCGTTCCGGCGAGCCGTCAGCCGGCGGAGGGCGCCTCGGGCAGGTCGGGGCGCGGTACGCCCTCGCCCAGCGCCGCCGCGTAGAGGTCCCCGTGCGCCTCGATGCGGGCGAGGACGTCGGCGGGGGAGAACGTCAGCTCGCGGACCTCCCGGGCCGCCGCCACCTCGTCCCAGGTCAGCGGTGTGGACACGGTCGGTGCACCGTGCGCCGCCCGGGCGCGCAGCGAGTAGGGCGCGACGGTGGTCTTCGCGGTGTTGTTCTGGCTCCAGTCGACGAAGATCTTCCCGCGGCGCCGTTCCTTGGCCATGATCGCCGTGACCGAGCGCGGGGTCTCGCGGGCCAGGAGCTCCGCGACGGCCTTCGCGTACGCCGACGTGCGTGCCGGGTCGTCGACGCGCACCGCGGCGCTGACCTGCATGCCCTTGCTGCCGCTGGTCTTCGGGCAGGGCGCGAGGCCGTCGGCGACCAGCACGTCGCGCACCCGCTCTGCGATCCGCGCGCAGTCGACGACCGTGGTGCCCTCGCCGGGATCGAGGTCGAAGACGAGCTCGTCGGGCGGCTGCGGGGTGTCGTCGTCGTCGACCCGCCACTGCGGCACGTGCAGCTCGAGCACCGCGAGGTTGGCCAGGTAGACCAGCGTCGCGAGCTCCTCGACGACCACGAAGTTCGCCGTCGCCGAGCCCCGACTGCTGCCCGGGGTGGGCACAGTGACCCTGCGCAGCCAGTCCGGGGCCTTCGCGCCCGCGTTCTTCTCGTAGAACGAGGGCGCCGCGATGCCGTCGGGGAAGCGGCGCAACGTCAGCGGCCGGCCGGCGAGGTGGGGGAGCAGGGTGTCCGCGACCCGGGCGTAGTAGTCGATCACCGCCGCCTTGGGGACGTCGGGGTAGAGCTCCTTGTCGAGGTTCGACAGGCGCAGGCCGCGCCCGCCGACCGAGACCCGCGGCGACTGGGCCGACGCGTCGCGTGCCGGCGCGGCGGTGTCGGCCTTCCGGCGCTGGACCAGCCAGTCCTTCTCCTCCTGGTCGTCCCGGTCGGGCTTGAAGAACACGAACCGGCCCGAGACCCGCTCGCCGTGCAGGGTCACCGCGACCTCGCGGTCGGACCACTTCTCGGTCTCGTAGCGCCCCGAGTCCCAGATCGTCATCGAGCCGCCGCCGTACTCGCCGGCGGGGATCTCGCCGTGGAACTCGAGGTACTCCAGCGGGTGGTCCTCGGTGTGCACCGCGAGCCGCGGCGCGCCCGGCTTGTCGGGCAGCCCGCGGGGCACCGCCCAGCACACGAGCACGCCGTCGCGCTCGAAGCGCACGTCGTAGTGCAGGCGCCGCGCGTGGTGCTCCTGGACGACGAAGCGGTCCCCGGTCGGCGCCGCGGCATCGACGTCCCCGAAGGGCTCCGGCGTGCGCGCCGGGTCCCGCTTGGCGTTGTACTCGGAGAGGTCGGGCACGAGGACGGGTCTACCCGACCGCGCGCTGGCGCGGCATCCCCGCCGCGCCCGTGAACCCGAAGAAGTCGAGCATCGCCGCGGAGGCGTCCGGCCCCGCCGGGTCCGCGTACTGGACGCCCGCCGGTCCGCCGGACCAGGCGTGGCCCAGGCCGTGCACGGTCCACGACTCCGCGAGCACCCGCCCGCCCGGCTCGGTGAACCGCTCGCGCGTCCAGGCGTGCCCGCCCGGCGCGCGCCCGGTGCTCCGGTCGAGCCGGCCGGGTGTGGCGCCGACCAGCGCCGAGCGCAGCACGGCCTCGCCGTTGCCCGGCGCCACGGTGCGGTCGCCGTCGCCGTGCACGACGACGAGCGGGACGGGCCCGGCGTCGGCGACGGAGGTGGGCGGGCTGGACATCGCCGCGAACGCCGAGCCGACGTCGTGGGCGGCCCGGTGGGGCAGACCGGAGTGCACGCCGGCCCCGCAGTAGACGTCGGGGTGGGTGGCGGCCATGACCGCCGCCATTGCCGCGCCCGCGGAGAAGCCGGCCACGGCCACCCGCGACGGGTCGGTCCGCAGCTCCGCGGTCACCGCGCGGGTGATCGCGGCGATGAGCGCGGGCTCCCCGGCGTCGCGGGTCTGGTCGCCGGGGCGGAACCAGTTCCAGTAGCCCATGGCGTTGGCCGACCGCGACTGCTCCGGGTAGACGACCGCGACCCCGGCGCGCTCGGCGACCTCGTCCATGCCGGTGCACGCGGCGAACCCGTCGGCGTCCTGGGTGCCGCCGTGCAGCATCACGACCAGCGGCGCGCCGGGCGCGAGGCCGGCGGGGACGTGGAGGCGGTAGGCGCGCCGGTCGCCGCCTGCCGCCGCCGAGCCGCGGGTGACGGTGCCGGTGGCGCGGGACGGACCGGGGGTCGTCGTCGGCGACGGTCCGGGCCGGCCTCCGCCGCCCAGGTGCTCCTGGATCCGGGCCGTCGCGTCGAGCAGACGGCCCTGGCGCACGAGGCGGGTGGCCTCGGTCATCCTGCGGAACACGGCGTCCTCCCTGCTGACCCCCGTGGGGGTCGTCAGACGATGCGGGGACCCAGCGCGGCCTTCACCGCGCGGCTGGCCCGGAAGGCCCCGAGCACCTCGACCGAGGCGATCGTGGCCGTCGCGAGCTCGGGCGGGACGTCCTCGGCGACGGTGGCGAGCCCGAGCACACGGATGTGCACCTGCTCGCCCGCGTCGCGGAGGGCCTCGAGGTCGCGCCGGGAGAAGTGCTGGGTCCCCAACACCAGGGTGCGGCGCGCGACGGTCTGCTCGATCGCGCGCTCGCTGGTGGCGAGCTGGTTGCGGACGGCGGTGCGGATGAAGTCCGTGCGGGTGGTGAAGAACCCCTCCTGCACGAGCAGGTCGATGCGCCCGAGGTCGACGGGACCGAGATTGATCGTGATCTTCTCGGTCCGGTCCGGTTCACCGGCCATGCTGCCCTCCGTCCGCCATCCACCTGGATGGTGCACGGAGGGCCGGCGCTACGCAAGCGCGGCGTGGCGGTGCAGCACCAGGGAGGAGCCGGGCAGGCGCCGGGCCTCGAGCAGCCGCAGCGGCACCCGGGTGGGCTCCGACAGCAGCGGCACACCGGCCCCGAGCAGCGCGGGGCCGACCAGGACGTGCAGCTCGTCGACGAGGCCCGCGAGCAGCAGCGGGTTCCAGGTGGTGAAGCTGCCGAACACGAGGATGTCGCCGCCGTCGGACTCCTTCAGCTCCCGCACCGTCGCCGTCGCGTCGGCCCGCGCCACGACGCGGGTGATGTCGGCCCACGTGGACCCGGGCTCGAGCACGAGCGAGTCGGAGACCACGACCTTCTCCAGGGTGTTGTGCACCCGGGAGATGCCGCGCTCGATCTCGCCCTTCGCGGGGTCGTCGGCGACGCCCGGCCAGTACGCGCGGAAGTCCTCGTAGGTGGTCCGGCCGGCCAGCAGCGTGCCCGCGGCGCGGATGCGCTCGCCGGCGTAGTCGTCGAAGCCCTCGTCGAAGGGCATGACCATGACGTCGCCGCCGGGGCCGGCGACGAAGCCGTCGAGGGTGGCGATGACGGTGACGACGAGCTGACGCATCTCCGGTGCTCCTGACCTGTGGGCGGGGTGCCTGCACCACGGGGACGGAGCCGGACCGGGATCCTCGACAGGGTTTCTGGGCTACCGTGCCGGGCGTGACCCTGCCGGACGACGGGCTCGTGGTGGTGCTCAAGCAGGACTGCCCGACCTGCCGGCTGGTGGCGCCCGTCCTCGACGTCCTCGACGCCACCGTCTTCAGCCAGGACGACCCCGCCTTCCCGCCGGGCATCGCGGTCCGTGACGACACCGCCCTCGACGCCAGCGTGGCGCTCGGCATCGACGTCGTCCCGACCCTCCTGCGCCGCGAGGGCGGCCGCGAGACCGCGCGTACCGAGGGCTGGGACCGGGAGCGCTGGCGGGAGCTGTCCGGGATCGCCGACCTCGGCGCGGAGCTGCCGGAGTGGAAGCCGGGCTGCGGGTCGCGCACGCACGACCCCGCGGTGGCCGACGAGATGCTCGTGCGCGCCCGCGGCCACGAGCTCACCGCCCGGCGCGTCGAGCTCGCGGGGCTCGAGGACGAGGCCGAGGCGCTGTACGACCGGGGCTGGACCGACGGGCTGCCCGTGGTCGCGCCGACCCCGCCGCGCGTGCTGCGGATGCTCGCGGGCACCACCCGGGCGCCCGGCGAGGTCGTCGCGGTCGTCCCGCCGAACCTCGTGCCCGCGACCGTCGAGAAGGTCGCGATCAACGCCGTCCTCGCGGGCTGCCGCCCCGACCACCTGCCGGTGGTGCTCGCCGCCGTCGAGGCCGCCTGCGACCCCGAGTTCAACGCGCACGGCCTGCTCGCCACCACGTGGGGCGCGGCGCCGGCGGTGCTCGTGCACGGCCCGGTGGCCCGCCGGATCGGGGTGAACGCCGGCGGCAACGCCCTGGGCCAGGGCACCCGGGCGAACTCGACGATCGGGCGCGCGCTGCAGCTCGTGATCCGCAACGTCGGCGGCGGGCGCCCCGGTGAGGTCGACCGGGCCACGCTCGGTCAGCCCGGCAAGGTCGGGCTCTGCTTCGCCGAGGACGAGGACGGCTCGCCGTGGGAGCCGCTGTCGGTGTCGCGCGGGGTGCCCGCCGGGGCGTCGGCGGTCACGGTGTTCGCCGCCGAGGGCGTCCGCGGGGTCGTCGACCAGATCTCGCGCAGTCCGGAGTCGCTGGCCCGCACGCTGGCCGGCGCGCTGCGCGGCGTCGCGCACCCCAAGCTCGCCGGCGGCTTCGACGCGACGCTGGTGGTCTGTCCGGAGCACGTCGCGGTGTTCGCCGCGGCCGGGTGGGACCGGGCGCGGTTCACCGCCGCGCTCGACGAGCTGCTCCTGCTCCCGCCCGAGGAGCTCGCCCGCGGCGCCGGCGGCGTCGAGGAGGGCATTCCGGCGCCGACCCGTGCACGCCCCAAGTTCCGCCCCGGCGGGCTGCTGATCACGGTCGCCGGCGGGGGAGCGGGCAAGTTCTCCGCCGTGCTCGGCGGCTGGGTCGGCGGACCCGGCGGCAGCAGCCCCGTCACCCGCGTGATCGAGGAGGGAACATGAGCACCACCGTCCTGGACCCCACCGACGAGGCCCGGCCGTCGTCGCGCACCGTCGGCGCGCGGCCCGACGACCTCGCCGGGCGCACCGTCGGGCTGCTCGACATCTCCAAGCCGCGCGGGGAGGTCTACCTCGACCGGCTCGCGGCGCTGCTCGGCGAGCACGGCGTGACGGTGCGCCGCTACGCCAAGCCGACCTTCACCAAGCCCCTGCCCGCGGACCTGCGCGCGGAGATCGCCGCCGAGTGCGACGTGGTGATCGAGGCACTCGCCGATTGAGGCTCGTGCACGTCGTGCAGTGTGCACGACCTCGCCGCCCTCGAGGCCGACGGCGTCACCGCCACCTTCGTCGCGTCGACGGAGTTCGTGATCGCCACCGACGTCCAGGCCCGCGCGCTGGGCTTCGCGTCGGTGCCCGCGGTCTACGTCGCCCACCCGATCCAGGACCGCACCGACGCGGAGATGGCCGCCCTCGCCGACGAGTCGCTCCCGCGCGTGCTGGCGGCGGTCACCGGGGGCGCGCCCGGCACGTGAACCCCCGGTGAGGGGACCGTGCGTGAGCGTGGTTGGTTGGCCGGATGGCACCCGGGCGCAGGATCGGCCGGACCGGGCCCTGGTGGCGGCGCCTGCGCGAGAGCCGCCGGCTCTACCGCGCGCGTCACGGTGACCACCTCGCGGCCGCCGTCACGTTCTTCACCGTGCTCGCCCTGGTGCCGCTGCTGATGCTGGCGGTGTCCGCGGTCGGGTTCGTGCTGTCGTCGAGCCAGAGCGTGTTCGCCGAGGTGGAGCGCCTCCTCGCGGTGGCGCTGCCCCAGCCGGTGAGCGCCGAGGTCGTCCACGTCGTGCACGTCGTGGTGGCCGAGCGCGGGGCGCTCGGGGTGCTCGGGCTGGCGGCCGCGGCGGTGTCCGGGTGGAGCTGGATCAGCCACCTGCGCGACGCCGTCACCGCGCTGCTGGGGCGCCCGTGCCCGGAGCGCCGGGTGCGCTCCGCGGTCTCCGACGTCGTCGCGCTGGTGGGCGTGGGCCTCGCGCTGGCGGTCTCGTTCGCGCTGGCGTCGCTGACCGGTGTCCTCGGGAGGTGGCTGCTCGACCTGCTCGGCCTGACGAGCACGGGCGGCGCGCGGGCGGTGCTGGCGGTCGGGTCGATCGTCGTCGGGCTGGCCGCCAACTGGCTGGTCGTCGCGTGGTGCCTGGCCCGCCTGCCGCGCCCGGCGCGTCCCCTGCGCCCGCTGCTGCCGGCGGCGGCCGTCGCCGCGGCGGGCCTCGTCGTCCTGCAGCAGCTCGGGGGCCTGTACTTCGGCCTCGTCGGCACCTCGCCCGCGGTGACGGCCCTGGGCGCGCTGGTCGGCTTCCTGCTGATCGTCTACCTCGTCGTCCGCTGGCTGTTCCTGGTCACCGTCTGGACCGGGACGCGGGCACCCGATGCCGTGTCGGACCGCGGCGAGGCCGCCCGCGGGGGGATCGAGCTGGTGGCCGACCTCGTCGGGTGACGCCGCGCCACACCCGGGCCGACACGCTCGCTCGACACGCCGTGTGGCACAACGACCACGGTCCGTCGAGCGTCCGCTCGGGTGGCGCACAGAACATCTGAGATCCGGTGCCTCCGGCCTCACAGCGGGCATACGCTCGGCTGGATCCGGGAGGAGGCACCCAGATGAGCGTCGGCGCGGACGCCGAGACCGAGCACCGCCGGGCGGTGGACGCGGTGCGGGAGGGGCTCGCGGCACTGCCGGCGGACGCCCCGGTCCGGCTGCGCAAGAAGACCTCCAACCTGTTCCGCTTCCGCGGCGGCGCGGGCGGGCTCACTGTCGAGGGGCTCGACCGCGTGCTCGCCGTCGACCCCGCGGCGCGCACCGCCGAGGTCGCGGGGATGACGACGTACGAGGACCTCGTCGCGGCGACCCTGCCCCACGGGCTCATGCCGCTCGTCGTCCCGCAGCTCAAGACGATCACGCTCGGGGGAGCGGTGGTCGGGCTCGGCATCGAGTCGTCGTCGTTCCGCGACGGCCTGCCGCACGAGTCGGTGCTCGAGGCCGACGTCCTCACCGGCACCGGCGACATCCTGTCCACGACGGATCACCCCGACCTGCTCGCCGGCCTGCCCAACTCCTACGGGACGCTGGGCTACGCGCTGCGGCTGACCATCGAGCTCGCCCCGGTCCGGCCGTTCGTGCGCCTGCGCCACGTCCGCTTCGACACCGCCGCGGAGGTCGCGCAGGCGCTGGCGGAGGTCTCGACGACCCGCGAGTGGGCCGGTGAGCGCGTCGACTTCTGCGACGGCGTCGTGTTCTCCGGGCGCGAGCACTACATGACCGTCGGCGAGATGGTCGACACCGCGCCGTACCTCTCCGACTACACCGGCCAGGGCATCTACTACCGGTCGATCCAGCATCGTCAGGTCGACTTCCTGACGATCCACGACTACCTGTGGCGCTGGGACACCGACTGGTTCTGGTGCTCGCGCGCCCTCGGCGTGCAGCACCCCGTGGTCCGGCGGCTCTGGCCGTCGCGGTACCGGCGCTCGGACGTCTACCGCCGCATCGTCGCGCTCGACCGGCGCACCGGCCTGTCCCAGGCCCTCGCGCGGCGCAGCGGCGCGGCCGGCGTCGAGCCGATCATCCAGGACGTCGAGGTGCCGGTGGACCGGCTGCCGGAGTTCCTCGCGTTCTTCCACGACGAGATCGGCATCGAGCCGATCTGGTTGTGCCCGCTGCGCCAGCGTGACCGGCGCAGCTGGCCGCTCTACCCCCTGGACCCCGACACGACCTACGTCAACATCGGGTTCTGGTCGGACGCCCCGCTCGCGGAGGGCCAGGCGCCGGACCACCACAACCGGCGCATCGAACAGGTGCTCATGGGGCTGGACGGGCACAAGTCGCTGTACTCGACGGCGAGCTACACGCGCGCCGAGTTCGACGCGTTGTACGGGGGGACGACCTACCGGGAGCTCAAGGCCCGCTACGACCCGGACGGCCGCCTCCCGGACCTCTACACCAAGACCGTGACGGGCTGAGGAGGATCGCCGTGCAGGTCGCCGAGATGTTCCGACCGGTGCTGGGGGAGCAGGCCCCCGTCGCCATCCGCGCCTACGACGGGAGTCGTTCGTCCCCGTCCGGGGCGAGTCCCGTCGCCACCGTCGACGTGCGCAGCGAGACCGCGCTCGCCTACCTCGCGAGCTCGCCCAACTCGCTGGGCCTCGCGCGGGCCTACGTCTCCGGGCACCTCGACGTCGAGGGCGACATCTACGAGGCGCTGACCGCCCTGGGCGAGCTCACCGTCTCCGACGTCACCCCGGCGACGCTCGTGCGGATGGCCGCGCGCCTCGCGCCGCTGCGCTTCCGTCACCGCGTCGCGCCGCCGCCCGAGGAGCACCGCCAGCACGGCCGGCGACACTCCAAGGACCGCGACTCCGAGGCGATCGAGCACCACTACGACGTGTCGAACCGCTTCTACGAGATGGTCCTCGGGCCCTCGATGGCCTACACGTGCGCCGTCTACCCGTCGGCGACCGCGACGCTCGAGGACGCGCAGTTCACCAAGCACGCGCTGGTGGCCGAGAAGCTCCGCCTGGAGCCCGGGATGCGGCTGCTCGACGTCGGCTGCGGCTGGGGCCAGATGGCGATGCACGCCGCCGAGCACCACGGAGTGCGCGCGCTGGGCGTGACGCTCTCGCGCGACCAGGCCCACTGGGCGCAGAAGGAGGTCGCCCGCCGCGGGCTCGGCGACCTGGTCGAGATCCGTCACGGCGACTACCGCGACGTCACCGAGGGCGAGTTCGACGCGGTCAGCTCGATCGGTCTCACCGAGCACATCGGGCGGCGCAACATCCCGGGCTACTTCCGCTTCCTGTACGGCAAGCTCCGCACCGGCGGGCGCCTGCTCAACCACTGCATCACCCGGCCCGACGCCCACCACCGGGCCCACGCCGACCCCTTCATCGACCGCTACGTCTTCCCCGACGGCGAGCTCCTGCCGGTCGGCTGGCTGATCTCGCGGATGAACGCCGCCGGCTTCGAGATCCGGCACGAGGAGAACCTGCGCGAGCACTACTCCCGGACGCTCGCCGGGTGGTCGGCCAACCTCGAGGCGAACTGGGACGAGTGCGTCGCCGAGGCCGGCGAGGGCCGGGCCCGCGTCTGGCGGCTCTACATGCCGGCGTGCCAGGTCGGCTTCGACCTGAACAACATCCAGCTGCACCAGGTGCTCGGGGTCAAGCTCGGCCCCGACGCCCGGTCCGGGTTCCCGCTGCGGCCCGCGTACTGAGCAGCCCGCGCGGCGGGGTGTCGTCCGGGCCGCGGTCGTCGTCCTGGCCGCCCATCACGGTGCGCAGCTTGGCGACGGCGCGGTGCTGGGCGACCCGCACCGCGCCGGGCGTCGAGCCGACCGCCACCGCGGTCTCCTCGGCGGAGAGCCCGACGACGACGCGCAGCACCAGGATCTCGCGCTGCTTGGCGGGCAGCTGGGCGAGCAGCGCGCGCATCTCGGTGCTGGCCGACATCTCCAGCGCCGCCTGCTCGGGGCCCACGGCGTCGGTGAAGCCCTCGGGCACGTCGTCGGTGGGCTCGGAGCGGTCGCGGCCGGCGTGCCGGTGGGCGTCGACGACCTTGTGGGCGGCGATGCCGTAGACGAACGCGAGGAAGGGCTTGCCCTGGTCGGTGTAGGTCGGCAGCGACTTGAGCACCGCCAGGCAGACCTCCTGCGCGACGTCGTCGGCGGCCATGCCGGAGCGCTCGGTGCCGAGCCGCGAGCGGCAGTAGCGCACGACCAGGGGGCGCAGGATCATGAGCAGCTGGTTGAGCGCGGTCCGGTCGCCCGCCACGACGGCGGCGACCAGCCGGTCGATCTCGTCGGATTCCTCGGTCACCGGCGCCCCCGCCGGTGTCCTGCCCCTGTCGTCACGGTTCCCCCCGAGCACGCCCGGGTCGTCGCCCGGCACTGATCGTGAGCGGGTCGTCACGCGACGAACATGAAAGTCGCGGTGTGCGACCCGGTCGTGACCTCACCGTGCTCGATCGGGTGGGCGGTGGGAAGGAGGCGCGCGGTCGGCGGTGCGACCGTCCGCCAGACGGTCGATCGATCGTGCGCGATTCAACGTTCCTACCCGATCGGACCGCGTCACCGGTCGCCGTGCCTCGGCGAGCGGATCTCGATCACCGGAGCAGGTCGGGGCGCAGGACGGCGGCGGCCATGGCGTCCCCGACCCAGTCCTCGTACTGCTCGCCGGTCCACCCGCGGGTGGTCGTGAGCAGGTACCAGACCTCGGTGCTGTTCAGCGTCCACAGCCGGTCGCGGGCGGCGTCGGCGTCGAGCCCGGGGGAGAGGGCGTCGAGCTCGACCAGCCGCCCCACGACCATGCCGGTGCCGGTGAGGCGCTCGCGGTCGGTGGTGGCGCGCAGCTCCACGAGGTCCGCGTCGCCGGCGAGGGCGCCGGCGCCGATCTGCACGGCGAGCGGGCCGAGGCGGTCGAGCAGCTCACGGCCGAGCCGGGCGTAGCCGCGCAGGAAGGACACCGGGTCGGGGTCGGCGTAGAGGGCCTGCACGTCGGGGCGCTCCGCCAGCGGCACCGCCTCGCCGTCGCCGACCATGAGCAGGTCGTAGCCCTCCTTGAGCAGGGCCGCCTTGGTCCCGAACCCGTTGTAGACCGTCTGCGCGGACACGCCGGCGGCCTTCGCCACCGACGCCACGGTGGTCGTCGCGTACCCCTGGACCACGAACTGCTCGACCGCGGCCAGGGCGATCTGGCGGCGCGTGAGGGCGGCCTGGCGCTCGCGCCCGGAGGCGTCGTAGCGACGTCGTGCCGACATTTGGTTGGACTCCTGCTCAAATAGAGTTAGTATCACTCCATCGAATTCTGACACAGGGGAGACCCGCATGAGCACCGTCGTCGCCGACCGACCGTTCCGCCTCCGGACGTCCTGGCGACCCGCCCACCTCGTCGGCCTCACCGCGCTGACGGCGTACTCGACGGGCATCGGCTGGCAGGCGCAGCTGGTGTCGTACCCGCTCTACCGGGCCGTCCCGGCCTCGGACTTCCTCGCCTACCACGCGCAGTACGACCGGGCGATCCCGCTCGTGGTGATCGTGCCCGGGTTCCTGACGTTCCTCACGTGTGCGGCGTTCCCGTGGACGCGCCCGGCCGCCGTCTCGCGCCGCCTCGCCGGCGTCGTCGCCGCGGGCGGACTGGTGTCGCTCGTGGCGACGGTCGCGTGGGCGATCCCGATGCACGACCGGCTCGACCGGATCGGTCAGTCCGCGGCGACCATCGACAGCCTGCTCGACGCGAACCTCGTGCGGTCGCTGGCGCTGACGGCGAGCACCGCGGCGCTGCTGGTGGCGACCTCGCGCATCACCCGCGCGATCCGATAATCGACATTATGTCATTTTGACAGGAGCGGCCCTCCCCGGCGCGGACCTGCGCGGACCTGCCTCGCCCCGGGGGTTCTGAGCGAAGGGCACCTTCGGTCGGACAGACGGACGGTGGGCGCCCCTCGCCGCAACGCCGCGGCTCGCGAGCGGCACCTCCTCGCATGATCAAGAGCCTGCCGGACGCACCTCTCGCCGTCGTTCGAACACCTGAGCGAACGTCCTCCCCCGCGGACGACGGGCGTGGGGCCTAGGCTCCCGCGCGGTGGCAGATCGCGGCGCGGGACGGCTCGGTACCGGCGCCCGGTGGGCGCTGCTCGCGGTGCTGACGGTGGCCGCGACCGCCGGGTTCGCCACCCTCGCCGTCCCGTCGGCGGCGCTGTTCGCCGGGCTCGTGGTGGCCACGGCCGTCGCGCTGGCCGGCCTGGGCCCGGGCGCCGTCCCGCGCCGCGCCACGACCGGCGGCCAGGCCGTCATCGGGGTCGTGATCGGTCTGCTGGCCCGCCCCGAGACCCTGGGCGCCGTCGCGGCGGAGTGGCTGCCGGTGCTGCTGATCAGCCTGGGGACGCTGCTGGCGAGCATGGCCGCAGGGCTGGTGATGGGCCTGCAGCGCGGGGTGTCGCCGCTGACGGGCATGCTGGCCCAGACCGCCGGCGGCGCCTCCGGCCTCGTCGCGATGAGCCACGAGCTCGGCGGCGACGAGCGGGTCGTCTCGGTGGTGCAGTACCTGCGGGTCGGTCTGGTGACCGCGACGATGCCGGTGGTCGCGATCGCCTTCTACGGCGCCGCGCACGCCGGCGCGGCCGGGCCGCCCACCGTGGGCCCGTCGGCCCCGTGGTGGGTCGGCGTCCTGCTGCTGGTCGGGTGCACGGCGGTGGGCGTCCCGCTCGCGCGGGCCCTGCACGTGCCGGCCGGTGCCCTGCTCGGGCCGATGGTGCTCGCGGCCGCGCTGAGCCTGTCCGGCGTGGTGGTCGGGGCGAGCGTGCCGACCCTGCTGGTCGACGTCGCGTACGCGGTGATCGGGTGGCAGGCCGGCCTGAAGTTCACGCGCGAGGCGCTGGCGACCGTCGTACGCGTGCTGCCCCTGGCCACCGCGCTGATCCTCGCCGTCATCGCGGTCTGCGCCGGGCTGGGCCTGCTGCTGTCCTGGACCACCGGCATGACCCCGCTCGAGGGCTATCTCGCGACGACCCCGGGCGGCATCTACGCCGTCCTGGCCACCGCGATCTCCTCGGGCGTCGACGTCACGTCCGTCGTCGCGGTGCAGGTGCTGCGCGTCCTGCTGATGCTGCTCGTCGCTCCCCTGCTCGCCCGGATCGTCGGGCGGCGGGCCGCCTAGGGACGACGGAGGCCGGCGAGGAGGCGGGTCGGCGCGACGCTCACCGCGAACGGCGCCGTCAGGTCGGCCGTCTCGTCCCCGACGACCTCGGCGGCGGTGGCGTAGCGCCCGGCCCCGTCGAGCTCGAGCGCCGCGAGCGCGCCGTCGCCGTCGGGGTCGAGCAGCCAGTAGCTCGGCACTCCCAGCCGCTCGTAGTGCGCCTTCTTGGTGTTCCTGTCGTGCAGCCGCGTGCTGCGCGAGGCCACCTCGACCGCCAGGACGGGCGCAACCGGGAGGTTGGCCCGCGTGAGGTCGGCGTACCGGCAGACGATCACGTCGGGCTGGACCTCGTCGATCGGGCTGGTGGTGACCGCGAAGGGTGCGGCGAGCACGTGCAGCTCCGGCGGGCACGCGGCGTGCAGCAGCCGGTACAGCGTCAGCGCCATCTCCTGGTGCGGCCAGCCGGGCGCCAGGCTCACGAACAGCATCCCGTCGATGAGCTCACGCCGCCGCCCGTCGTCGGGCATCGCGTGCAGCTCGGCGACGGTGTACGCCGCGGTGGAGGCCAGCTCGGTCACAGCACTCATGGTGCACCTACCGGACCCGCCGGACACCCGCCGGCGTGCTGAGGAAGACCCCGACCGTGCCCAGACCCGCGCCGGTCGCCGCGCCGTGGAGCGCCCGGGCCCACTCCTCGTCGTCCGGGCCCGTCGCGGTCGGCCCGAGGCGTTCGAACGTGAACAAGCAGGCGCCGGGACCGGCGTCGGTCGCCAGCTGATGGCTCAGGTGGGCGAGCATGTCGCGCAGGCCGTCCACGAGATGGGTCTCGGGGCGCCGGGGCGAGTCCGCGAGGGGGATGACGAGGGGCGCCTGGCGCCGGTCGCCGTCGACGAGCATCAGCCAGACGCAGCCGTCCTGGGTGGCCGGGCCGACGAGCGCCGCGACGCGGTCGTGCACGTCGTCGTCGGTCAGCAGCGGCGGGGCGTTCTCGGGGGTTCGGGTCATGTCGTCCACGTTGAGCGCTCGCGCGGACCGGTGGGTGCGGTTTCGCGGAACTGCTCAGCGGCCGGGCCGCAGCCGTTGCAGCAGCGGGATCGCCGCGATCTTCTCCTCGGTCAGCGCGTCCCAGTCGATCCGTCCCGGGTGGCGCGCCTCCCGCGTGCACGTGATGACGCGGTCGGCGGTGACGACGAGGTCGAGGCGCACGTCGTGGTCGGTCACCGGTATCTCGCCACGCGGGACGACCTGCTGCTCGTGGACCGTCGTGACCACCGGGGTGTCCGGCGCGACGAGGCCCGCCTCGCTGGCCACGGCGAACTCGAGGTCGCTGAATCCCCCGCCCTTGCCCAGCCGCGCGCCGTCCTCGGCGACGGCCACGCAGCCGGTGACGACGAGGTCGACGGGCTCGAGGTCCTCGACGGCCACCGTCCGCGCCGACCGGGACGCCCCCTTGATCGACGACGCCTTACGGGGCGTGTCGGCGAGGTGCTCGGGGTCGAGCAGGAAGAACGGTGCCTCCTCGGCGAGGCGCGGCACGGCCATGTAGACGGTCTTGCCGTCCTGCAGCGCGCGCTGGCGCACCGGCCACTGCGCCGCGTCGGGGTTGCACTTCAGCGTCCGCGCCCGCTGCCAGACCTCGGTCTCGCGCAGCCGCTCGGCGGCGGCCTCGGCGCCGCTGACGTTCGGGATGCGCCCGTGCGCGCCCGGGAACCGGGCCAGCTTGCCGTCCTTCAGCGCGTCCCACACGCGCTGCCGGATCGCCGCCTTCGCCTCGTTGACCTCCGCCGGTCCCCCGGCGTCCGCGTCGTGTCGCCGTGCCACGGCGCCCACCGTAGGCGTCGTCGTCATTTGCCAATCTTTTCGCCTCCGCCTCCGAGCGGGCCGCGTTCGCCGAGGAGCTCGGCGCCGCCGTCCGCGACCTCGCCGCCCGCTACCACGCCCCGGACGGCCGACCCCACCGCCTGATCATCGGCGCGCACCCCGTGCCGGCCCCCACCGGAGAGGACGCCTCATGACCGAGCAGGACCCCCGTACCGTCGACCTCGAGGTCACGGTGCCCGGCACCCCCGAGCAGGTCTGGGACGCGATCGCGACCGGGCCCGGCGTCAGCTCCTGGTTGCACCCCACCCGCGTCGGCGAGTACGCCGGCGGTGAGTTCGCCTTCGACATGGGCAGCGGCTTCTCCGACGGCGGCACCGTCACCGCCTACGACGCTCCCGAGCGCTTCGCCACCGAGGCGACCTGGCCCGCCGGGGAGGAGACCACGACGCTCGCGACCGAGTGGCTGGTCTCGACCCGCGACGAGGGCACCTGCGTCGTGGGCATGGTGATGAGCGGCTTCGGGACCGGCGACGACTGGGACGGCGAGATCGACGCGCTGCGCGAGGGGATGGGCCTCGCGCTGGAGACCCTGCGGGTCTACCTCACCCACTTCGCGGGACGACGGTCGGCGACGGTCGCCGAGGGCGCCCGCCTCGGCGGGTCGCAGCCCGACGCCTGGCAGGCGCTGCTCGCCGCCGCGGGTCTCGCCGACGCGCGGGTCGGCGACCACGTGACCCTCGACGCCACCCCGGGGCTCGCCGGCACCGTCACGGCCCTCTCCCCCGGCGAGCACCTCAGCGGCGTCGTCCTGCACCTCGACGCCCCCGCGCCGGGGATCGCCGACCTGGCGACCGCGGGCGGTCACGCCACCGTGCACCTGTCGCTCTTCGACGACGCCGGCACCGATGCCGCCGCCCTCGCCGACCGCGAGGGCCCCCGCTGGCGCACCTGGCTCGAGGAGATCCGATGACCGTCAGGCCGCGCGCCACCGCCCGGGTGGGACACCGTGCTCGGCACGGAAGCGACGCACGAAGTAGCCGGCGTCGCGGAACCCCACCCGGGCGGCGACGGCGGCCACGGTCAGGTCGGTGTCGTGCAGCAGCCGGCGGGCCTCGCGCAGGCGGCGCTCGGTGATCCACTGCTGGACGGTGCGCCCGGTGCGCCGCCGCACGATCGTGGTCACGTGGCCGGGCGTGAGCCCCACCTCGCCCGCCACGTCGCGCAGCGACAGCGGCTCGCGGAACCGCCGCTCGACGACGTCGAACACCGCTGCGAGCAGCGGTTCGTCGCGGGCGCGCAGCTCGTCGGTGACCACGGCCTCGAGCCGCGTGAGCCCGACGAGCAGCAGGGTCAGGTGGGCCCGGACGGCCGCCGCGGCGCCCTCCCGGCGCTCCCGGAGCTCGGTGTCGAGGGCCCGCATGTGGGCCAGCCACTGCTCCCGCTCCCCCACCGGCACGGCGAACCGCTGCCCGCCCGCGCGCCCGGGCCCGACCAGCGGCGCGAGCAGCGGGTGCGAGCGCCACGAGACCAGCGAGCCCGTGGTCGCCGGGTCGACCACGTCGGCCGGGAAGAAGACCATCCACACCTCGGCGTCGGGGTCGACGTGCCCCGCGTACGGGGCGACGACCGCGCCGGGCGCCAGCACCAGGACGTCACCCGGGCCCAGCGGGACCTCCCGGTCGTCCACCCGCATCGTGCCGTGCCCGCTCTGCACCAGCAGGAGCACGAGGAAGTCGTGGGCGTGCGGGCCCGCGACCGGGGTCCCGGCGGCCGGGAGCGCCGCGCCACCGCGGCGGTGCCGCACGGTGACGTCGAGGCCGTCCGGGGAGCGCGGGTAGTCGACCACCGGGACGTCCGAGGATCGTTCCATCACGGCCGGGCTCCGTCCCTTGTCGCCTGGTGGAGCCCCCGCGATCGTGGAGCTCGACACCGAATCCCGTCCCACGAGGAGAGTCCAGCATGACGGAGCCGGAGCGCGCCAGCACCGGGGGCCGGGCGTACCTGCCCGGGATGCCCGCGGAGGCGCCTCAGTTCCTGTACGACGTGATGAGCCGCGTGCTCGGCGCCGGGCCCTCGCACCGGCGCCTCGTCGCGCAGGCCGCGCCCCCGCCGGGCGGGCGGGTGCTGGAGATCGGCTGCGGCACCGGCAACGTCCTCGCCGTGATGGCCCGGCGGCACCCGGACGCCGAGCTCGTCGGCCTCGACCCGGACCCGGCCGCCCTGGCCCGGGCCCGCACCAAGCTCCCCGCCACGGTCCGCCTGGAGCAGGGCTTCGCCGACGCGCTGCCGCTGCCCGACGACCACGTCGACCGCGTGCTCTCGTCGCTGATGTTCCACCACCTGCCCGCCGACGACCGGCCGGGCGTCCTGCGCGAGGTCCGCCGCGTCCTGCGCCCCGGCGGCACGGTGCACATCGTCGACATGGAGGGCGAGCGCTCGACCGGCGTCGTCGCCCGGGCGGCCGGCGCGGCGATGCACGCGCTGAGCCGGGTGCAGCGGAACGGCGACCAGGGCCACGGCCACGGCCACGGCCACGGCGGCCATGACGAGCACGACCACGACCTGCGCCCGCAGCTCTCCCCCGCCGCCGACGTCGTCACGCTGCTGACCGAGGCCGGCTTCGTCGACGCCGAGGTCGTCGAGCGGCGCCGGTGGGTGTTCGGGACGCTCGCCTCCTACCGGGCGCGGGTCACAGCAGCCGGGTGATCGCCGCCGTCGAGCGAGCGATGTCGTCCGGGGTCGTCGACCAGTTCGACACGGACAGCCGCACCGCCGGGCGGCCCTGCCACGCGGTGGTGCCGACCCAGCAGGTGCCGTCGCGGGCGACGGCGGCGGCGAGCTCGCGGGCGTCGCCCGCGCGCGGCCGGAACAGGACCTGGTTGAGCACGACGTCGTTGAGGATCTCGATGCCGGGGTGCGCGCCGAGCTCGTCGGCGGCCTGGTGGGCCAGGGTGCAGCAGCGCTCGACGAGGTCGGCGACCCCGTCGCGCCCGAGGTTGCGCAGGGCGGCGTGCACCGGCAGCGCGCGGGCGCGCCGGGAGCTCTCCGGGACGCGGCTGGACGGGTCGGCCTGCCCCATCGGCAGGTAGGCCGCGGACAGGCTCATCGCCGCGGTCAGCGCCGCCGGGTCGCGGACGATCGCCATGCCGCAGTCGTAGGGGACGTTGAGCCACTTGTGGCCGTCGACGGTCCACGAGTCGGCCCGGCCGGCGCCCTCGACGAGGTGGCGGCGGCCGGGTGCCGCCGCGGCCCACAGCCCGAACGCGCCGTCGACGTGCAGCCACCGCTGCTCCCGCGCGGCCAGGACCTCGGCGATCGCGTCGAGCGGGTCCGACGCGCCGGTGTCGACCTGGCCCGCCTGCGCGCACACGAGGACGGGGCCGTCGATCGCGGCGAGCAGGTCGCGCAGGACGTCGGGGCGCATCCGTCCCTGGTCGTCGGCGGGGACGCGCACGGCGCGCCCGGAGCCGAACCCGAGCAGGCGCAGCGCCTGCAGGATCGTCGAGTGCGCCTGCTCGCCGATCACGACGGTCGGCACCGGGGCGCCGGCGAGCCCGTCGGTCCCCACGTCCCAGCCGGCCGCCGCGAGCAGGGCGTGGCGCGCCGCGGCCAGGCAGACGACGTTGGCCATCTGCGCGCCGGTGACGAAGCCGAGGGCGCTCTCGGCGGGGAGCCCGAGTAGCTCGCACACCCACCGACCGGTGACCTCCTCCAGCGCGGCCATCGCCGGCGACATGACCCGCGCGGCGACGTTCTGGTCGGCCGCCGACACCATCCAGTCGGCGCCGAGCGCGGCCGGCAGCGAGCCCCCGGTGACGAACCCGAAGTAGCGCGGCCCGGGCGTCGCGACCAGGCCCGGGCCCAGGGCGGCGGCGAGGTCGTCGAGGACCTGCGGGGCCGGGGTGCCGTGCTCGGGCAGCCGGTCGTCGAGGGCGACGGGCTCCTCGACGGGGCGCCCCACCGGACGCTCGGGCAGCGAGGCCAGCCAGTCGCCCGCGAACCGCCGGGCCCGGTCGAGCGTTGCGTCCCACACGCCGCGGGACGCTACGCGGCGGCCCGGTCCCCCGGCGGGTCGTCCTCGAGGGCCGGCACCGACCGCCGGGCGTGCGCCAGCGCCCACGCCCCCAGCAGGGCCACGACGAGCACCTCGGCCAGGGCGAGCCCCCGCTCGAGCAGCCCCAGCGGGACCGCGCGCCACCACGGCACCCCGGTGATCCCGCGCAGGGCGATGGCCCCGACGATCGGCAGGAACGACGCCAGCGCGAGCCACGACCCCACGCGCACGCCGACCCGGAAGGGCCGGGCGGCCGGGTCGTGGCGGTGGCGCCGGGCGAGCAGCAGCGCCCCGAGGGGCAGCGCGATGAAGGCGACGAGGCTCGCGTAGCGGTGGATGTAGCCCGAGAGGCTCGGCCCGATCGACCAGTTGGTCTTCTCGAACGCCACCACGAGCAGCAGCCCCACGCACCAGGCGCCGAGCAGCACGACCGGCAGCGATCGGGCCGGCGCCAGCCGGGCCGCGACCAGCGCGGCGATCACGCCCGCCGACCCGAGCGCCAGCCCCACCACCGCGACGTCGAACAGCCACCCGCCGGGCAGCAGCGCGTACTCGCTGATCGTGCGCCGGACCGGGTCCACCCGCGACGACGGCCCCACGAGGTGCATCGCGCCGATCACCACGAGCGCGAGCAGCACGCCCGCGAGCCCGGCCCGCGCCCCCGGCGCCACACCACGGGCCGCCGCCACCTCGGGAGTCGTCACGACCGGATCAACGTGGCGGGCGCGCGCCGCGTTCCGCGAGCGCCGGACCGAAGCCGTCGGCGAGCCCCACGCACCGCTCGCCCGCGAAGACGCCCGCGCGGTAGTGCAGGCCGTCGGGGGTGTCGTCGACGGCGAGGGCGACGTCGTAGGTGCGCGGGTGGGCCACCTCGGCGACGTACTGCACCTCCCAGGCGCTCGGCGCGAGATCCTCGGGCGGGCCGCCGTCCGCCGCACCGAGCTGCGCCGCCTGCCAGGCCGCGACGGCGTCGGCGTACCAGGACAGGATCGCGACGTTGTTGACGTGCCGGTTGGTGTCGACGTCGCCGATGCGCGTGGTGACCGTGTGCCCGGTCGGGTAGCCGCCGCGGTCGTGCCGGGAGGCGTGGGGCCGCGCCGGGGCGCCGCCGGGCTCGTCGATGACCATCGCGGCGAGGTCGGCGCGCAGCTCGTCGGGCAGCTCGCTCGGGCCCGCGTCGGTGGCCAGCACCGTCACCGAGTCGGCGACCGCCACGCAGCGCTCGCCCGCGAACACGCCGTGGCCCCAGGAGTACGACGACCCGCCGACGCGCCGCACGCCGGTGCCGACGCGGTACTGCTCGCCCGGCGTCATCGGCGCCAGGGCGCGGATCCGCTGGGCGGCGAGCAGGATGCGCCCGGGCCGGAAGCCGCCGTCCTGCACCAGCCGCCGGAACCGGGGCAGCGCCGCGGCGACCCGCGCCTCCTCGAACCACCGGCCGAGCGCCACCGTCGTCACGCGGGCGTCGCCGCCGAGGTCGGCGTAGCGCGGCGTCAGCGGGTGCAGGGTGGGGAACGCGGACGGGTCGGCGAGGGCGCCACCGTCCTCGGCGAGCGAGGGCCCGGCGGACAGGACCGGGGCGTGGTCGGCCATGCGCCCCATCGTCGGCGACGGGGACCGGCGCGTCGCGCCGCCACCGACCGGATCACATGTGACGGCCCGCGCCGGGATATCCCGGCACCGTGACCGACTTCCCGCCCGGGTTCTTCGACCGCGCCGACGACGGCGACGACGGCGGCTTCTACGGCCCGCCCCGCCTCGTGCAGCACATCGACGACGGCGCGATCGCCGCGGTGGGCGCGTTCTACGACGAGATCGGCGTCGACGGCGACGTGCTGGACCTCATGAGCTCGTGGGTCTCGCACCTGCACACCCGGCCGCGGCACCTCACCGTGCTCGGGATGAACGCCGCCGAGCTCGACGCCAACCCGATGGCCGACGAGCGCGTGGTGCGCGACCTCAACACCGATCCCGCGCTCCCCTTCCCCGACGCGGCCTTCGACACGGTCGTCTGCACCGTGTCGATCGACTACCTCGTCCGGCCGGTCGCCGTGTGCGCCGAGGTCGGCCGGGTGCTGCGCCCCGGCGGGACGTTCGCGCTGACCTTCTCGAACCGCTGCTTCCCGACCAAGGCGATCCGCGGCTGGCTGGCCGCCGACGACGGGCAGCGCGCGGCCATCGTGGCGACCTACCTGCGCGACGCGGGCACGTTCGACGAGCCGGTGGCCCAGCGCCGGGCGTCGTCCGACGACCCGGTGATCGCGGTCCACGCGCGGCGTTCCTGGCGCCCGGGGCGACCGGCACGTTCCGCATGATCGACGGGCCCGCGGACCGGCCGACCGTGCCGCTCGCCCCCCGCCCCTACTCCGCGACCAGGCGCTCCAGCGTCGTGCGGGTCGCGTCGTCGGCGGGCACGAACGATTCCAGCGACAGCTCGTCGAGGGTGACGTCCCACGCCGCGCCGAAGTGCGTGATCGTCGAGTAGAGCCGCAGGTCGCCGTCGGGGTGGGCGATGTGCAGCGGCAGCATCACGTGGGCGGCCCGTGCCGCGGCGCCGGTCGGGGCGGGCGGGGCGTAGCCGGCGAGCTCCTCGCGCAGGGCGACGAGGCGCGGGTCGCCGGTGAGGTCGCTGAGGCGCTCGAGGCGGTGCAGGAGGTGGCCCGCCCACTCCGGGAGGTTGCGCACGTGGGGGGCGAGGCCGTCGGGGTGCAGGCTGAGCCGGTAGACGTTCACCGGCGGCTCGAGCAGCGCCGGGTCGAGCAGCGCCAGCAGCGCGCTCACCGCCCGGTTGGCCATGACGACGTCGCCGCACCGGTCGACCACCAGCGCGGGGAACGGCTCGTGCCCGGTCAGCAGGTGCTCGAGTGCGCCCCGCACGGCGTCGAGGGCGGACGCGTCGAGCCGGGATTCGCTGTAGGTCGGGGCGAAGCCCGCCGCGAGCAGCAGCGTGTTCCGCTCGCGCAGCGGGACCTCGAGGTGCTCGCAGAGGTCGACCAGCAGCTCGCGGCTGGCCCGGGCGCGGCCGGTCTCGACGAAGCTCAGGTGCCGGGTGGACACGCCCACGTCGAGGGCGAGGTCCATCTGGCTGCGCCGCCGGCGGGTGCGCCAGCCGCGCAGCAGGTCGCCGGGAGCGGGCCGGGACTCGAGCGTCGTCACGGGCCCGACGCTAGGGGCCGCCGGGGACCGGGGCCATGACCTACGAGGTCATCGACCTGCTTACCCGCGGCGCCGCAGGGTTCTCGTCGACAGCCCGACACGAGGAGGACCCCATGAGCACCACGACCACCGCCACCCGCACCGACGTCCAGCGCACCCTGCGCGGCGTCCTGCGCCTCGACGCCGCCGCGTCCGGGGCCCTCGGCGTCGCCGCCGCGGCCGGCGCCGGCGTGCTCGACACGCTGCTCGGCCTGTCCACCCCGCTGCTGCTCGGCGTCGGCGTGTTCCTGGTCGTCTACGCCACCGGGCTCGTCCTGCTCGCGGGACGCCCGGCGATCCCCCGGCCCGCGACGTGGGTGGTCGTGCTCGGCAACAGCGCCTGGGTGCTGATGAGCCTGGGCCTCGTGGTCGGCGCCTGGGAGCAGCTGACCGTGCTCGGCGCGATCGTGGTGCTCGCCCAGGCCGCGGCGGTCGCCGTGTTCGCCGACCTGCAGTGGGCGAGCGGGCTGCGCCGGGCGTGAGAGCCGCGCGGGCTCAGCGCCGCCGCGGGAACCCGAAGCGGACCGACACCCCGGGCGACCACATCACGTGGTCCGGGGGTCGGGTCGCGAGGTCCGGGAAGCCCGCGGCGGCGAGCAGCGTGTCGTCGAGGTCGACGACCTCGGCGTCGTGCAGCGGCCAGGGCTCGTGGACGTTCGGGACGTACCAGTCCCGGCGCGCATGGCGCTCGTGCAGGCCCCAGCGGGCCGTGAGGAAGTCCTCGAGCTCTCCCGCGGCCCGGGGCGCGCCGATCCGGACGCGCACCCCGCTGGGGTGCGGCCGGCGGGTGACGTAGGTGCGCTCGTCGCCCTCGCCGGTGATGCCCATCGAGGCCCAGCGGTACGGCAGCCCGAACGCGGCCCGCGCGCCCGCCACGACGGCGAGGCGGGTGGCGTCGAGGCTGCGGAAGACGATCCCGCGCACGCCGCGCTCGTCGACGGTGTAGCAGCGGACGTTGGTCTCGGGGAAGGTCCCGAGCCACGGCACCGACGGACCGCGCAGCACCCCGGCCCCGACCATGCGGAACGGGACGAGCCCGACCCAGGTGACGCCCTCGTGCACGTCGGGCCGCACGCCCGGCGGGAGCATCGGGGCCACCGCCGACGGGTCGACCGCCCAGTGCAGGAACGCCACGTCGAGCCAGCGCTGGGTCATCATCGTCGGGCCCGCGTAACCGGGGGCCTTGCGGGTCACGGGCTCGGGCACGGGCACGGGCGAGGTCACGCCCCGGTCGTCCCCCGTACGGACCTCCGCGACACCCGATCTCCGCCGCGAGGAGGAGGTGGCGCGGCCCCGCGGCCCGCCACGATGAGCCGATGCGCACCGCCGAGGACCTGGCCCTGCTCCTGCACGACCCCGCCACCGGCGCGCCCCTGGTGGACTCCTCGTCGCTGCCCCGGGCCCTCGCCGGCGCCGTCGTGCTGCAGCTCGTGCTCGACGGCCGCGCCCGCCTCGAGCAGCGCCGGTGGAACTCCCACCTCGTGATCGGCGACCGCGCGCCGACCGGCGACCACGTGCTCGACCTCGCGCTCGAGCGGCTCCCCGCGGACCCCGTCCCGAAGGCCGCGATCGAGAAGCTGCAGAGCCGCGTCCAGGGCCCGCTCATGGCCGGGCTCGTGCACGACGGGTCCGTGCGCGTCGAGGAGCGCTCGTTCCTCGGCATCCCGCGCTCCCCGCTCTACCCGGCCGCCGACCGCCGCCGACGGGACGCCGCCGCGGTCCGGATGCGCGCGGTCCTCGTGGACGGCGTGGCGCCGACCACTGACGACGCCGCGCTCGTCGCCCTGCTGCGCGCGGTCAAGGCGGAGCACAAGGTGGTCGACGCCCCGAAGCGCGCGCTGCGGGACCGCAGCAAGGTGGTCGCCGAGGGCGAGTGGGCGGGCGAGGCGGTGCACAGGGCGATCGCCGACCTCTACGCCGCGGTCGCCGTCGTGGCCGGGGCGGGCGCCGCGGCGAGCGGGACCTGACCCGGGGAATCCCGCTGCCGGGGGCCGGGTTGCACGCAGACGAGAGCATCCCCAGCCCAGGAGGTCGTCGTGGCCCTGACCATGTTCGGTGGCCCGCTGTCGCGCAAGGTGCCCGAGACGAGGACGTTCACCGTCGAGGGTCCCGCGCACTCGCTGCTGCTCGAGCCGTTCACCCGGCGCGTGCGCGCGGAGGTCGACGGGGTGACCGTGCTCGACACGACGCGCGGCGCGCTGCTCTACGAGACGGGGCTGCCCCCGCAGCTCTACGTGCCCGAGGAGGACCTGCGCGCCGACCTGCTCGAGCCCAGCGACACCAGCACCCACTGCCCGTTCAAGGGCGACGCGACCTACCGGTCCCTGCGCGTGGGCGACCGCGTCGTGACCGACGCCGTGTGGGCCTACCCGGAGCCGATCCCCGAGTCGTCGTGGCTCGCGGGCCTCGCGGTGCTGGCCCCCGAGGCCGCCGACCGGTGGTTCGACGAGGACGACGAGGTCATCGGGCGCCTGCCCGACCCCTACCACCGCGTGAGCCTGCGCAACACCAGCCGCCACGTCACCGTCACCACCACCGACGGCGTCCCCGTGGCCGACGCGGCGGGCGGGGTGCTGCTGGGCGAGACCGGCCTGGTCGACCGCCTCTACATCCCCCGTGCCGCGCTCTCGGCGACGCTCGAGCCCGCCGAGAAGCGCACGGCGTGCCCGTACAAGGGCTACGCGACGTACTACGACGTGCGGCTGCCCGACGGGCGGGTGCTCAGCGACGCCGCGTGGTCCTACGAGACGCCGACCGACGAGTCGCGCGCCATCGAGGGGCTGCTCAGCTTCGCCCACGACGACCTGGTGGTCACCGCGGACGTCCGCTAGCCGGCCGGGTCGTCGTCCTGCGGCTCGGGCCGGGCGCCGGTCAGCGCGGCGGCCGCGTCGCGCAGCACCTGCGCCTGCCCGGCGTAGCGGGCGGTCTCGGTGACGAGGTGCAGCAGGATCCAGCGCAGCTCGATGTGCCCGCGCCGGTCGTCGCGCACGGCGTCGTCGAGCGACTCGGCGCCGGCCAGGGCGTCGCGACCCTTCTCGCACGCCTCGAGGTAGCTGCCCACCACGTCGTCCGGGGACTCGATGTCCGCGAGACGGAAGCCGGGCACCTCCTCGTCGACGTAGCTCGGGACGTGGCGGCCGCCGCGACCGCCCCAGCGCTCGACGAGCCACGTGCGCTCGAGCTCGGTGAGGTGCTTGACGATCGCGAGCAGGCTCGGCCCGTCGCCGTCGGGCACGCGGCGGCGCAGCGTCGCGTCGTCCAGCCCGTCGAGGGCGTGCACGACGAGGGCGCGGAAGTAGTCGAGCCAGCCTTCGAGGGCCTCGCGCTCGTCGGCCACCTCGGGCGGGGACGGGCGGCGTTGCAGGGGGGCCTGGAACAGCGGCACCGGCTCTCCCGGAGTCGTATCGCTCACACCTGACACACCGTCCGTCGTCAGTCGACCGCGGAACGTTACACCGCGCGAGGGATCGTCACTCCTCCACGAGGACCTCGAGGGCGGGCAGCGCCGCCTCGAGGGCCGCGCGCTGCTCCGCGTCGAGCCGGTCGAGCCGCTGCGCGAGCGACGCCGTGCGCTCGGTGCGGATACGCCGTATGGCGGCGTGGCCCTCCTCGGAGAGGTGGATCAGCGCCGACCGCGCGTCCTGCGGGTCGGGCGTGCGCACCAGCAGCCCCGCGTCGTCGAGCGCGGCCAGCACGCGGCTCATCGTGGGTGGGGTCACCGCCTCCCGGCGCGCCAGCTCCGAGAGGCGCAGCGGAGCGTGGTCCTCGAGTGTGGCCAGCACCGACGTCTGCAACGGCGGCAGGGCCGCCGCGGAGTCGACGCGGATCCGGCGGTTGAGACGGCCGATGGCCAGCCGCAGGCGCGACGGCAGGTCGGGATCGGACGATCCGGACCCACCGGACGGCCCGGCCTGCGTCCCGGTGGCGGAAGTGGACATAGCTCATGGTCCCACGCCCTCGTGACGACGAGGTCAGAGCTGGGTCAGAGCTTGCGCAGGCGGATGCGCCGGACCGTGTGATCGCCGCCCTTGGTGAGCACGAGCCCCGCCCGCGACCGCGTCGGTGCGATGTTCTCGCGCAGGTTCGGCCCGTTGATCTCGTCCCAGAGCCGCGCGGCCTGGGCGCGCGCGGCGTCCTCGTCCATCTCCGCGTAGCGGCGGAAGTACGACGCCGGATCGCGGAAGGCGGTCTCGCGCAGGGCCAGGAAGCGCTCGACGTACCAGCGGCGGACGTCGCTGGGGTGAGCGTCGACGTAGATGGAGAAGTCGATGAGGTCCGAGACGGCCAGCGCGCTCGCGCGCTCGCCGGTCTGCGGCGCCGGCTGGAGCACGTTGAGGCCCTCGAGCACGAGGATGTCCGGGCGCGAGACGATCCGCTGCTCGTCGAGGACGTCGTAGACGAGGTGCGAGTACATCGGGACCGGCACCTCGGGCTTGCCCGCCTTGATGTCGGCGACGAAGCGCAGCAGGGCACGCCGGTCGTAGGACTCCGGGAACCCCTTGCGGCGCATGAGGCCGCGGCGCTCCAGCTCGGCGTTCGGGTGCAGGAACCCGTCGGTGGTCACCAGGGCGACGTCGGGGTGGTCGTCCCAGCGGGCCAGCAGCAGACGCAGCAGGCGGGCCGTCGTCGACTTGCCGACCGACACCGACCCGGCGATGCCGATGACGAACGGCGTCGCCTCCTCGTCCTGGCGCAGGAACCGCCGGTAGGCGTCCAGCAGGCCGGCGTTGGCCCGGACGTGCAGGTCCAGCAGCCGCGAGACCGGCAGGTAGACGTCGCGGACCTCGTCGAGGTCGACCGGGTCGCCCAGCGAGCGGAGCTCCTCGAGCTCCTCGGCGGTCAGCGGGACCGCACTGGTCTCGCGCAGCTGCGCCCAGGTGTTCCGGTCGAAGTCGACGAACGGACTGCCGCTCACCGGCCGTTCATCCCCCGGGCTCCGTCGCACATGGCGGGACATTGTCGTCGGGGACGTGGGGGGCCCCGCCACCGCCTGCGGCGCAGGTCACGGAACCGGGGCCTCATCCCCGCTGCTGCGCCGACGACACGAGGGCGTACTCGACCACGCATACCTCGGGCGGGAGGCCCAGCACGTGCACCACCGCCGCGGCCACGTGCTCGGGCGTCAGGCCCAGCTCGTGCATCCGTCCGCGGAAGGCCGCGACGTCCTCGCGGCCCGGTTCGTCGCCCGCCATGAGGTCCGTGGCGACGAACCCCGGCGCGACGGTGGTGACGCGCACGCCCCGCGCGCCCGCCTCGCGGCGCAGCGTCTCGTCCACGGCGTGGGCGGCGTGCTTGCTCGCCGCGTAGACCCCGCCCGCGGCGCTCGGCACCCGCCGGCCCGACATCGACGAGACCGTCACCCAGCTCGCGCCCTCGCCCAGGTGCGGCAGCGCGGCGCGGGCGGTGGCGAGCAGCCCGTGCACGTTGACGTCGAACACCTCGCGCCAGCGCTGCGGGTCGGTCTCGGACACCGCGCCGAGGTGCATCGTCCCGGCGGCGGCGACCACGGCGTCGACCCCGCCGAGGGCGCCGGCGAGCTCGTCGACCGCCCGCGTGACGGCCGCCGCATCGGTGACGTCCGCGACGCCGGCCCGGCCGCCGACCTCGGCCGCCAGCGCCTCGAGCCGGTCCGCGCGCCGGGCCAGCAGCCCCACGCGGGCCCCGGCGTCGGCGGCCGCCCGGGCCACCGCGGCGCCGATGCCCGACGACGCGCCCGTCACCACCACACGACGACCGTCCAGCGACCCCATGGTGATCACCGTAGAGGGGCCGACCCCCTCCCGCGGCTACGCTCGTCGCCATGGTGAACGTGGCGACCAACGACCGCGTGGGGCGCGAGGAGCTCGACGCGTTCCTGCGGACGCGGCACAAGGCGATCGTCGTGACGCGGCGCAGCGACGGCGGCGACCAGACCTCGCCCGTCACGCTCGGCATCGACGCCGACGGGCGCCTGCTCGTATCGACCTACCCCGACCGCGCCAAGGTCACCAACATCCGGCGCGACCCCCGCGTCGCGATGTGCGTGCTGTCCGACGACTTCGACGGCCCGTGGGTGCACGTCGAGGGCACCGCGGAGGTCCTCGACCTCCCCGACGCGCTCGAGCCCCTGGTCGAGTACTTCCGCTCCATCTCCGGCGAGCACTCCGACTGGGACGAGTACCGCCAGGCCATGACGCGGCAGGGCAAGTCGCTGATCCGCCTGTCGGTGGAGCGCTGGGGGCCGATCGCCACCGGCGGTTTCCCGGCCCGGTTGGCCACGGGCTGAGGCGGGGACTCGACGCATCGTGGACGTCCTCCTGTCGGTGCTCGGACTCGTCGGGTTCGTCGCCGTCACCTTCGGCACCGCCATCTTCGTGGCGGCCGAGTTCTCCCTGACCAGCCTCGAACGCAGCCAGATCGACAACCACGTCGCCGAGGTCGGCGACCGCCGGTCGAAGATCGTCCAGCGCGCACATCGCAACCTCTCGTTCGAGCTCTCCGGCGCCCAGCTGGGCATCACGATCACCACGCTGATCACCGGCTACCTCTCCGAGCCCGCGATCGCGACGCTGATCTCCCCGCTGCTCGAGGACCTCGGCCTGCCCGCGGGCGCGGCCGGCGGCGCCGCGTCGATCATCGCGCTGGTCTTCGCCACCGCGCTGTCGATGGTGTTCGGCGAGCTGGTGCCGAAGAACCTCGCGATCGCCCGCCCGATGAGCACCGCCCGCATGGTCGCGGGCATCCAGGCCGGCTTCTCGCGGGTGTTCTCCTACTTCATCGGCGGCCTCAACGGGTCGGCCAACTGGATCGTGCGGCGCCTCGGCATCGAGCCCGCCGAGGAGCTGCGCTCGGCGCGCTCGCCCCAGGAGCTCGGCTCACTGGTGGCCACGAGCGCCCAGCAGGGCACGCTCGACGAGGGCACCGCCGAGGTGATGGCGCGCTCGCTGCGGGTGGGCGACCGCCGCGCCGACGAGCTGATGACCCCGCGCGTGCGGGTCGAGTCGCTGTCCCAGGACGACACCGTCGACGACCTGCTCGCCGCCACCGTGCGCACCGGGTTCTCGCGGTTCCCCGTGGTCGACCGCGACCTCGACGACATCCGCGGCGTCGTCCACGTCAAGCAGGCGTTCTCCGAGCCGCGGGCCAAGCGGCCCACGACGAAGCTGCGCAACCTCATGCGCACCGCGACCACCGTGCCGGACTCCCTCGACGGCGACGAGCTGCTCGACCGCCTGCGCGGCGCCGGGCTGCAGATGGCCCTGGTGGTCGACGAGTACGGCGGCACCGCCGGCATCGTCACCCTCGAGGACCTCGTCGAGGAGATCGTCGGCGACGTCCGCGACGAGCACGACCGCGGCGAGGCCACCCGGGTGCACAGCGAGGGCGAGGACAGCTGGATCGTCTCGGGGATGCTGCGCCCCGACGAGCTCGCCGAGGCCGTCGGCTGGTCGTTCCCCGAGAGCGAGGTCTACGAGACGCTCGCGGGCTACATCGTCGCCGAGCTGCAGCGCCTGGCCCACGTCGGTGACGCCGTCACCTGCGACGACTGGCAGCTGATCGTCACACGCGTGGACGGCCGCCGGGTCGCCGAGGTCCGGGTGGTGCGACCGCCCCAGGTCCCGGCCGCGGTCACCACCGACGGGACGGAGGCGCCCGCGTGAGCGACACCGTCGCCCTGCTGCTGATGATCGCGTTGCTGCTCGCCAACGCGTTCTTCGTCGGCGCCGAGTTCTCGCTGATCACGGCCCGCCGCGACCGCCTCGAGGCCCTCCAGGCCGAGGGCACCGCGGGCGCCGCCACGGTGCTGCGGGCCTCCGAGCACCTCTCGATGATGCTGGCGGCCGCCCAGCTGGGCATCACCATCTGCTCGCTGGCGCTCGGCTCGCTCGGCGAGCCCGCGGTGGCCCACCAGCTCGAGGCCGTCCTCGAGCCGCTCGGCGTCCCGTCGGTGCTCATCCACCCGATCGCCTTCGTGATCGCGCTGACGATCGTGACGATCCTGCACATCGTCATCGGCGAGATGGTCCCCAAGAACATCGCCATCGCCGGGCCCGAGCGCACGTCGCTGTGGCTGGTGCCGGCGCTGGTGGCGTTCCTCAAGGTCACGCGCCCGATCATCACGGTGCTGAACTGGTGCGCCAACCACGTCCTGCGGCTGTTCGGCGTGACGCCCGTCGACGAGCGGGAGGCGGCCTACACGCCGCAGGAGATCGCCGAGATGCTCTCGGAGTCGCGCCGCGAGGGGCTGCTCGACGCCTCGCAGACCCGGCGTCTGACCCAGGCGCTGAGCTCCGCCGAGCACACCGTCGCCGACGTGACGATCCCGCTCGACCGGGTCACCGTGCTCCCGCCGCACCCGACGGTCGGGGCGGTCGAGGAGGCCGTCGCCCGCACCGGCTTCTCGCGGTTCCCGGTGCAGGCGCCGCAGGCCCCCGACGCGCACCCGCGCCTCGACACCCGCCCGCTCGAGGCCGGGACGACGCCCATCAGCCCCGCCGACGGCGACGGCGAGCACACCGAGCACGCGCCGGTGGTCGCGCTCGCCGGGTACCTGCACGTCAAGGACGTCCTCGACCTGGGCGACGGCGACGGTGACGGGCAGTCCGACGACGAGGCCGCCGACCGGCCGGTGCCCGCCGAGCGGGTCCGCGCGCTGCCCGAGCTGGCGCTCTCCGCGCCGGTCGACGAGGCGCTCGCGGCGCTGCGCCGCGAGGGCTCGCACCTCGCGCGGGCCGTCGACGACCAGGGCACCACGGTCGGGCTCGTGGCCCTCGAGGACCTCGTCGAGGAGTACGTCGGCACGGTCCGCGACAGCACGCACGTGACGAGGTCGCGGGCGTGACGTCTCCCCGGGTCCGCGACGAGGTCCTCGTCGTCGGCGGCGGCATCAGCGGCATCGCGTGCGCCCGCGCGCTGGTCGCCGCCGGCGTGCGCGTGCGGGTGCTGGAGCGCTCGCACCGCGTCGGCGGCCGGATGGCGAGCCGGGCGCTGCCGGCGGGCTCGGGGCACGTCGTCGACCTGGGCGCCGCCTACTTCACCGTGCGCGACGAGGAGTTCGCGGCGGTCGTCGAGGGCTGGCGGCGCCGGGGGCTCGCGGTGCCGTGGACCGACACGCTCGCGAGCCGGGACGCCGACGGCACCTGGTCGTCGAAGGCCGGCCCGCAGCGGTGGCGCTCCCCCGGCGGGCTGCGCGCGCTGGTGGCCGACCTCGCCGAGGGCCTGCCGGTGCGCACCGGGCACACGGTGGGCGTCGTCGAGCCCGGCCCCGCGGTCGACGGCGTCCCCGCGCGCGCCGTGGTGCTGGCCATGCCCGACCCGCAGGCCGCCCGCCTGCTGCACCCCGCGCTGCGCGCCGGCGCCCTGGTCGCGCAGCGGGAGTGGAACCCCGTCGTCGCGGTGGCGCTCGGCTACGGGCACCGCGGCTGGGACCGGTTCCCCGCGGCGTTCGTCAACGGGCACCCCGACGTGGACCTCCTCGCCGACGACGGCGACCGCCGCGGCGACCTCGCGCCGGTGCTCGTCGCCCACACGACGGCCGAGCGGGCCCGCCGCCACCTCGACGACCCCGACGGCGCGATCCCGCCCGTCGTCGACGCCGTCACCGAGCTGCTCGCCCTGGACGAGGCGCCGGCCTGGACCCACGCGCACCGGTGGACGTTCGCCAGCCCGGCGCAGCCGCACGAGGAGGAGTTCGTGCTCACCGACGACCTCGTCGGGCTCTGCGGCGACGGCTGGGGCAGCCCGAAGGTCGAGACCGCCTGGCGCTCGGGCACCCTGCTCGGCCGGGCGATCGCGACACGCGTCGTCTGCTGACCGCCGGTCGCCGCGCCCGGTGACCGCCGACCGCGCCGCACGTCCCGTCCGCCGTCGCGGGGGCAACCCCGCCCGTCCTCGCCGTCCGGTTCGTCTACTGTCGCTCACGGAACGGTTACGAGTTGGTCACGGCTCCCCCGTGGTGATCTGCTCCCTCCCCGCGGCGACGACCGACCCCGACGGTGTCGCCAGGCCGTTCCGTGACCGGAAGGCAGCACGTGACACGGCAACGCTCCCCCAGGGGCCGTGACGCGCACGCAGGACAGCGCCGACGCGAGCCCCGTACCGTCCCGTTCGTCATGCCCGAGGGCGCCGTCCGCGGCGCCTCCCGGCACCGCTCCCCCGGCCGCGCCGCGATCCGGCACGGCGCGGTGGCCGCGGGCCTGACCGGCAGCGCGCTCGCGCTGGTCGGGCCGGCCGTCATCGCCCTGCCCGACCAGGACACGCAGGACGCCGCGGCCACCCTCGAGCTCTCCGCCCAGGGCGCCGCGCTCGCGGACACGCCCGCCGCGGGGGGCGCGCAGGCCGCCGTCGCCCCGGTCAGCGGGCCCGGCACGGGCGCGGCGTCCGCCGACCTGATCAAGGCCACGGAGCGCGACCGCGCCGCCGACGCCGCGACCGCGCGCGAGGCGCAGGCCCGCGAGGCCGAGCAGCAGCGGGCGCAGCAGGCCGCCGCCGAGCAGGAGCGCACCGCGTCGATCACGAGCTGCGGCGCCTCGAGCTCGTACGGCGGCGTGGCCGACTCCGTGCAGGAGGTCGGCAACGCGATGGAGTGCGTCTTCCCCGGACACGACGTCCTGGGCGTCGGCAGCCGCGGCGGCCAGTCCGACCACCCGGGCGGCTACGCGCTCGACTTCATGACCACCGACGGCGACGCGATCGCCGACTGCGTCATCGACAACAAGGACGACCTCGGCGTCTCCTACGTCATCTGGGACCAGCGGATCAACACCGGTTCCGGGTGGGAGGGCATGGAGGACCGCGGCGGCGCCACGGCCAACCACGAGGACCACGTCCACATCTCGTTCGAGCGCGGAGGGTCGCCGGACGTGTCGGCCCTGCGCAGTTGCGGCTGACGTCTTCACAGGGACCTCACCCGACTGGTCCACTGAACGGGTGTCGACGGAGACGAGCGGATCGAGCACGGACAGTGACGTCGGGCGCCGGGCGCTCCGCAAGGTCGCCTGGCGGTTGATGCCCCTGCTCGGGGTGCTCTACTTCGTCAACTACCTGGACCGCGTCAACATCGGGTTCGCCGGGCCCAACGGCATGAACCGCGAGCTGGGCCTGACCGCGACGATGTTCGGGCTCGCCTCGGGCATCTTCTTCATCGGCTACCTGCTGCTCGAGGTGCCCAGCAACCTCGCGCTGCACCGCTTCGGGGCGCGCCGGTGGATCACCCGGATCCTCGTGTCCTGGGGGATCGTCGCGTCGGTCATGGCGTTCGCCCCCAACGCCACCGTGCTGATCATCCTGCGGTTCCTGCTCGGCGTGGCCGAGGCCGGCTTCTTCCCCGGGATCATCCTGTACCTCACGTTCTGGTTCCCCGCCGAGTACCGGGCGCGGGCGGTCGGCTGGTTCATGGTCGCGGTGCCGATCTCGACAGCGGTCGGCTCGACGGTCAGCGCGCTCATCATCTCCGCGGGCGACGGGCTGTTCGGCCTGTCGGGGTGGCGGGTGATGTTCCTGTTCGAGGGCATCCCGGCGATCCTGCTCGGCGTCGTCACCTTCTTCGCGCTCACCGACCGGCCCGAGCAGGCCCGCTGGCTCGCCGACGACGAGCGGTCCTGGCTGCGCCGGCGCCTCGACGCCGAGGCCGCGCAGGTGGAGAAGGCCGACCACTGGACGCTGCGCCGCGCGCTCACCGCACCCCGGATCCTCGCGCTCGCCTTCGTCTACTTCGGCGTCACCTACGGGCTCTACGCCCTCGGGTTCTTCCTGCCGACGATCGTGTCGGACTTCGAGCAGCAGTTCGGCACCAAGCTCGACACGATCGAGAAGGGCCTGGTCACCTCGATCCCCTACGCCGTCGCCGCGATCGGGATGGTGGTGTGGAGCCGCGCCGCCGACCGGGCCGCCGCCCGCGCCGACGGCGGCTTCCTGTCCGGCGAGCGCGGCCGGCGCTGGTGGCTCGCGCTGCCGATGATCCTCGGCGGGGTCGCGATCCCCGTCGCGCTCTACCTCGAGGACCCCTACTCGGCGATGGCCGCGGTGACCGTCTGCGCCGTGGGCACCTGCGCGGCCCTGCCGACGTTCTGGCCGCTGCCCTCGCAGTTCCTCACCGGCGCGGCGGCGGCCGGCGGCATCGCGCTGATCAACTCGCTGGGCAACATCTCCGGGTTTGCCGCCCCCTACGTCACCGGCGGGCTCGCCGACCTCACCGGCAGCCAGCGTGCCGGGCTCTGGGTCGTCGGCATCGTGACGGTCGTGGCCGCGGTCGTCGCGCTGTCGGTGGGACGCCGGGCGAGCAGCGCGGTCGAGAGCGAGTCCGTGCGCGTCACCGGAGGCTAGGCTCTCGATCACCCGCTCGGAGACGGAGCCTGCGGAGATCGACAGCGACCCTCGAGGGGGACCCGTGCCCGGACCCGACCGCTCTGCCTGGCTGCGGCGCAAACCGGTCACCGCGATGGCCGCCGAGACCGGCGCGGACGCGAGCGCGGGGCACGAGGGCGGCGACCTCAAGCGGTCGATGGGCCTCGGTCAGCTCGCGGCCATCGGCATCGGGTCCACGGTCGGCACCGGCATCTTCTTCGTGCTCTCCGAGGCCACCCCGGAGGCCGGGCCCGCGGTGGTCCTGTCGTTCGTCATCGCCGCGATCACCGCCGGGCTCACCGCGCTGTGCTACGCCGAGCTGGCCTCGGCGGTACCGGTGTCGGGCTCGTCGTACTCCTACGCCTACGCCACCCTCGGCGAGGCCGCGGCGATGGCCGTGGCGGCGTGCCTGATCCTCGAGTACCTCGTCTCGTCCGCCGCGGTGGCGGTGGGCTGGTCGGAGTACCTCAACGCCCTGCTGCAGGCCACCGTCGGCATCCGCTTCCCGGAGGCGCTGTCCGGCGCGCCGGGGGCGGGCGGGGTGTTCAACCTGCCGGCCGTGATCCTCGTGGTGCTGTGCACGCTGCTGCTGATCCGCGGTGTCAGCGAGTCGGCGACGGTCAACGCCGTGATGGTGGTGATCAAGCTCGGCGTGCTGCTGCTGTTCGTCGGTATCGCGTTCACCGCGTTCGACGTCGACAACTTCGCGGAGTTCACCCCGCTCGGGTTCAGCGGGGTGGGCGCCGCGGCGGGCACCGTGTTCTTCTCGTTCATCGGCCTCGACGCGGTGTCGACGGCCGGCGAGGAGGTCCGCGACCCGCGGCGCACGGTCCCCCGGGCCCTCATGCTCGCCCTCGTCACCGTGACCGCGATCTACCTGCTCGTCGCCGTGTCCGCCGTCGGCGCCCAGCGCTGGACGGAGTTCGAGGGCCAGGAGGCCGGCCTCACCGCGATCATGGGCGCGGTCACCGGGTCCGCCTGGCCGGGCATCGTCGTCGCCGCGGGCGCGGTCATCTCGATCTTCAGCGTCACGCTGGTGACCATGTACGCGCAGTCGCGCATCCTGTTCTCGATGAGCCGCGACGGCATGCTCCCGCCCCTGCTCTCCCGGGTGAACCCGCGCACGCTGACCCCGGTGCCCACCACGGTCATCGTCGGGGTCGCCGTGGCGGTCCTGGCCGGGCTGATCCCGCTCGACGTCCTCGCCGACCTGGTCAGCGTGGGAACGCTGGTGGCGTTCGCGGTGGTCTCGGTCGGCGTGATCATCCTGCGCCGCACCGCCCCCGACCTGCCCCGCGGGTTCCGGGTGCCGGGCTACCCGGTGACGCCGATCCTCTCGATCGCCGCCTGCGTCTACCTCATCTCCGGGCTGCGGTGGATCACGCTGCTGGTGTTCGTGCTCTGGCTCGGCGTCGCGCTCGTGTTCTGGCGGTTCTACGGCGCCCGCCACTCGCGCCTGGCCGCACCGACCGAAGAGGAGGCGACGTGACCGTCCTGGTCGGCCGCGTGCCCGGCGAGGAGCCGGGCAGCGGGGCCCTCGTGCTCGGCGCGCGCCTGGCCCGCGCGCTCGGCGGCCCGCTCGTCGTGTGCACGGTGACCTCGCCCGGCGACGGCACCCCCGCCGGCCCCGCGCCCGCCGTGGACGGCGTCGAGGTCGAGACGACCGTCGTCGAGGACCGCTCGGTGCCCGGGGGTCTGGCGCGCGCGGCCCACGCCCGGCAGGCCGCGGTGATCGTGCTCGGCGACGCCCCGCCCGGCCCGGGGTCGGTCGGCGCGCGTCTCGCCCGCTCGGCCGACGTGCCGGTGGCGGTGGCCGGCGACTCCGCGGTCCACGACGGGCCGGTCACGCGGGTGACCTGCGCGTGGGGCGGCGGCCGGCACGCCTCCCGGGTGCTCGCCACGGCCGTCGACCTCGCCCGCCGCACCGGGGGGTCGCTGCGCGTGGCGTCGTTCGGTCCCCAGCGCGGGACGACCGTGCCCTCGGAGGCGGGCCTGCACGCCGAGGAGGTCGTCGTCGAGCAGTGGCGCGAGCAGATGCTCGCGGCCCAGCGCGCGGCGCTCGACGAGCTCGGGGTCACCGACGCCGAGACCCTCGCA
This sequence comes from Actinomycetospora rhizophila, assembly GCF_042657905.1. Taxonomy (NCBI): domain Bacteria; kingdom Bacillati; phylum Actinomycetota; class Actinomycetes; order Pseudonocardiales; family Pseudonocardiaceae; genus Actinomycetospora; species Actinomycetospora rhizophila. Next base: position 7,894 of record NZ_JBHSKG010000017.1, on the reverse strand, counting down.
GCCGCCGGCGCGACCGTCGAGGAGGCGGTGATGGGCATCGGCTGGGACGACGGCGAGCTCCTCGTGGTGGGCGCCAACGCGGCCGGCGCCGCCACCCGTGTCCTGCTCGGCGACCCGGGCGGCGCGATCGTGCGCGGTGCCCCCGTGCCGGTGGTCCTCACGCCGGGGACGACGACCCTGTCCTGAGCGCTAGCCGCCGGCGTCGACCGCCGCGCGCCGTTCGCGCGGCGTCATCCCGAAGGCGTCCTTGAACCGGCGGGAGAAGTGCGCGGCGTCGCGGAAGCCCCACTCGTGGGCCACGGTGGCGATCGCCTTGTGCCGCGCCCCCGGCCGGCCGAGCTCGTCGTGGGCCCCCTCGAGGCGCCGCCCGATGATCGTCTGTTCGAGGCTGCTGCCGGTGCGGGCGAAGAGCTCGAAGAGCTGGCGGCGCGAGATGTTGTGCACCGCGGCGATCTCGTCGGCACCCAGGTCGGGGTCGCGCAGCCGCTGCCGGACGTACTCGTGGATCCGCGCGAGCAGCGTCTCGTGGTGGACATCGCGGGCGACGGGAGGACGGGCCGTCGACGCGAGCAGGGCCCGGACGAGGTCGATGCTCGCCGCTCCGATCGCCGCCGCCTGCTCACCGGCCTCCAGCCGGTCGGCCGCGCCGAACAGGTCGACGACGTGGCGGCTGACCAGCGCCGCGAGCGGGCTGTCCTCCAGGTGCGGCGCGGCGTCGCGGACGACCTCCATCGGCAGGCCGAGCGCGTCGAGGGGCACCTGCAGCGCCCGCGACGCACCGGTCGTCGCCCACGAGAACGCGAACGGCGCGGTGAGGTCGACCAGCATCAGGCGGCCCGGGGCGACGGTCTGCTGGTGACCGAACTGCTCGTGGCGGGCTGTGCTGCGCTCCTGGACCGCCAGCGCCACGATCGGCGCCTCGTCACGCCGGGCCCGCCGCACGTCGCGGGACATCGCCATCCCCGACGACTCGCTGCGGAAGAGCGGGAGGCGGCCGAGCTGCCAGAGCTCCATGCGCGCGTGGAGGTCGGCGTGCGGCGCGAGCGTCACGGTGGCCGCGCTCGTCTCGGCCATCAGCGTCGTGACGAGCTCGGCGCGCTCGGCCACGGGGGTGTCCCGGGAGTCGAGCACCAGCATGGTGACTCAGCGTAGAGAAGAGGGCGATCGATACCAAGCCTGCGACCGCATCCTGGGACAAGAACCGCGCACTCTCGGGCAACTCCGGCGTCTTCTGTCTACCTACGGTGATCTCAGTGTAGGCCGATCGAGGAGAACCGGATGACCCAGCGCACGCCCGACACCATCGTCCTCGTCCACGGCTTCTGGGTGACCCCGCGCTCCTGGGAGCAGTGGGTCGCCCACTACGAGGCGAAGGGCTTTCGGGTGATCGCCCCGGCCTACCCGGGCTTCGAGGTCGAGGTCGAGGCGCTCAACGCCGACCCCTCCCCCGTCGAGGCCGTCACCATCCCCGCGATCGTCGAGCACCTCGAGGAGATCCTGCGCGGGCTCTCGTCGCCGCCGATCATCATCGGGCACTCCGCGGGCGGCGCGTTCACCCAGATCCTCCTCGACCACGGGTTCGGCGCGGCCGGTGTCGCCCTGAACTCTGCGCCGACCGAGGGCGTGCCGGTGATCCCGCTGTCGCAGGTCAAGGCCACGTTCCCGGTGCTGAAGAACCCGGCGAACCGCCACCGCGCCGTGCGCTACGACTTCGCGCACTGGAACTACGCGTTCACCAACACCTTCCCCGAGGAGCAGGCCCGCGCCCTCTACGAGCGCTACGCGGTGCCGGTGTCGGGCGGCATCCTGTTCGAGAGCGCGCTGGCCAACCTCACGCCCGGCCACCAGGGCACCTGGGTGAACTACGAGAACGAGGACCGGGCGCCGCTGCTGTTCGTCGGCGGGAGCTGCGACAACATCATGCCGCCGAAGGTGCAGTGGTCGAACGCGGCGCACTACAAGGCCGAGAAGACGATCACCGAGGTGGTCGAGTTCGGCAGCAAGCCGCACCTCCTGCCCGCCGCGCCGGGCTGGGAGGAGATCGCCGACTACGTCCTGGCCTGGGCGCTGCGCCACGCCACGACCCCGCCGCCGATCGTGCCGGCGCCGGACGCGCCCACCGAGGCGATCACGGTCTGAGCGGGGCTCTGTCAACCGTGGTTGACAGCGCCGTCGTGTCAACCTAGATTGACAGTCATGGCTGATGCGACGGCGGTGGCGGCCGCGGCGTCCTCGCGGGACCCGGCGACGGGGCTCGCGGCGGTGGCGTCGTTGCGGACGCTGCTCGAGTCCCTCGAGGAGCTGCAGGTCCGCAACGCGCGTGACCGGGGGTGGTCCTGGCAGCAGATCGCCGACGGGCTGTCGGTCAGCCGGCAGGCGGTGCACAAGAAGTACCGCCGCCACATCGACTGACCCCCAGGAGGTCCGACGTGTTCGAACGGTTCACCGACCCCGCGCGGCGGGTGGTGGTGCTCGCGCAGGAGGACGCCCGCGAGCGCGCCGCCGACCGGATCGGCAGCGAGCACCTGCTGCTCGGCGTGTGCCGGGCGACCGACACGTGGGCGGCGGCGCTGCTGGCCGCCCGGGGCGTGACGCGGGCGGGCGTGGAGGCCGACCTCGACGCGGCGCCACCGACGGACCTCCCCGGCCTCCCCGACAAGGCCGCGCTGGCGAGCGTCGGGATCGACCTCGACGAGGTCCGCGAGCGCGTCGAGGAGGCGTTCGGGCCGGGCGCGCTGGAGAGCACCCGGGCCGCGGGGCGCCGCCGCTGGGGTCACATCCCGTTCGGCCGCGACGCCAAGAAGGTCCTCGAGCTCGCCCTGCGCGAGGCGCTGCGGCGTGGCGACCGCTCGATCGGCACCGAGCACGTCCTGCTCGGGATGCTGCACTCCGGGACCGGGCGCGCACTGCCCCTGCTCGCCGCCCGCGGGGTGACGCTCGAGGGTGCGCGCGCGGCGCTCGACGATCCCGGCGCGGCGGCTCAGTAGAATTGACTGTTCGCGAAGAAGATCGCGAGACCGAGGATCAGGAGACCACCAAGAACGAACGCACGAGTGCTCTTGCCGTGGTAGTTCTTGCGGCCCGCCATGATGTTCTTGGCGTCGTTGGCAGCGCGGAAGTACTCGGCCCAGCTCCGTCCTAGGAAGAACCCGATGACGACACCGGCGACGGCCCCAGCGGCGATGTACGTGGTCACAGTGGCCCCCCTGTTCGCGTGAGTCCCAGTGTCACCTCTGGCACCACGATCGAGTGAGACCGACACGCCGCGTGCCCGGGGCCGCCGCCGACGACCTCGACGGCGACCCCGGGGACGTCACGACTCGGCGAGCTCCTCCAGCGGCGGGCAGGAGCACACGAGGTGACGGTCGCCGTGGGCGGCGTCGATCCGCCGCACCGGCGGCCAGATCTTGGTGGGGCGCCCGCCGGCCGGGAAGGCGGCCTGCTCGCGGCTGTAGGCGTGGTCCCACTCCCCCACCAGCACCGAGCGCGCCGTGAACGGGGCGTGCACCAGCGGGTTGTCGTCGGCCGGCCACTCGCCGGACTCGACGCGGGCCACCTCGCCGTGGATCGCGATCATCGCGTCGCAGAAGCGGTCGATCTCGTCGAGGTCCTCGGACTCCGTGGGCTCGACCATGAGCGTGCCCGCCACCGGGAACGACATCGTCGGCGCGTGGAAGCCGTAGTCGGCGAGGCGCTTGGCGACGTCGTCGACCGTGATGCCCGAGGCCTTGGTCATCGGGCGCAGGTCGAGGATGCACTCGTGGGCGACGAAGTCGTCCGGTCCGGTGTAGAGCGTCGGGAAGTGGTCGGCGAGCCGCGTGGCGACGTAGTTCGCGGCGGCGACCGCGGTGAGCGTGGCGCGGCGCAGCCCGTCGACTCCCATGAGCCGCACGTAGGCCCAGGAGATCGGCAGGATCGACGCCGAGCCCCAGGGCGCGCCCGCGACCGGGCCGACGCCCGTCTCCGGGCCCGCCGACGGCTGGGCCGGGTGGTTGGGCAGGAACGGGGCGAGGTGCTCGGCGACGCCCACCGGGCCGACGCCCGGACCGCCGCCGCCGTGCGGGATGCAGAAGGTCTTGTGCAGATTCAGGTGGCTGACGTCGGCGCCGAAGCGGCCGGGCCGGGCGAGCCCGACCAGCGCGTTGAGGTTGGCGCCGTCGACGTAGACCTGCCCGCCGGCGTCGTGGACGGCCGCGCAGACCTTGCGCACGTGCGGCTCGTACACCCCGTGCGTCGACGGGTAGGTGATCATGATGGCGGCCAGCGCGTCGCCCGCCTCGGCGATCACCTGGTCCAGGTGCTCGCGGTCGACGTCGCCGCGGTCGGTCGTCTTGACGACCTTGACCCGCATCCCTGCGGAGATCGCCGACGCGGCGTTGGTGCCGTGCGCCGAGGACGGGATGACGCAGACGTCGCGCTGCAGGTCGCCGCGGCTGCGGTGGTAGGCGCGGATGGCGAGCAGGCCCGCGAGCTCGCCCTGCGAGCCGGCGTTGGGCTGCAGCGACACCGCGTGGTAGCCGGTGAGGTGCACCAGCCAGTCCTCGAGGTCGTGGATCACCTGCAGCATCCCGGGCGCGTCCGACTCCGGCGCGAACGGGTGCAGCCCGGCGAAGCCCGGGTAGGTGATCGGCTCCATCTCCGCGGTGGCGTTGAGCTTCATGGTGCAGGAGCCCAGCGGGATCATGCTGCGGTCGAGCGCGACGTCCTTGTCGGAGAGCTCGCGCAGGTAGCGCAGCAGGGCGGTCTCGCTGCGGTGGCGATGGAAGACGGGGTGCGTGAGGTAGCTCGAGGTGCGCTGCAGCGCCGCGGGGATCGCGTCGTCGGTGGCCGCGTCGAGGTCCTCGACGTCCATCGCGCCGGCACCGAACGCCCGCCACAGGGCCCGCAGGTGCTCGCGGGTGGTCTGCTCGGAGCAGGAGACGCCGACGTGGTCGGCGTCGACCTCGCGCACGAGGATGCCCTCGGCGCGGCAGGCCGCGACGGCCCCGGCCGCGCCGCCGGGCACGCGCACCAGCACGGTGTCGAAGAACTCGCGGTGTACGACCTCGACGCCGCCCTTGACCAGGCCGGCGGCCAGGACCGCGGCCATGCGGTGGGTGCGCCGGGCGATGGTGCGCAGGCCCGAGGCGCCGTGGTGCACGCCGTACATCGAGGCGATCACCGCGAGCAGCACCTGCGCGGTGCAGATGTTGCTGGTGGCCTTGTCGCGGCGGATGTGCTGCTCGCGGGTCTGCAGGGCCAGCCGGTGGGCGGGGTCGCCGTCGGCGTCGACCGACGTGCCGACCAGCCGGCCCGGCAGCTGGCGCGCGAGCCCCTGGCGCACGGCGAGGAAGCCGGCGTGCGGGCCGCCGAAGCCGAGCGGGACGCCGAAGCGCTGGGTGGAGCCGACCGCGACGTCCACGCCGATCTCGCCCGGCGGGGTGACCATCGCGGCGGCGAGCAGGTCGCAGGCCGCGACGACGGCGGCGCCGCGAGCGTGGGCGGCCTCGACGACGCCGCGGTGGTCGCGCAGCGCGCCCGAGGCGCCCGGGGCGGCGAGCAGGAGGCCGAAGAAGTCCGGCTCCGGGAGCTCCGCCGTCACGTCCACGACCTGGATCTCGATGCCGAGCGCCTCCGCACGCGTGCGCAGCACGGCGATCGTCTGGGGCAGCGTGTCGGCGTCGACGAGGAACCGTGAGCTCTTCGTCTTGTCGGCCCGGCGCAGCAGCAGCATGGCCTCGGCGGCGGCGGTGGACTCGTCGAGCATCGAGGCGCCGGCGACGTCGAGGCCGGTGAGGTCGCAGACCATCGTCTGGAAGTTCAGCAGCGCCTCGAGCCGGCCCTGGGAGATCTCGGGCTGGTAGGGCGTGTACGCCGTGTACCAGGCCGGGTCCTCGAGCACGTTGCGGCGGATCACCGGCGGGGTGATCGTGCCGTGGTACCCCAGGCCGAGCATCGGCTCCAGCACGGTGTTGCGGGCGGCCAGCGCGCGCAGCTCCTCGAGCACCTGGGCCTCGGTGGCCGGCGGGGGCGGCGCGGCGCCGGTCGGGTCGTCCGACCAGTCGGCGGGGTCGGTCCGGATGGACGTGGGCATCGCCCGGTCGGCGAGCTCCTCGAGCGAGCCGACGCCGACCGTCTCCAGCATGCGGGCGAGCCCGCGGGCGTCGGGACCGACGTGGCGGTCGGCGAAGGGGACACCGTGCTCGAGCGCGGCGAGCGGGGCGGTCTCCCAGGACTCGCGGGAGTGTGAGGAGGATGCGGGACCGTGCGGTGCGTTCATGACGCCTCCGGGGCAGGGCGGACTGGGCCTCGCGCTCGGGACGTCTCCGTCCTCCGCGCGGCCTCCCCCTCTGCCGCTGCCCGCTTCCGTGCGAGCGCCTGAGAGCTTCGCCGGTGGGGTGGGCTCACCCTCGGCTTGCACCATCGGCGGGTGGACGATCCCGGCAGGACCCGGACCGCTCACCTCTTTCCAGAGGTCGTCTCCTCCGCGCGGTCGGGGTGCCTGAGAGGTTCCGGGGAGGAGTTGCTCCTTCGGCGCCTGCACCCAGAGGCTTCTGTCTGCAGGTCTCTCCCGCGCGGTGTCCAAGAACGACGCGTGGAGGGTACCGCAGATGGTGGCGACGACCCAGGTCCCGCGTGGGCCCCGTCACCTCCCGCGAGCGGCACGGTGCGCATGATCGAACCCGCCGAGCACCTGCCGAACGTGCCTCTCGCCACGCGAGCTCGCCAGAACGATCTCTCCAGAGAGCTCTCAGCGCAACCGGGTCCGAGAGCACTGGCGGCACTCTCGAGAGATCGACATGGAGAGCACCTCGCGGGCCCTCCGGCTCCCCCCGCGGCGACCGGCACGGTGCGCATGATCGAACGCCCGTGGGCTCAGGGGGTGGTCGCAACACCGGTGATTGGTGGGCCGGAGAGTAGTTGGTCGAGGGCGCGGGCTGGGGATCGCCACTGGAGGGTCTTGCGGGGTCGGGCGTTGAGTTCGGCGGCGACGGCGGCGAGGTCGTCGGCGGTGTGGACCGAGAGGTCGCTGCCCTTGGGGAAGTACTGGCGTAGCAGCCCGTTGGTGTTCTCGTTGCTGCCGCGCTGCCAGGGGCTGTGCGGGTCGCAGAAGTAGATCGGCAGGTCCGCCGCGATGCGGATCTCGTGGTGGCGGGCCATCTCGCTGCCCTGATCCCAGGCCAGCGAGCGGCGCAGCCCGGCGGGCAGGGCGCGGATGGCCGGGACCATGGCGTCGTGGACGGCCGCGGCGTCGTGACGCTCGGGCAGGTGCAGCAGCAGCACGAACCGGGTGGAGCGCTCGACCAGGGTGCCGATCGCGGAGCCGTTGGCGGCCCCGAGGATCAGGTCGCCCTCCCAGTGCCCGGGCACCGCGCGGTCCCCGGCCTCGGCCGGCCGCTCGCTGATCATGATTTCGGGCGGGATGTGGAGCCGGCCCGAGCGGCGGGTGAAGGCCCGCGGGCGGCGCAGCGCACGACCGGTGCGCAGGCAGCGGTGCAGCTCGCGGCGCAGGCTGCCCCGTCCCTGGACGTAGAGCTCTTGGTAGATCGTCTCGTGGGACACCCACATCTCCGGGCGGTCGGGGAACCGGACGCGTAACTCGGCCGCGATCTGCTCGGGGCTCCAGTGCAGCTCAAGGCCCTGCTGGACCTCGGTGACCAGCTCAGGATGCCCGCTGAACTTGGTCGGCTTCGGGCGCCGCGCCCGCTGGTCGGCCTTGTGCCGCGCCGGCCCGGCCCGGTAAGCGTCCCGACAGGCCTGACGGGCATCGACACGTCGATACGGTCGGGGCCTGTCAAGTTGTCTGTGTAAGTTGATCTATGGGTCGGTCAGCTGAGGTAGGGGCCGATGCGGTCGGGGTAGGCCAGGGCGAGAGCGCCGAGGGCTTGTTTCCAGCCGAGCACGGTGCTGCCCT
>NZ_JBHSKG010000016.1:0-162777 GCF_042657905.1 Actinomycetospora rhizophila | reverse complement strand
CCGCGCCCGGCGCCGCGACACCGCCGGGGGCGCCGCCGCGGTCGCCCTGGCGCAGCTGGGGCTGGGGGTCGCCGCGGTCGCCGCCGCGCTGGCCGCGCCCGCGAGCGGGTACGCGGTGCTCGCCGCCGCCGTGGTGCTCGCGCCGCTGGCGCTCGGCGAGACCGTCCTCGCCCTCCCGGCGGCCGACGCCGCGCTGGTCCGGCGGCGGCGGGCCCGCGCCCGCCTGCACGCCCTCGGCGCGCCCACCCCGCCGGCGCGCGAGCCCGCCCACCCCGCCCACCCCGCGACGCCCGCCGGCCGCGACCTGCACCTCCACGACGTCACCGCGGGCTGGGGCGCCGAGCCCGCCCTGCGCGGCCTCGACCTCGACCTGCCCGCCGGTCATCGCCTCGGGATCACCGGGGCGTCGGGCTCGGGCAAGTCGACCCTGGCCGCGGTGCTGCTGCGCCTGCTCGACCCCCGGAGCGGCACGGTGACCCTCGGCGGGGTCGACGCCGCGACGGTTCCCGGCGACGTCTGGCGCCGCGCCGTGGCCCTCGTCGGCGAGCACGACCACGTCTTCGCGACGACCCTGCGCGAGAACCTCCGCTTCGCCGCGCCGGGCGCCGACGACGCGCGGCTCCTCGCCGTCCTCGAGCGGGTCCGCCTCGGGGCCTGGTTCGCCGGGCTGCCCGACGGTCTCGACACGTGGCTCGGCGCCGGATCGGTGTCCGGGGGCGAGCGCCGGCGCCTCGCCGCCGCCCGCGCGCTGCTCGTCGATCCCGCCGTGCTCGTGCTCGACGAGCCCACCGAGGGCCTGGACCCGGCGACCGCCGAGGCGCTGGTCGCCGACCTCCTCGACGCCTCCGCCGGCCGGACCGTCGTCCTGCTCGCGCACCGGGGCGAGGGGATGGACCTCGTCGACGAGGTCCGCCACCTCGCGGGCGGCGAGCGACAACCGGCTCAGGCGAAGTCGCCGGCGGCGTGACGCACGCGGGCCAGGAGGTCGGTGAGCGCCTGCGTCTGCTCGTCGTCGAGCCCCACGAGCCCGAACTCGATCGCGGTGACCGACGCCGTCGCCGCCGCGCACAGCTCGCGGCCGGCCGCGGTGATCTCCACGAGCGTCGTGCGGCCGTCGGTGGGGTGCGGGCGGCGGACCACGAGGTCCGAGCCCTGGAGGCGGTCGACGATGTTGGTGATCGACGTCGGGTGCAGCTGCAGCCGCTCGCCCATGATCCGCATGGGCAGCGACCCGGACCGCGCGAACCGCAGCAGCACCAGCGCCTCGTAGCGCGCGAACGTCAGCCCGTGCGGGCGCAGGGCGGAGTCCACGGCCTGCTGGAGGATCTGCTGGACCCGCATGATGCTCGTGACGGCCGCCATCGCCCGCGGCTCGCCGATCCGCTCGTGCCACAGCGACGCGGCCCGCGCGATCGGGTCGAACGGCAGCGGCGTGGAAGCGGTCATGACATGGGCGAATCTAACAAAGCCGCGTGGCACGCTGGGCCCCGTGATCGTGGCGTTCAGCGTGTCCCCGTCCGGTGTCGGCGTCGACGGATCCCCGGCGGACGACGGATCGGTCTCCGAAGCGGTCGCGGCCGCGGTCCGCGTGGTGCGCGCGTCCGGCCTGCCGCACGAGACCTCGTCGATGTTCACCTCGGTCGAGGGCGAGTGGGACGAGGTCATGGACGTCGTGCGCCGCGCCACCGAGGCGGCCGGGCGCTACGGCTCGCGGGTCTCGCTCGTGCTGAAGGCCGACATCCGGCCCGGCCACACCGGTCAGATGCAGGCGAAGGTCGCGCGCGTCGAGGAGCGGTTGCAGGGCTGAGTCGCCTGCGTCACGCAAGTGGCAGACTTGACCCGTGGCTCGACCCGATTCCCGCCAGGCCGCACAGGCCGCTGCACTCTCGTCCGCGATGGCCGGAGCCGTCGACCTCTCCGGTCTGAAGGCACGGGCCGAGGCCCGGCCGCCCTCGGGATCGCCGGGCGGCGCCCCGGGCGCCGCCGCGCCGCCGGCCGACGGCGCCGCCCCCGGAGGCGCGCCGGTCACCGTCGTCGACGTCACCGAGGCGAGCTTCCAGTCCGACGTCATCGAGCGGTCGATGACCGTGCCGGTGGTCGTCGACCTCTGGGCCGAGTGGTGCCAGCCGTGCAAGCAGCTGTCCCCGGTGCTCGAGAAGCTCGCCGCCGAGGGCGGGGGCGCGTGGGTGCTCGCGAAGATCGACGTCGACGCGAACCCGCGCATCTCGCAGGCGTTCCAGGTGCAGTCGATCCCGATGGTGGTCGTGGTCGCGGGCGGCCAGCCCGTCACGTCCTTCCAGGGCGCCCAGCCCGAGCCCCAGCTCCGCGAGTGGATCGGCCAGCTGCTCGACGCCCTGCGCGAGCAGATGCCGGGGATCGCCGAGGCCGAGGCGCGCGCCGGCGCCCAGGGCGGCGCGGAGCCCGTCGAGGAGCCCGAGGACCCGCGGTTCGTCGCGGCCGAGGAGGCCCTCGAGCAGGGCGACTACGCGGGAGCCGCGGCCGCCTACGAGCAGATCCTCGCGAGCGAGCCGACCAACGCCGAGGCGCAGGCCGCGCTGGCGCAGGTCAGGTTCCTGGAGCGCGCCGAGTCGGCCGACCCGTCCGCGATCGCCCGCGCCGACGCCGCCCCCGACGACGTCGACGCGCAGATCGCCGCCGCCGATGCCCAGGTCGCCGCGCAGGACGTCACCGGGGCGTTCGACCGGCTCGTGCAGACCGTGGCCCGCACCGCCGGCGACGACCGCGACCGCGCGCGGACCCACCTCGTCGAGCTGTTCGAGCTCTTCGGCACCGAGGACGAGCGCGTCACCACGGCGCGCCGGGCCCTGGCCCGCGCGCTGTACTGAGCCGCCCCGCACCCGTGACGGGCCGGTGCGGGGCGAGGATGCTCGACGTGCGGCCTGGCGCCGCACCGGCGGGGTACGCCGTGGCGAGGAGCGTCCGATGGGTGAGAGCGCGCAGGCCGGGGACGCCCGGCTGGCGGAGATCCTCGGTGCGTTGTCACTGGGCATCGACCTCGGGTTCGGCCAGCCGGTGGAGCACGTCCTCCGGCAGTGCCTGATCGCGCTGCGGCTCGCGGAGCGCCTCGACCTCGACGAGGACGCGCGGGTGGCCGTCTACTACACGGCGCTGCTGGTGAACGTCGGGTGCCACTCCGACGCCCACGAGCAGGCGAAGTGGTTCGGGGACGACATCGCGCTGAAGGCCGACAAGTACACCCACGGCCTGCACGGCGTCCGGGCGACGGCGGCCGGCTTGCGTCGGCTGGGCTCGGGCCGCGACACGCTGCTCCAGCGGCTGCGCGTGGGGCTGGAGTTCGCCGTCTCGGGCCACAAGGACGTCGACGACATGATCGCCCAGCACGCGGCGCTGGCGCGGGCCCTGGCCGATGAGCTGGGGCTGCCCCCCGGGACCGGGGAAGCGCTCGTCGCGTCCTACGAGCAGTGGGACGGCCGGGGCTGGCCCGGGCGGCTGGCGGGGGAGGACGTCCCCGTCGCCGCGCGTGTCGTCGCCGTCGCCGAGTTCACGGAGGTCGCGCACCGGGTCGGCGGCGTCGCCGCCGTGGAGGCGCTCGCCCGCCGGCAGAGCGGGCGCCAGTTCGACCCCTCGATCGCCGCGGCGGTGGTCGCCGACGTCGACGCGCTCGTCGCCGACCTCGACACGGTCGACACGTGGGACGCCGTCATCGCCGCCGAGCCGCCCCCGGCGATCGTCCTGTCCGGGGAGCGCTTCGACGCCGCACTCCTGGCCGTCGCGGACTTCGTGGACCTCAAGTCGCCCTACACCCTGGGGCACTCGCGGGCCGTCGCGGACCTCGTCGCCGCAGCGGGGACGCACCTCGGGCTGGCGACCGACGAGGTGCGCACGCTGCGCCGGGCGGGGCTCGTGCACGACTTCGGTCGCCTGGCGATCTCGAACGCGATCCTCGACAAGCCCGCGCGTCTGGGGACCGGGGAGCGGGAACGGGTGCGGCTGATGCCCTACGTGACCGAGCGCATGCTCCGACGGCCCCGGTCGCTGGCGTGCCTCGGGTCGATCGCCGTCGCGCACCGTGAGCGGCTCGACGGCTCCGGGCACCCGCGCGGCCTGCGGGGCGGGGCGATCCCGCACACCTCCCGTCTGCTCGGGGCGGCCGACGCCTACCGCGCCATGCGGGAGCCGCGTCCCTACCGCGAGCCGCTGTCGCGCGAGGCGACCGCGGAGGAGCTGCGCGGTGACGTGGCCCGCGGGCGGCGGGACGCGGAGACGGTCGAGGCCGTGCTCCGGGCCGCGGGGCACCGCACCTCGACCCGCCGCGAGGGCCCGGCCGGGCTCACGCACCGGGAGGCGGAGGTCCTGCGGCTCCTCGCGAGGGGCCTGACGAACCGCGACATCGCGTCATCCTTGACGATCTCCACCAAGACGGTGGGGAACCACGTCGAGCACATCTACACGAAGATCGGCACGTCGACCCGCGCCGCGGCCGGCCTGTTCGCGACGAAGCACGGGCTCCTCACCGACGAGGAGCCCGTGCCGTGAGGCCCGGGCTCACGCCTCCTGCAGGGCCGCCATGTTGCGCTGGATCGTCTCGTTGACCCGCGCCACCTCGTCGGCGGGGCTGAACATCACCCATGAGGTGCCCGCCGTTGCCCGCGGCGCGTGCCCCGGCGGGGTGTGGAACGCGTCGCCGGCGCGGTAGACCTCGACGCGGTCGGCGAACGTGAACGTCAGCTCGCCCGCGGTCACGTAGCCCCAGTGGGGGCAGGGGCAGCGGTCGTCGGGCAGCCCGGCGAGCAGCGGAGCCATGTCGGCGGCCTCCCGCAGGTCCAGGAAGCTGACCTCGTACCCGTCGACGACCTCCTCACGCACCTCGCCGATGCCGATGTCCTGCACCGTCGTCGCACTGTCCTTCGAGACCTTCGCCGTGGCCGCCTCCTCGCGTCCACGGGCCCGACCGGGTCCGTCCGGGGGTCCGTCCGGGAAGGCTAGGAACGGGCCCGGCCCGCGGTCATGGGGCGTTCGCCTCATCTCCGGGCACGGATCCGGCTCGCGCCCGCCTCCCGGCGGGTGATCAACGGGGACTTCGCGCGCGTAGAAGCAGCGAACGTCCAGCTGAGCACGCCGATAGGCCGTTCGCTGCAACAACGGGCGCGCTCAGACCCCGCGCAGGCAGGCGTCGGTGCCGCCGGTGACGCCGGCGCGGAAGACGCGGATGCGCTCGTAGCCCGTGCCCGCGGCGGCGACGCCGTCGGTGCCGCGGGAGGCGGTGTCCTCGCGCAGGAGCAGGGTCACCGACTCGTCGAGGTCGCCGGGGGAGAGGGCGAAGCCGCTCGTGCCCGTGCCGACCGCGGCGCTGTACGCGCCGGCGAGGCAGAGCGCGGCGCGCCCGCCCTCGGCGCCCGTGGTCGGGCGGCCGAGCGCGGCGAGCGCCGCCGTGCCGAAGCGCGAGGCCAGCAGGGTGCCGGTGGCGTAGTCGCCGATGCGGGCGTGGTCGGCGGCGAGCGTGCCCGTCGTGTCGATGTGTACCGCTGACGGCGTGCTGCACCAGGCGACCGGCCCCTGGACCGCCCCGTCGGCGTCCGGGCACTGCGCCCCGTCGCGCTCGGTGCCCGGCGTCGCCCACTGCCCGCCGCGCGCGCGGACCTCGCCGCCGAACCAGCGGTCGAGGTCGGGCACCATCGCCTGGATCAGCGGCGCGAGCCCCAGGTTGCCCCCGGAGCTCTCGTCGTCCTGCGACCGGAACGACTGCTGGGTGAACACCCGGTCGCGCCCGATCGCCGCGCACACCGCCGGATCGCCGTCGAACCCGTCCTGGAACGACGACACCCGGTCGAACGCGTTGCCGTGCGCCTGGGCGTTGCGCGGCGAGGTGCCCACGGGGTCGCGGAACCCGATCAGCGCGCCCATCGCCCCCTCGATGCCCGCCGCGCCCGTGCGCAGGTCGGGCAGCGCGCCGTCGCGCACCTGGCGCAGGAACACGCCGGCATAGCAGTCGGCCTGGGCCTCGAGCAGGATCGTCGGGGCGCCCCGGAGCGCGCCGGTGCGGTCGAGGCGGCCCTGCACGGCGTGCCCGAACTCGTGGGAGAGCACCACGACGACGGCGGAGTCGCCGAAGTCGCGCCGCAGCTGCGGCAGGAGCTCGGCGCGGTCCCAGGCGATGATGTCGGCGCTCGGGCAGTAGAACGCCGTGCCCTGGACCTCCTGCGGGTCCTGCAGGCACGGCACGGCCGGAGCTCCCGCCCGGTTGCGGGGGTCGACCGAGAAGTAGCCGGCGAGCGGGCGGAACGGCTCGCCGCCCGAGATCGCGGGCAGCTCCCGGGCCCAGTAGCCCTCGAGGTCGCGCAGGGTGGCCGCGGCGAGGCGGTCGACCTCGCTGCCGTCGGTGCCGCCGATGAACGACGGGTCGATGCCCGCGCTGACCTCCGGGCCGGCGACCGCCCGCCCGTCGACGGGGAACGCGCACGCCGAGCCGGCCAGCACGGCCAGCACCGCACACGTCACGACCAGCGCCCGCAGCGACCCCCGCACGCGCGCCATCATGCCCGGGGCGCGTGTGCCGTGAGTGGGGTTCCGCGCAACTCGCCCGGTCACCCCTGCGCGAGCCAGAGGACGCCGTTCGCGGGCAGGGTCACCTCGGCCGAGGCGGGGCGCCCGTGCCAGCTCGTCGACGAGGCGATGACCGCCCCGTAGTTGCCGACGCCGCGCCCGCCGTAGACCTCGGCGTCGGTGTTGATGACCTCTCGCCACCGCCCCGTCGCCGGCAGCCCGACCCGGTAGTTCGGGTGGTCCGAGCCGGAGAAGTTGACGATGCAGGCCACCGCGTTCCCGTCCCGGTCGTGGCGCACGAACGACAGCACGTTGCCCGACGCGTCGTTGGCGTCGATCCACGAGAAGCCCGCCGGGTCGTTGTCGAGCTCGTACATCGCGTGCAGCGACCGGTAGGCGGCGTTGAGGTCGCCGACCAGCCGGCGCAGCCCGCCGTGGCGCGGGTCGTCGAGCAGCTCCCAGTCGAGCGAGCGCTCCTCGGACCACTCGCGCACCTGGCCGAACTCGCCGCCCATGAAGATCAGCTGCTTGCCGGGGTGGGCCCACATGTAGCCGAACAGGGCCCGCACGCCCGCGGCCTTGCGCTCGTCGTCGCCGGGCTGGCGCGTCCACAGCGAGCCCTTGCCGTGCACCACCTCGTCGTGCGACAGCGGCAGCACGTAGTTCTCGCTGTACGCGTACGTCATCGAGAACGTCATCTGGTTGTGGTGGTAGCTGCGGTGCACGGGGTCGCGCCCGATGTAGTCGAGCGTGTCGTGCATCCAGCCCATGTTCCACTTGAACCCGAACCCGAGCCCGCCCAGGTGGGTGGGCCGGGTGACGCCGGGCCACGCCGTCGACTCCTCGGCGATCGTCACGACGCTCGGGAAGCTCTTGTAGACGGTGGCGTTGACCTCCTGGAGGAACGACACCGCCTCGAGGTTCTCGCGCCCGCCGTAGCGGTTGGGGGTCCACTCGGAGCGCGAGTAGTCGAGGTAGAGCATCGAGGCCACGGCGTCGACGCGCAGGCCGTCGACGTGGAACTCGTCGAGCCAGTACAGGGCGTTGGCCACGAGGAAGTTGCGGACCTGCGAGCGCCCGAAGTCGAACACGAGCGTGCCCCAGTCGAGCTGCTCGCCACGGCGCGGGTCGCCGTGCTCGTAGCAGGGCGTGCCGTCGAAGTGCGCCAGCGCCCACTCGTCCTTGGGGAAGTGCGCCGGCACCCAGTCGACGATGACGCCGATGCCGGCGCGGTGCAGCCGGTCGACGAAGTACCGGAAGTCGTCGGGGGAGCCGAAGCGCGAGGTCGGCGCGTAGTACGAGCTGACCTGGTAGCCCCACGAGCCGCCGAACGGGTGCTCGGCGACGGGCAGCAGCTCGACGTGGGTGAACCCGGTCTCGGTGAGGTAGTCGGCGAGCTCCTCGGCGAGCTCGCGGTAGCCCAGCCCCTGGCGCCACGACCCGAGGTGCAGCTCGTAGACGCTCATCGGCTCGCTGTGCGGCGTCGACGCGGCGCGCCGCGTCATCCACTCCTGGTCGGTCCACTCGTGGGTCGAGGTGGTGACCACGGACGCGGGCGCGGGCGGCAGGTCGGCGGCGAAGGCCATCGGGTCGGCCTTGTCGAGCCAGTGGCCGTCCGGGGAGAGGATGCGGAACCCGTAGCGGGCGCCGTCGCCGATGCCCGGCACGAACAGCTCCCAGACGCCGGAGCCGAGCGCGCGCATCGGGGTGGCCGTGCCGTCCCAGCCGTCCCAGTCGCCGCACACGCGCACGCCGCGGGCGTGGGGCGCCCACACCGCGAACGAGGTGCCCTCGACGGGGCCGGCGGGCGTCGGCCAGCGGCGGAAGTGGGCGCCCAGGGCGTCCCAGAGCCGCTCGTGGCGCCCCTCGCCGATGAGGTGCAGGTCGACGGGACCCAGCACCGGCGAGAACCGGTACGGGTCGTCGGCGATCGTCTCGACGGTCTCGCCGGTGGCCTCGTCGGTGCGCCGCGTCGCGAGCCGGTAGCGCGGCAGCGGGCCGGGCACGCCGGCGGCGAACACGCCCGCCGCGTGGACCTCGGCCAGCGGGTAGCGCCCGGCGGTCGGGCCGTCGTCGATGACCACGTCGACCGCGTCCGCGCCGGGGCGCAGCGCGCGCACGATCACCGTGCCCGGCGACTCGGGGTCCCGGTGCGGGCCGAGCACCCCGTGCGGGTCGCGGTGCGAGCCCTCCATCAGCAGGTGGACGTCGAGGTCCGAGGGGGTCGGCGACGCGGGCCCGCGGACTCGGCTACCGGGGACGGACATGCACACACTCCTGCTACGAGACGGGGCCTGCTCCACGCCGACCGCGTCGAGGCCTGTCGACCGTACCGGGGTCGCCCGGGGAGTCGGCGTCACCGGTACAGGTACCCACGATCGCCGAGGTGATCGCGGGCCGGGCCCGCGGTCCGCCGGCAGGGTCAGCGCGCGCTGACCGCCCGACCCTCGGTGGCCACCGACGCCCACCCGTCGTTCGGCTCGTCGCCCCACCAGCGGTAGCCGTCCGGGTCGGTCCACTCGAGATCGTCCGGGGCGTGCAGGACGTGCAGGAGGTTCGAGGCGAGGTGTTCGGAGTCCGTGGGCGCCTCCCACGACGTGGGATCCCGGTCGAGTCGGCCGAACCGCACCGCGAGCCGGTCCTCGCCGAGGTGGTAGCGCACGAGCACGGCCGGTGCGTCCGACACCCTCAGGTCGTCGATGGCCGGGACACCTGAGCCGGCGAACCGACGCAGGTGGTGGGCGACGTCGGCCGCCCACTCGGCCGTCGCGGTGGTGTAGGTCATGGTCATGACGGTCAACCGTCCCTAGTCGATCGCAAAAGCCTGGTTGATCCAGTCGGGACACGGGCCCATGAAACCCACGCAGTAGGCCGTCACCACGCCCTGAGGTCCTTCTCCCGACCAGCCACCGTAATTGAGCACCACCCGGACCGTCACCGTCTCGGAGTCGCCGAAGAGCCGCGTCAGGATCGCGTCCTTCTCGTGCACCCACTGCCCGCCCTCGGACCTGGTGACCTGTGGGGACCGGACCACGGCGGCGACGCGGGAGCCGCCACCGCTACGGCGGGCATCGAGGCCACGGGGCCGATGCCGACGGCGACCAGGAGGCCGAGGCGGAGACACCACCGCTGCACGAGCCGCTCCCTCCTGCCGAGCCCTACCGACAGAGACGATCGTCGGCGAGGGCACGCAGCGCCGGGTGTCGAATCAGCGTGCTCTTTGCACTCGTGAACGGGTTCGCCGTCCCGGCTCTCTCAGGGCGGCCGCCGTACGGGTGTCGTGCGGTCAGCGCTCGCCGCGCCCCGCGGGCGTGAGCAGGCGGCGCATCGAGCGCAGCGGGATCGACACCCAGCTCGGCCGGTTGCGGGTCTCGTAGAGCACCTCGTACACGGCCTTGTCCAGCTCGTAGGCCCGCAGCAGCTCCGGGGCGTCGCGCGGGTCGGTGCCGGTGACCTCGGCGTAGCCGTCGCAGAACGCCGACCGGTTGCGGTCGGCCCACTCCTGCGCGCGGCGCTCGAGCTGCGGGTCGGGGTCGTCCGCGGACTGCTCCCACTCCGAGAGCTGGTGGAACGCGGCGTAGTCGAACGAGCGCAGCATCGCGGCGACGTCGCGCATCGGGGAGTCGGGACGCACCCGGTCGGCGAGGGACTTCGACGGCTCGCCCTCGAAGTCGATGACGAGCCAGCCCGTGGGCGTGCGCAGCTCCTGGCCCAGGTGCAGGTCGCCGTGGATGCGCTGCAGGCTCGACGGCTCGGCCGCCGTCACGCCGCGCAGGACGTCGGCGATCGCGTCGCGCTGCTCGGCGACGCCCGGCACGGCGGCCGCGGCACGGTCGAGGCGCTCGAGCATCCAGGCCTCGATGTCGGACGCGCCGCGGGCGTCGAGGGGCTGCGTGCCCAGCGCGGCGGCCAGCTCGAGGTGCACGGCGGCGACGGTCTTGCCGATCCGGTGGGCCTCGCCGGCGAAGTCGCCGCCGACCTCGTCGGGACGCAGGTCGGCCTCGGCGAGCAGGTCGCGCACGCTGGCCTGCGCCATCGACCAGCCGTCGGCGGAGTTCGACGCGTAGCTCTGCAGCATGGCGACGGTCATCGGCTCGCCGTCCAGCTCGCCCTCGATCGCGCCGAGCAGCGGCGCGACCTCCCGGCTGCCCTGCCGGCCGAGCGCCCGGTGCAGCTCCAGGTCGGGGTTGAGACCGGCGGTCGCCCGCCGGAACAGCTTCATGATGGCGCGCTCGCCGTAGATCACCGAGCTGTTCGACTGCTCGCCGATCAGCGGCCGGCCGGGCCCCACGATGGGCGCCTCGGTGCCGGGCTCGGCGACGAAGCGCAGCGGTCCGCGCGTCGCGTTCTCGGTGATCAGCGACAGGAACAGGCGGCTGATCCGCCCGTCGGCGAGGCCGTCGTAGACGACGTCGTCGCCGCCCTCCTCGTTCCGGCGACGCCCGATGACCGCGTACTCGACGTCCGCGGGCGGGCTCGACTGCACGCCCAGCACCAGCTGGTAGCGCTCCTCGGCGCTCCCGCCCGAGGCGTCGGCGAACGACACCGCGATCACCGCGTGCTCGACCGTCGGCGTCTCGCCGGGCGCGGAGACCACCGCGTGGCCGACCGTGCGCAGGCCCGCGACCTCGCGCCCCTTCGCCGGGAACCACCGTTGGGACGGCAGCCAGGCGAGCAGGGCGTCGTGCAGACCGGCGAGCGGGTCGGCGGGATGGGCGTCGGGCGAGCTCGTGGCGGGCATCAGCGCTCCTCGGCCTCGTGGATGGCGAACCAGTAGAAGCCGTGTCCTGGCAGGGTCAACAGGTACGGCAGTTCCCCGATCGCCGGGAACGGCACACCCCCCGTGAGCTCCGTGGGCACCCGGTCCTTCCACGCGATGAGGTCGAGCTCCACCGGCTGGGGGAAGCGCGACATGTTGTTCACGCAGAGCACCACGTCGCGGTGGCCGTCGGCGTCCACGTGCTCGCGCACGTAGGCGAGCACGCTGGGGTTCGACCCGCCGAGCTCGTGGAAGTCCCCGAGCCCGAAGGCGGGGTGCTGCTTGCGAATGTCGATCATCCGCCGGTTCCAGTGCAGCAGGCTCGCCGTCGAGTTCGACTGCGCCTCGACGTTCACGGCCTGGTAGCCGTAGACCGGGTCCATGATGATCGGGAGGTTGAGCCGGCCCGGGTCGCACGTGGAGAAGCCCGCGTTGCGGTCGGGCGTCCACTGCATCGGGCTGCGCACGCCGTCGCGGTCGCCGAGCCAGATGTTGTCGCCCATCCCGATCTCGTCGCCGTAGTACAGGACGGGGCTGCCGGGCAGCGAGAGCAGCAGCGCGGTGAACAGCTCGAGCTGGTTGCGGTCGTTCTCGAGCAGCGGGGCCAGGCGCCGGCGGATGCCGATGTTGGCCTTCATGCGCGGGTCCTTGGCGTACTCCGCGTACATGTAGTCGCGCTCGTCGTCGGTCACCATCTCGAGCGTCAGCTCGTCGTGGTTGCGCAGGAAGATGCCCCACTGCGCGTTCTCCGGGATCGCCGGCGTCTGCGCGAGGATCTCCGAGATCGGGAACCGCGACTCGCGCCGCACCGCCATGAAGATGCGCGGCATCAGCGGGAAGTGGAACGCCATGTGGCACTCGTCGCCGCCGACCTCGGCGTCGCCGAAGTACTCGACGACGTCGGCGGGCCACTGGTTGGCCTCGGCGAGCAGCACGCGCCCCGGGTACTCGTCGTCGACCACCTTGCGGCAGCGCTTGAGGAACGCGTGGGTCTCGGGGAGGTTCTCGCCGTTCGTGCCGTCGCGCTCGTAGAGGTAGGGCACGGCGTCGAGGCGGAAGCCGTCGATCCCGAGGTCGAGCCAGAACCGCAGCGCGTCGATCATCGCCTCGCACACGGCCGGGTTGTCGAAGTTGAGGTCCGGCTGGTGGGAGAAGAAGCGGTGCCAGTAGAACTGGCCGCGCACCGAGTCGTAGGTCCAGTTGGAAGACTCGGTGTCGACGAAGATGATGCGCGCGTCGGCGTAGCGGGTGTCGTCGTCGGACCACACGTAGAAGTCGCCGTACGGCCCGTCCGGGTCGCGGCGCGACTCCTGGAACCAGTGGTGCTGGTCCGACGTGTGGTTCATGACCAGGTCGGTGATCACGCGGATCCCGCGGGCGTGCGCCTGGTCGAGGAGCTCGACGAAGTCCGCGACCGTCCCGAACTCCGGCAGCACCTTGCGGTAGTCGCGGATGTCGTAGCCGCCGTCGCGCAGGGGGGAGTCGTAGAACGGGGGCAGCCAGATGCAGTCGACGCCGAGCCAGGCGAGGTAGTCGAGCTTGTCGGTGAGCCCGGAGAGGTCGCCGAAACCGTCGCGGTTCGAGTCGGCGAAGGCGCGGACGAGTACCTCGTAGAAGACGGCGCGCTTGTACCAGTCGTCGTCGACGGGCAGCGTCCGCGCATGTCGGAAGTCGTCGGCGCTGGGTTCCTCGACGGCCGAGGCGCCGTGGTCCTCGGTGACGTCGCGGACGTGGTCCTCATCGCTCGGCGCGGCGGTGATGCTCGCGCTGACTCCCTCGTTCATCAGGCGTCACGCTAGTGGTCGGGGGCTCGGCTCCGGTGCCCCGGGCGGGCATCGGTCAGGTGGCGTCTCGACGCCCGTCCCGATCGTGACCGGGGTCATCGACGACCTCGCCCTCGATGACCGTGCCGCGGAACGAACCCGTGTCCAGCCGACCGGGGCCACCCGCGTGGCGGGTGCCCCACGGATCGGCGCCCCACGCCCCGGGCCCGCCCGCACCGACCACGGTGACCGACGGCCCGACGCGCGCGCTGCCGGCCCGGACGGCCCGCTCGGCGGCCCGGCGCGCGAGGGCGCCGCGCACCGGCGGGACCAGCAGGACCAGCGCCGCGAGCGTGGACAGCAGGCCCGGGACGACCAGCAGGACCCCGGCGAGCGCGACGTACATGCCGTCGGCGACCTCGGCCTCGGCCGGGCGGCCGTTGCGGGCCGCGTCGACCAGCGTCGCCATCGACCGGCGACCCTCACGGCGGATGGCCCACGCCCCGACGACCGCCGAGAGCACCAGCACCCCGAGCAGGCCCCAGAACCCGATCGCCTGGCCGACCACGACCAGCACGGTGATCTCGACGGCCAGGTAGACCGCGAGGGCGACGAGGATGCGCACGGTGACCTCCAAGGGCTCTCACGGTGTCCAACGCGCGAGAGCCCCCGATCGTGCCCGAAGCGCCCGACTTCCCTGTCAGCGCCGCAGCACCGAGATGATGTGGCAGACGTCGCGCCAGGGCTCGATGCGCACGTAGTTCGTCTCGCCCCACTCGAAGGTCTGCCCGCTGACCTCGTCGAACGCCCCGAAGCGGTCCTGCCACTCCAGGCCCAGCGCCGGCATGTCGAGGTGGACGTTGCCCTCCTCGACCCCGAACGGGTTGAGCGTGACGACGCACAGCACCGTGTCCCCGGTGTGCGGGTCGGTCTTCGAGTAGGCGAGCAGCGCCTCGTTGTCGGTCTCGTGGAAGCGCAGCGTCCGCAGCTGGCGCAGGGCCGGGTGGTCGCGGCGCAGCTGGTTGAGCCGCGTGATCCACGGCTCGAGGCTGCGGCCCTCGGCCAGCGCGCCCGCGAAGTCGCGGGGGCGCAGCTGGTACTTCTCCGAGTCGAGGTACTCCTCGCTGCCGGGGCGCACCGGCTGGTGCTCGAAGAGCTCGAAGCCCGCGTAGACGCCCCAGCTCGGCGACAGCGTGGCCGCCAGCGCCGCCCGCAGCGCGAACATGCCCGGGCCGCCGACCTGCAGCGACTCGTGGAGGATGTCCGGGGTGTTGACGAAGCAGTTCGGTCGGCACTCGTCGAGCCGGTCGCGGTGCATCTCGAAGAACTCGCGCAGCTCGTCGCGCCCGGTGCGCCACGTGAAGTAGGTGTACGACTGGCTGAACCCGGCCTTCGCGAGCCCGAACAGCCGCGCCGGGCGGGTGAACGCCTCGGCCAGGAACACCACGCCCGGGTCGCGCCGGTGCACCTCGGCGATCAGCCAGTTCCAGAAGTCCGGCGGCTTGGTGTGCGGGTTGTCGACCCGGAACACGCGGACCCCGTGGTCCATCCAGTACAGGACGACCCGCAGGACCTCGGCGTAGATGCCCTCGGGGTCGGTGTCGAAGTTGACCGGGTAGATGTCCTGGTACTTCTTCGGCGGGTTCTCGGCGTACGCGATGGTCCCGTCGGGGCGGATCGTGAACCACTCCGGGTGCTCGGCGGCCCAGGGGTGGTCCGGCGCGCACTGCAGCGCGAGGTCGAGCGCCACCTCGAGGCCCAGCTCGTGGGCGTGCGCGACGAACGCGTCGAAGTCCTCGATGGTGCCGAGGTTCGGGTCGATCGCGTCGTGCCCGCCCGCGGCCGAGCCGATCGCCCACGGGGAGCCGACGTCCTCCGGGCCCGGGGTGAGCGTGTTGTTCGGTCCCTTGCGGTTGACCGTGCCCACCGGGTGGATCGGCGGCAGGTACGCGATGTCGAAGCCCATGGCGGCGGCGCGGTCGAGCTCGCGGGTCGCGGTGGCGAAGGTGCCGTGCACCGGGCGGCCCTCGTCGTCCCACCCGCCGGTGGAGCGGGGGAAGAACTCGTACCAGGACCCGGCCAGCGCGAGCGAGCGCTCGACCTGGACGTGGTGGGTCTCGCCCCGGGTCACCAGCTCGCGGACGGGGTGCTCGGTCATCGTGCGGTGCACCGGCACCGACAGCGCGAGGCGGAGGCGCTCGGGCAGCTCGGTGCCGGTGTCGCGGAGCTGCTCGGCGGCCCTGGTCAGCGTGCGGGCGAGCTCGAGGGCGGGCGGCATCGCGATCCCGCCGGTGCGCTCGGTGGCCGGGTCGGCCTCCGCGTGCCGCGGGGTGTCGCGCAGCCGCTGCTGGATGCCCTCGGCGCCCCGCTCGAGCAGGCGCGCGCCGGACTCGAGGTCGTTGGCGAGCTCCGCGGCCCCCTGACCGGCGCGGGTCTTGACGTCGACGGCGTGACGCCACGTCGCCCACGGGTCGCTCCAGGCGTCGACCCGGAAGCTCCACAGCCCCTCGGCGTCGGGCACGACCTGGCCGGCGAACCGGTCGGTGAGCGGGCCGGTCGGCGTCATCCTGGTGCTGCGCGGCGCCTCGTCGCCGCAGGGGATGGCGGCGTCGGGCGCCTGGCCGTGGCTCGCCGCGGCGCAGCGCTGCCACACGAGCGTCGCCGCGACCGCGTCGTGGCCCTCGCGCCAGACGGTGGCGGACACCGGCACGACCTCGCCCACCACCGCCTTCGACGGGAACCGGCCGCCGGAGACCTCGGGGGTCACGTCGTCGATGCCGATGCGGCCCTGCGGGAGCGCGTGGCGGTCGACCGCGTCGGCGGGGATGCCGGGCGTGGTCGGCCGGGGGCCGGGGGCGGTGGTGACCGGCTCGGGCTGGGGCTCCGGCTCGGGCTCCGGCTCCGGCTCCGGCTCGGTGGCCGTGACCGGGGCTGCGACCTCGGGCGACACCGCGCCCGAGTCGATCGACGGGGCACCCGCCGGCTCCTCGGCCGGGACGTCCGCGCCGCCGGCGCTGTCGGCGTCGTCCTGGTCGGGGGCGACGCTGTGGTGGACGTGGGTGTCCTCGTCGACGGGCAGCGGACCGATGCCGAGCGGGTCGTCGTCGCTCGGGGTGTCGGTCGGGTCGGCGGACCCGTGTCCCGGGGACACGGGTTCCGAGGTGCCGTCGTCGGGGGTGCCGGCGCTCGGGGTGCCGGCGCTGGCGGTGCCGGTCGGGTCGGTGGACCCGTGTCCCGGGGACACGGATTCCGAGGTGCCGTCGAGGGCCCCGCCGTCGGACGACGTCGAGGGCGCCGGCGGCGTGGGGGGTGTCGAGGACGACGACGGCCGCGCGGGCGGCGGCGCCCAGGGCGTGCCCGGACGCGAGGTGCCCGCCGAGGCGGCGGGAGCGGTGGACCCACGGTCGTCGTCCGCGTGCCCGAACGCCCCGGCGGCACCGGCGGCGGCGCCGGCGACGCCGAGCCCGGCCGCGCCCGCCGCGGCGGCGCGCCAGCTGTCGCCACGGTCGCGGGCGGCGGGTGCGGTGTCGGCGGGGGCGGTGTCGGCGGGCGCGGTGTCGGCGGGCGCGGTGTCGGCGGGCGCGGTGTCGGCGGGCGCGGTGTCGGCGGACCCGGTCTCGCTCGGCGGGGTGTCGATGCTCGTGGGCGGGATCGCGGTGGTGACCGGGTCGTCCGCCGCCTCGTCCGGCCGGGCGTCGGCACCGGCGGCGTCGTCGGCGAACGGGGCGTAGGGCGTCCGCGGCGTGAACCACGACGGGTCGGAGGCCGGCGTGGCGTCGAGGTCACCGGGGCGGGGGGCCGGGTCCGAGGGCGAGCCCGGGGACGACGCCGACGGCGTCGCGGGCGCGTCGGGCACCGCCGGCGGCACCGGCGAGGCCGACGGCGCCGACGTCTCGGACGGCGTGGTCGGGGACGCCGCGTGCCCGGAGGTCTGCTCGGGTCCGCGGTCCGACGACGAACTCATGTCCGGTCCGCTACCCGCAACGGGCGGAGTCGATGCGGACGGGCGACGGGAGGTCGGCGAGGGGGAGGCCGAGGGGCGACCGGTGGCGATGCCCCACGGCGGGGTCGCCGGCCGGCGCCACGGCGGCAGGCTCGGCGCCGGCTGTCCCTGCTGGCCGGTGAGGTCGGGCGCATCGGAGCCGGCGGCCCGGGACCCGTGCGACGGGGTCTGCGGGGGGAAGGGGCCGGACGCCGGGTGGTGGGTCGGGTCGGGCGAGGCGTACGGGCCGGTGGGGGCGACGGGTCCGGACGCGGGGAACGGGCCGGACGCGGGGAACGGTCCCGCGGCGGGGAAGGGGCCGCTCGTGGGGCCGGTGGCGCGGCCGGGCACGGCGAAGGGCCCGGTGGTCGGGCCGTGCGGGCGCGCGTCCGGGGGCGGCGGGGGACCGACCTCGACGTCGTCGGCGGACCCCCAGCCGCGACGCCGCCGGCGCCAGGACCCGGACGACGGGCCGCTGACGACCTCGCCCTGCGGCACCTGGCGGTGCGGGTCGCGGCGTCCGTCGTAGCCGCCGTAGCTCTCCTCGAACGGCGGCGTGCTCGCCCCGTCGGAACCGACCGCGGGCTGCTCACCGGTCGCGTCGCGCGGCGGCTCCGTCGGCTGCTCGAGGGGGGCGCCCGCCTCCCTCGCCGCGTCCTTCGACCGTCGTCCGGACCGCCACCATCTCCCCAGCGCGCTCACGCGACGCAGCGTAGTCATGGGATCGATCCAGGGGAGGTGGGCGCCGCACGGCGCGTCGGGGGGTGCGCCGTAGGCTCCCGGCACGTGAAGGCTCTGCGTCGCTTCTCCGTCCGCGCCCAGCTCCCGGCCGCTCTCGCACCCCTCCAGGAGCTGGCCACGAACCTGCGCTGGACGTGGCACGGGCCCACCCAGGACCTCTTCGCCACGGTGGACGAGGCGGCGTGGCGCTCCACCGGCGGCGACCCCGTCCGGCTGCTCGGCGAGGTGCGCCCGCAGCGGCTGGCCGAGCTCGCCGAGGACGCCGCGTTCGTCGGCCGTGTCCAGGAGCGCGCCGAGGACCTCCGCACCTACCTGGCCGAGCCCCGCTGGTACCAGACGCGAGCCGCCGACGGCTTCCCCTCGGCCGTCGGCTACTTCTCGATGGAGTTCGGCGTCAGCGAGGTGCTGCCGAACTACTCGGGCGGGCTGGGCATCCTCGCCGGCGACCACCTCAAGGCGGCGAGCGATCTCGGGGTCCCCCTGGTCGCCGTCGGCCTTCTGTATCGATCCGGCTACTTCCGCCAGTCGCTCTCGCTCGACGGGTGGCAGCAGGAGCACTACCCGGCCCTCGACCCGCAGGGTCTGCCGCTGCACCTGCTCACCGAGGCGAGCGGAGCGACGGGGGATGGGCCCGACGCGTCGGGCACCCCGGTGCTCGTCGGCGTCGCGATGCCCGAGGGCCGCACGCTGCGGGCGCGGGTGTGGGTGGCGTCGGTCGGGCGGGTGCCGCTGCTGCTGCTCGACGCCGACATCGAGGACAACGACGCCGACCTGCGCCAGGTCACCGACCGCCTCTACGGCGGCGACGCCGAGCACCGCATCCGCCAGGAGATCCTCGTCGGGATCGGCGGGGTGCGCGCCGTGCGGGCGTTCTGCCGCTCCACCGGGCACCCCGCGCCCGAGGTCTTCCACACCAACGAGGGCCACGCCGGCTTCCTGGGCCTCGAGCGCATCCGCGAGCTCGTCGACGACGCCGGGCTCGACTTCGACCAGGCGCTCGCCACCGTCCGCGCCGGCACCGTCTTCACCACCCACACCCCGGTGCCCGCGGGCATCGACCGCTTCCCGGTGGGGCTGGTCGAGTACTACTTCACCGCCGACATGCTGCCGGGCATCGAGCCCGCCCGGGTGCTCTCGCTGGGCCGGGAGCCCGCGGGCGACATGTTCAACATGGCGCACATGGGCCTGCGCCTGGCCCAGCGCTCCAACGGCGTCTCGCAGCTGCACGGCGAGGTCTCGCGCGGGATGTTCCAGAGCCTGTGGGGCGGGTTCGACGTCCCGGAGGTGCCGATCGGCTCGGTGACCAACGGCGTCCACGGCCCCACCTGGACCGCGCGCGAGATCGCCGGGCTCACCGCGGGCGCCGAGGCCGCGGGCAGCCCGGAGCTGTTCGGGGTGTCCGACGCGCTGCTCTGGGAGATGCGCGGGGCGCTGCGGCGCCGGCTCGTCGAGGAGGTCCGCCGCCGGGTCCGCGCGTCGTGGCTGCAGCGCGGCGCCTCGGAGCCCGAGCTGGCCTGGACCGAGCGCGTCTTCGACCCGGACGTGCTCACGATCGGCTTCGCCCGCCGCGTCCCGACCTACAAGCGACTGACGCTGATGCTGCGCGACCAGGAGCGCCTGCGCTCCATGCTGCTCGACCCGGAGCGCCCGGTGCAGCTGGTGATCGCCGGCAAGTCGCACCCCGCCGACGACTCCGGCAAGCGGCTCATCCAGGAGATGGTCCGGTTCGCCGACGACCCCGCGGTCCGCCACCGGATCACGTTCCTGCCCGACTACGACATGTCGATGGCGCGCTACCTCTACTGGGGCTGCGACGTCTGGCTGAACAACCCGCTGCGCCCGCTCGAGGCGTGCGGGACGTCGGGGATGAAGTCGGCGCTCAACGGCGGGCTCAATCTGTCGGTGCGCGACGGCTGGTGGGACGAGCTCTACGACGGCCGCAACGGCTGGGCGATCCCGACCGCCGACGGCGTCGACGACCCCGAGCGCCGCGACGACATCGAGGCCAACGCCCTCTACGAGCTGCTCGGCACCACCGTCGCCCCGCTGTTCTACGACCGCGGCGCCGACGGCGTGCCCGACCGCTGGACCGCGCTCGTGCGCCACACGCTCGCGACGCTGTCGCCGAAGGTGCAGGCCACACGCATGGTCACCGACTACGTCGAGCAGTGGTACGCCCCGGCGGCCCGCTCGGCGGCGCGCGTGCTCGAGGACGGCTTCGCCGGCGCCAAGGAGCTCGCGACCTACCGCGCCCGCCTCGACGCCGCCTGGTCGTCGGTGGCCGTCGCCGAGGTCGACGCCTCGGGTGGCGCCGACACCCCGGTGCTCGGTGCGCCGATGACCGTGCGCGCCGAGGTCGTGCTCGGCGGCCTCGACCCCACGGAGGTGCTCGTGCAGGCGGTCGTCGGCCGCGCCGACGACGCCGACGAGCTCTCGGAGCCGGTCGTGGAGCCGATGACCCTGATCGGCCCCGGGCATGACGGCTCCCACCGCTTCGAGGCCGTCGTCGCCCTGCCCCACGCGGGCGTCCTCGGCTACACGGTGCGCGTCCTGCCGCGCCACGACCTCCTCGCCGCGCCGGCGGAGCTGGGCCGCATCGTCCTGCCGGCCTAACCGCGGGGGCTCGCCTTCAGCACGAGCGCCGTGTGGGCCGGGACGGTCAGCACGTCACCGGCCGGCAGGGGCTCGGTGCTCGGCGGGGCGCCGGAGGCGGTGCCCGGGTCGAGCACCGGCACCCACGCGGTGTCGCCGAAGGCGTCGGGCAGCAGCACGTCGACGGGCCCGCCGCCGGAGTGCAGGACGAGCAGGAGCGCCGGGTCCCCGTCGACGCGCACGACCAGGGTCCGCCCGTGGTGGTGGAAGTCCGGCTCGGCGAGCTCGCGGCCGTCGGGGTGCAGCCAGGCGATGTCCGGGGCGGCGCCGTCGGGGTCGGTGTCCTCGCGGCCGTAGAAGAAGTCGGTGCGCCGCAGCGCCGGGGTGGCGCGGCGCAGGGCGAGGGCGCGGGCGACGAAGTCCACGAGGGCCGGCCGACCGTCCGGGGACGACCACGACCGCCACGACGTCTCGTCGTCGAGGCTGTAGACGTTGTTGTTGCCGTGCTGCGTGTGGCCCAGCTCGTCGCCGCCGAGCAGCATCGGGGTGCCCGCCGAGAGCAGCAGCGTGGTGAGCAGGTTGCGCGCCTGGCGGTCCCGCAGCGCGAGGATCGCCGGGTCCGACGTCGGCCCCTCGACGCCATGGTTCCACGAGCGGTTGTCGTCGGTGCCGTCGCGGCCCTGCTCGCCGTTGGCCTCGTTGTGCTTGCGCTCGTAGGCCACGAGGTCGGCGAGGGTGAAGCCGTCGTGGGCGGTGACGAAGTTGACCGACGCGGCCGGGGTGCGCGCGGGCCAGTAGAGGTCCGACGAGCCGGCGAGCCGGGTGACGATCTCCGAGACCGGGCCGTGGCCGCGCCAGAAGTCGCGCACGCCGTCGCGGAAGCGCCCGTTCCACTCCGCCCACGGCGGCGGGAACCCGCCCACCTGGTAGCCCTCGCCGGTGGCGTCCCAGGGCTCGGCGATGAGCTTGACCTGCGAGAGCACCGGGTCGTCGGCAATGGCGCCGAGCAGCGGCGCCGCCGGGTCGAAGGCGCCGCCGCGCGGCCGGCCGAGGGTGGAGGCGAGGTCGAAGCGGAAGCCGTCGACGCCCATCGTCGTCACCCAGTGCCGCAGCGAGTCCACGACGAGCGCGCCCACGAGCGGGGAGGCGGCGTCGAGGGTGTTGCCGCAGCCGGTGACGTCGACGTCGCGCCCGCGGGCGTCGAGGGCGTACCAGCCGGCGGCGTCGAGCCCGCGCCACGACAGCGACGGCCCGTCGGCGCCGCCCTCGCAGGTGTGGTTGAACACGACGTCGAGCACGACCTCGAGCCCGGCGGCGTGCAGCGTCGCGACCATCGCGCGGAACTCCTGCGCCTCGCGGCCCGGCGTCGAGGCGTAGCCGGGGTGCGGGGCGAGGTAGGCCAGGGTCGAGTAGCCCCAGTGGTTCGTCCGCCCGCGCGCGAGCAGCGACGGCTCGGAGGTGTGGGCGAACACCGGCAGCAGCTCGACGGTCGTCGCCCCGAGCGCGACGAGGTGGTCGACGACCGCGGGGTGGGCCACGCCGGCGTAGGTCCCGCGCAGGTGCCCGGGCACCTCGGGGTGGCGCATCGTGAGATCGCGCACGTGGGTCTCGTAGATGACCGTGTCGGCCCACGGCACGCCCGGGCGCGTGGTCGGCGCCGGGTCGAGGTCGGCGGTGACGATCCCGTGGGGCACCGATCCCGCGGAGTCCCGGTCGTCGCGGCGGGTCGAGAACGCGTCGGTGCCGGCGAACGCGCGCGCGATCTCCAGCGAGGTGACGGTGCCCTCGACGCGGCGGGTCCACGGGTCCACCAGCAGCTTCGCGGGGTTCGTGCGCACGCCGCGGCCCGGGTCCCAGGGCCCGTGCACGCGCAGCCCGTAGGCGTCGCCGTCGCTCACGCCGTCGGCCCGTCCGGACCACCAGTCGCCCGAACGACGCAGCTCGATGCGCCGCTCGCCGCCGGGGGAGGGCAGGCAGAGCTCCACCGCCTCGGCGCTCGTCGCGGCGGGGACGGTGACGTGCAGCACGTCGCCGTCGAGGTGGGCGCCGGGGCGGGGAGCGATGGTGGGCATCGGGGCGGAATCGTGCCCGATCGCGGGGTGGGCCGTCGCCCGTCGGCGACTGTGATCCGTCAGGATGGCGGCCGTGACGCAGCCGGACGCGAAGCGCAGCGGAGCCGGACCCTTGACCCCGGAGCCGAGCACGGCCGACCCCGACACCGTGATCCGTCTCGACGGTGTCGGCGTGCGCCGCGGCGGCTCCGACCTGCTCGCCGACCTGGACTGGACCGTCGAGCTCGACGAGCGCTGGGCGATCCTCGGCCCCAACGGGGCGGGCAAGACCACGCTGCTCAAGCTGGCCGCCGCCGAGATGCACCCCACGTCGGGCACGGTCGACCTGCTGGGCGAGCGGCTCGGGCGCGTCGACGTCTTCGAGCTGCGCCCGCGCATCGGCCTGGCCTCGGCGAGCCTCGCCGGGCGCGTGCCGCCCGACGAGACCGCGTTCGACGTCGTGCGCAGCGCGGGCTACGGGGTGCTCGGCACCTGGCGCGAGCGCTACGACGAGACCGACGACCAGCGCGCGTCGGGGCTGATGGCGATGATGGGCGTCGTCGACCTGTCCGGCCGCCGCTACGGGACGCTCTCGACCGGTGAGCGCCAGCGGGTGCTGCTGGCCCGGGCGCTGATGACCGACCCCGAGCTGCTCCTGCTCGACGAGCCGGCCGCGGGCCTCGATCTCGGTGCCCGCGAGGACCTCGTCGAGCTGATCTCCGAGCTGGCCGCCGACCCGGACGGCCCGGCGACCGTGATGGTCACCCACCACGTCGAGGAGATCCCGCCGAACTGCAGCCACGCGATGCTCATGCGCGGGGGGCGCGTGGTCGCACAGGGCCTGCTCGACGACGTGATGACCTCGGAGAACCTGTCCGCGACGTTCGACCAGCCGCTCGAGCTCACCAGCCGGCGGCGCCGTTTCACCGCGTTCCGGCGATAGTGTCGCCGCGCGCAGTGACCAGACCTGAGGAGGCCCGTCGGTGACGGAGTTCGTGCGGCTCGAGGTGGACGGCGGGGTGGGCACCATCCGGCTGGACCGGCCCCCGATGAACGCGATCAACCGCCAGCTGCAGGACGAGCTGGTCGAGGTCTCCGCGGAGGCCACCAGCCGCGCCGACGTGCGCGCGGTCGTCGTGTACGGCGGCGAGAAGACGCTCGCGGCCGGCGCGGACGTCAAGGAGATGGCCGCGATGACCTACTCCGAGATGGCCGAGCGGACCCACCAGCTCTCCCGCGGCTTCGGGGCGGTCTCGGAGATCCCGAAGCCGACGGTGGCCGCGATCACCGGCTACGCGCTGGGCGGCGGCTTCGAGGTCGCGCTGTCGTGCGACCGGCGCATCGCCGGCGACAACGCGACGGTCGGCCAGCCGGAGATCCTGCTCGGGATCATCCCCGGCGGCGGCGGGACCCAGCGCCTCACCCGGCTCGTCGGGCCGGCGAAGGCCAAGGACGTGATCTTCACGGGCCGCTTCGTCAAGGCCGCCGAGGCCCTCGAGATGGGCCTGGTCGACGAGGTCGTCGCGCCCGACGAGGTCTACACCCGTGCCCGGGCGTGGGCCGAGCAGTTCGCGAACGGCCCGACGCGCGCCCTCGCTGCCGCCAAGAACGCCATCGACCGCGGCATGGACATGGACCTGCGCGACGGGCTCGCGTTCGAGTCCGAGGTGTTCGCGGCGCTGTTCGGCACCGAGGACCAGACGATCGGCATGCGCTCCTTCGCCGAGAACGGGCCCGGCAAGGCCCAGTTCCTCGGGCGGTGAGCCCGACCCAGGCGGAAGTGGACGCCGCCCGCGACGACCCCAAGCTCGCGAACGTCCTGTACCACGACTGGGAGTCCGGCTCCTACGACGAGAAGTGGTCGATCTCGTTCGACGAGCGCTGCACGACGTTCGCGGTGGACCGCTTCCGGGCGGTGAACCCCGGCTCCGAGACGTACGACCACGCCCTCGAGCTGGGCTGCGGCACCGGGTTCTTCCTGCTCAACCTCATGCAGGGCGGGATCGCGCGGCGCGGGACGGTCACCGACCTCTCGCCGGGGATGGTCGCGGTGGCGACGCGCAACGCGGCGAACCTGGGCCTCGACGTCGAGGGCCGGGTGGCCGACGCCGAGACGATCCCGGTGCCCGACGCGTCGGTCGACCTCGTGGTGGGGCACGCCGTGCTGCACCACATCCCCGACCTCGATCAGGCGTTCCGCGAGATCCTGCGGGTGCTGCGGCCCGGCGGGCGGTTCGTCTTCGCGGGCGAGCCGACGCGGCTCGGCGATCTCTACGCCCGCAAGCTGGGGCAGGCGACCTGGTGGGCGACCACCCGGTTCGCGTCGGCGTCGTGGCTGCGCCCGCCGGCCGAGCTCGACGAGTCCTCGCGGGCGGCGGCGCTGGAGTCGGTGGTCGACCAGCACGTCTTCGACCCCGACCGCCTCGAGCGCTTCGCCCACGCCGCCGGCGCGGTGGACGTCCGCGTCGTCACCGAGGAGCTCACCGCGGCGGTGTTCGGCTGGCCGGTGCGGACCTTCGAGGCCGCGGTCCCCCCGGAGCGCCTCGGGATGCGCTGGGCGATGTTCGCCTACCGCACCTGGCAGCGGCTCTCGTGGCTCGACGAGCGGCTGTCGAAGGTCGTGCCCCGCTCGTTGTTCTACAACGCGCTGGTCACCGGGGTGCGGCCGCCGGATCCGGTGTCGCTCTCGAGCTGACGTTGCCGTACGCCTTCACCCTCGACGACGTCGCGTACCTGGCCTCGGACGCCGGACGCGACGCCGTCGCGGGGGCGGCGCCGCTGCTGGCCGCCGACCGTCTGCGCGCGGTGCAGACGTTGCGGGAGCGGCTCGGCGACCGGGCCGCGCCGGTGCTCGAGACCGCGCTGCTGGCCGACCGCGCCCGCGGCCGGGTGCCCGAGGGCTGGCTGCTGACCGCCGACGCCGCCGAGCAGGCCACCGCGGCCCCGGTCGCGGCGCACCGGGCGGCCCGGCTCGCGGGGCGCGACGTGCACGACGTGACCTGCTCGGTGGGCGCGGAGCTGGCGGCGTTGCGCCGGACGGCGTCCCGGCTCGTCGGCTCCGACCTCGACCCGGTGCGCCTGGCCATGGCCCGCGTCAACGTCCCCGGCGTCGCCCTGGTGCGCGCGGACGCCCTGGCGCCGCCGTCGCGGGACACGGTGCTCGTCGCCGACCCCGCCCGCCGCACCGCCGCGGGCCGCCGCACCTGGCGTCCGGAGCACTTCGCCCCTCCGCTGGACGGGCTAGCGGAGGCCGCCGGTCTGTGTCAGCGGCGGCGCGTCGCTGACACTGGACGTCCGTATCGCCACGCACACGATCTGGTCGTCTCGACGGCCCCGGGCCTCGATCCGGCCCTCGCGCCGTGGGCCGCCGAGGTGGAGCTCGTCTCCCTCGACGGCCGTGTGCGGGAGGCGGCGCTGTGGTCCGCGGGCCTCGCGACGACGCACCGCCGCGCGACGGCGCTGTCGAGCCGCGGCGCCGGGTTCGAGGTCACCGACGCGCAGGACGACACGTGCCCCGTCGCGCCGGCCGGCGAGTGGATCGTCGACCCCGACGGCGCCGTCGTCCGGGCCGGCCTGGTGCGCCAGTACGGGGCGCGCCACGGGCTGTGGCGCCTCGACGAGCACCTCGCCTACCTCTCCGGCGACGCCCCGCCCCCCGGCGTCCGCGCGTTCCGCGTGCTCGAGCACGGCCGCTACACCGAGAAGACGCTGCGCACGACGCTGCGCCGGCGCGACGTCGGGCGCCTCGAGATCCTCGTCCGCGGTCTCGACGTCGACCCGAACGCCCTGCGCCCGCGCCTGAAGCTCGCCGGGACGCAGGAGGCCACGGTCGTCCTCGCCCGCCTCGCGAGCGGACCCGAGGCCTACGTGTGCGAGGCCGTCAGCGACCGGGTATCCGCGCCTCCCGACCGATCCTGAGGAGGCACCACCGGAATGGACGCCGACACCGCCCGCCGCTCGCTCACCGAGGAGCGCGACCGTCTGCGCGAGATGGGCGCCTGGTCCCGCGAGCACGAGCCGGCCGTGGCCGTGCAGCAGGAGGGCGCGCTCGGCCAGCACCCCGGCGACTACGGCTCCGAGGTCGAGGAGACGATGGAGCGGCAGGGTCTCGCCGACGAGAGCGAGCGCCAGGTCGCGGAGATCGACGCGGCGCTGCAGCGCATCGAGGACGGCACGTGGGGCCGCTGTCGGGTGTGCGGGCAGCAGATCGACGACGAGCGTCTGGAGGCGCGCGCCCAGGCCGACACGTGCCGGGAGCACGCCGACCAGTAGCGAGGACGGCCGCGGCCCCCGCCCGAGGACGGGGGCCGCGGTTCGTCACAACCGGTTCTCGGGGACGCCGCTCGCCGGGTCGACGTCCTCGTCGTCCAGGCGGACCTCCGGGCCCTCCAGCTGCTCGTCCAGGTCGCCGCCGATGGCCTGCTCGGTCTCGTCGAGGTCGACGATCTCGTCCTCTCCGATGTCGTGCACCGCGGCCTCCTCGGCGGAGGCTGCGCCACCGGCGATCCCGGCGTCCTGCGCGGCGAGCGAGCGGCCCGGCACCTGGTCGGGGTCGGGCTCGGCGGCGGTCAGGCGCCCGCTGCGGGCCTGGCCGGCCTCGGAGGCGATCTCGCCCTCGGTGAGGTCGGGGCCGGGCGCGGTGGCCGCGCCGCCCGTGTCGTCGGGGATCTCACGGGCCAGGCGGTCGTCGATCGTCTCGCGCTCGCGCTGGCCCTCGGGGGTCGTGTCGGGGTCGTCGAGGCCGAAGGGGCGGTTCGGGGCGACGACGCCGGCGTCGAGGCCGTCGGTACCCGGCCGACCGTCCAGCGTCTCGCCGGACTCGAGCTGCACGCTCGCACCCAGGTCGGGCTCTTCGGGGACCTCGTCGCTGTGCTCGGGCTCGGTCATCCGAGCGGCTACCCGCGGGGCCCGGGGTCCATGTCGGCGAGCATGTCGTCGCGCAGGCGCCGGGCCAGTGACGCGCGCACCCCGTCAACGTCGGTGCCGCCGGGGACGGCCACGTCGACGGTCCGGCCGCCCGGGGCGCGCCCGCGCCGGTCGGCGAGCACGGTGCCGCGCGCCGGGCCGAGCGAGGTGTCGACCTCGAGCTCGAGCGGCACCGTCGCCAGCGTCCCGGGCTCGACGGCCTCGAGCAGCGCGACCGCGTCGTGGATCGGCACCCGGTCCACGCCCAGCGCCTCCCCGTGCGCGTAGACGTGCCGGGTCGCGGCCAGCGCCTCGCCGACGGGGCCGGAGGCGGCGAGGTCGGCGAGCCACGCCCGGTCGACCGTCACCACGTGCGTGAGGTCGAGCGGCACCAGCGTCGTCGGCACCCGTTCCTCGACGAGCACCCGGCGGGCGGCCTCCGGGTCGGACCAGACGTTGAACTCGGCGCCCGCGCTGACGTTGCCGCCGATGCCGATCGAGCCGCCCATGACGACGAGGCGCCCGATGCGCTCGGCGAGGTCCGGGCGGGTCGCGAGCAGGAGGGCGACGTCGGTCAGCGGGCCGATCGCGGCGAGCACGACGGGCTCGGGGCTCGCCTCGAGGACGCCCGCGATGACGTCGAGCGCACGTCCCGCGGGCTCAGGGCCGAGCGGGCCGAAGCGCTCGGCGACCCCGCCCAGACCGTCGTCGCCGTGCACGTCGGCCGCGCGCTGCGTCGTCGGGTGGATCAGCGGGCGCTCGGCGCCGACGCCGAGCGGGACGTCGCCGCGCCCGAGCATCCCGAGCAGGCGGCGGGCGTTCGTCGTCGTGGTCGGCAGGTCGACGTTGCCGAACACCGCGGTGACCGCGAGCAGGTCGGCCTCGGGGGCGCGGGCGGCGAGGGCGATCGCGTAGGCGTCGTCGACACCGGGGTCGGTGTCGACGATCAGCGGCGTCACGGGACGTCGACCTCCTGGCGGGTGGGGAGCGAGGGCTGGGCGCCGGGGCGGGTCGCGGCGAGGGCGCCGGCCCGGCAGGCGCGGCGCAGGGCGCTCTCGTCGTCGCCGCCCGCGGCGAGCGCGAGGGCGAGCGCGGCGGTGAAGGCGTCGCCGGCCGCGGTGCCGTCGACGGCGTCGACCGGCGGCGGCTCGACGGTCGCGACGACCCGGCCGCGGCGGCGCAGCTCGGCACCCGCGGCGCCGTGGGTGATGGCGACGGCGACGAGGTCGTCGAGGTCGGCGTGCGCGGCCAGCGCGCCGAACTCGTGCGCGTTGACGCAGAGCAGGTCGACGCCCGCGAGCACGTCGCCGGCGACGGGGCGGACCGGGGCGGCGTTGAGCACCGTGAAGCCGGGCGCGGCCATCGCCGTCGCGACCGCCTCGTCGGGGACCTCGAGGACGGTGAGCACGACGTCGGCGTCGAGGTCGCCGGGCGCGACGGCGAGCGTGGCGTTGGCGCCGGCGTCGATGACGATCGTGGTCTCGCCGTCGTCGTCGACCTGGATCATCGCGGTGCCCGTCGGCGCCTCTGCCGCGATCCGGATGTGGCGCAGGTCGACCCCGCCGGCGCGCAGGAGCGTGAGGGCCTCGCCCGCGAGCGGGTCGTCGCCGACGGCGGCGTGCAGGCTCACCCGGGCGCCGAGACGGGCGGCGGCGAGCGCCTGGTTGGCGCCCTTGCCGCCGGGCACGCGGGTGACGCCGTGGGCGGTCAGCGTCTCCCCGGCGGCCGGGAGGCGCTCGACCCGGGCGACCAGGTCGAGGTTGACGCTGCCGACGACGGCGACCCTCGGACCATGGCGGGACATCGGGCGATCGTAGGGTTCGAGCCGTGAGGTCGGATCCGCGCCAGCCGCGACTGCTCACCTGGGCGTCGTTGCGCTGGATCGTGCGCCACCGCGCGTGGTCGCCGTTCTACCTGGTCCGCTACTGGCGGATGCTCAAGGTCCGCGTGCGCCAGCCGCACATCGTGCTGCACGGGCTGGTGTTCCTGGGCAAGGGCGTGCAGCTCGAGGCGCGGGAGGGGTTCGGGCGCCTGGAGATCGGGCGGTTCGTCCACATCGGCGACCACACCCGCCTGCGGTGCCACGAAGGGTCGCTGCGCATCGGGGACAAGTCGGTGTTCGGCAACGAGAACACGATCAACTGCTACCTCGACATCGAGTTCGGCGAGGCGACGCTGCTCTCCGACTGGATCTACGTCTGCGACTTCGACCACCGCTACGCCGACGTGCACGCGCCGATCAAGGACCAGGGCATCGTGAAGACGCCGGTGCGCGTCGGGCCGGAGACGTGGATCGGGACCAAGGTGACGGTGCTGCGCGGCGCGCGGGTGGGGCGCGGGTGCGTGATCGGCGCGCACGCGGTGGTGCGGGGCGAGGTGCCGGACTGGTCGGTGGCCGTGGGGGCGCCGGCGCGTGTGGTCCGCGACCGGCTGGCCGACTACGAGGCGGCCGCCGCCGACCGGGCGGCCCTTGCCGACATCGCCCGCAAGACGGAGCTGGAGGCGCTGCGCGCAGGTGAGCGATCCGGGTCGTCATGACGACCCGGATCACTCACGAGCGCGGAGCGCCTCAGGTGAGCCCGAAGACGTTGCCCGTCGGGATCTTGGGGCGGCCGAGGTCGCGCGGGGGAGCGGGGCGGGCGGTGGCGTAGACCTCCGCGGTCCGGTCGGCGATCGCCGGCCAGGCGAAGTCGGTGGCGAGGCGCGCGCGGGCGGCATCGGCCCGGGTGCGGGCGGCGGCGGGGTCGTCGAGGCAGCGGGCCACCGCCCGCGCCAGCCCGGGCACGTCGCCGGGGTCGAACGACAGGCCGGTGACGCCGTCGACGACCACCTCGCCCAGCCCGCCGGCCCGCGACGCGACCAGGGGCGCGCCGGCCGCCGCCGCCTCGAGTGCGGTGATCCCGAAGGGCTCGTAGCGACTGGGCAGGACCGCGGCGTCGGTACCGGCGAGCAGGTCGCGCAGGGTGGCGTCGTCGACGTGGCCGAGCAGCCGGACCGAGCGCCGCACGCGGGCGGCGCGGGCGCGCTCGGCGAGCCAGTCGGAGCACGAGCCCGTGCCCGCGACGTCCAGCGTCGTGCCGGGGTGGGCGCGGCGGATCGCGGGCAGCGCGGCGACGAGGTCGTGCACGCCCTTCTCCCACTCGAGGCGCCCGAGGTAGAGGAGGGTCGGCGGCCCGGTCCGGCGTTCGACGGTGCGCAGCCAGCTCGCCGGGTCGATGCCGTTGTGGACGACCGCGACGTCGTCGGGGTCGAGGTCGAAGAGCCCCGAGACCTCGGTGCGCATCGCCTCCGAGCAGGTGATGACGGCGTCGGCGCGGCGCGCGAGCCACCACTCCACCGAGTGCACCTGCTGGTTCAGCGTCTGCGAGAGCCAGCCGCCGTGTCGACCGGCCTCGGTGGCGTGCAGGGTCGCGACCAGCGGCGCCCCGGTCAGGTCGGCGACGGTGATCGCGGCGTGCGCGACGAGCCAGTCGTGGGCGTGGACGACGTCGGGGCTCCAGCCGCGCAGCAGCGTCCCGGCGGCGCGCAGCATCGCGTGCCCGAGGCCGAGGGTCCACGCGACGAG
Source organism: Actinomycetospora rhizophila (assembly GCF_042657905.1). Taxonomy (NCBI): domain Bacteria; kingdom Bacillati; phylum Actinomycetota; class Actinomycetes; order Pseudonocardiales; family Pseudonocardiaceae; genus Actinomycetospora; species Actinomycetospora rhizophila. The sequence goes on along the minus strand of NZ_JBHSKG010000016.1, from coordinate 131,894 downwards.
GTCGCGGACGAACTCGAGGTGCGGGGGATCCTCGGCGACGCGCAGGACGCGCACACCGTCGTGGCGCTCGAGCGTCGTCGGGTGGGTGTGCGCGTCGCTGCCGGTGGGCTGGCGGGCGACGACGACGACGTCGTGGCCGGCGTCGGCGAGTGCCGTCGCCAGGGCGTGCACGTGCCGCCCGAGCCCGCCGACGACCACGGGCGGGTACTCCCAGGAGAGCATCAGGACGCGCACGCCGTCTTCCTCCTGCCGATCGAGCGCGTGGCGTTGCGGACGCTCAACGTCTGCGACGCCACGCCGCTGACATCAGGCGGGCGACCCTACTCCCGAGTAGGCAGGGGCGGTGCGACGGCGGTCACCGCTCGGGTGACGGCGCAGCACCCGGGCGTCGAGGCGCCCGAACACGTCGTCCTGGGCGGCGAAGGCCGCGGCGCGCGCGGCGGCCTCGGTGTGACGGCCCGCGGGCAGGAGGTCGGTGAGCTCGCGGACGCGGTCGCGGTGCTCGGCGGCGCGGCGCCGGGCGTAGTGGGCGGCGGAGTCCTTGGTGACCATGAACGCCCAGTCGCTCGAGAGCGCCAGCGCCGCCTGCGTCGCGAGGGTGTCGAGGGTGGCGTCGCGACCCGCGGCCGGGGCCGCCCCGTCGACGGCGGCGAGCAGGCGGCGCGCCACGTCCTCGTTGTCCGCCACGAGGTCGCGCACGGCGAGCCCGTCCCACACCCGCCAGTCCTTGCCCGACCCCCACGACGACGCCGGCAGCACCACCGGCTCCTCGACGTGCCCGGCCTCGACCGCGCCGCGCAGCGTCGTCACCCGCACCCCCGCCTCGGGCAGCGCGGTCAGCACGGCCTCGAGCCACGCCGGGCCCTCGTGCCACCAGTGCCCGAACAGCTCGGTGTCGAACGCGCTGACGACGAGGCCCGGGCGGCCGCGGCGATCACGCAACGACGCCAGCCGGTCGTGGACCACCCCCACGAAGTCCGCGGCGTCCCGCGCGACGGCGGCGGCCGCGCGGGCGGGGTCGTAGGGCTTCTTGTCCGCCGTGGCGACGCGGCGTCCGGTGACGCGGGCGGGCTTGAGGCCGGTGAGGTGGTCGTAGGTGTGGAAGTCGCGGTAGTCGGCGGCGCCCGGGTAGCCGGCGCGCGGCGACCACACCCGGTAGGTGACCTCGAGGTCGCGCGCGAACGCGACGACGTCGGTGCCGTCGACGGGGTGGGCGGCGGCGGTGTCGCCGCGCAGCGCGGGCCCGTCGACCAGGAAGCGCTCGACGCCGGCCGCGGCGTAGTCCTGCTCGAGCCCGGGGGCGTAGCCGCACTCGGGCGCCCAGATGCCGGCCGGGCGGCGACCGAGGCGCAGGGCGCCGTCGCGCAGCCCGGCGTCGAGCAGGAACCGGCGCACGCGGCCGGGCAGCAGCGGGGCGAACGGGTGGGTCGCGGGCCCGCCGAGCAGCTCCACGACGTCGTCGTCGGCCAGCCGGCGCAGCACCGGCGAGCCGCCGTGGCGCCAGTCGCGCTCGAAGACCTCGAGGGCGTGGGCGGCGGCGCGGTGCTCGCGGGTGGCCAGCGCGGGGTCGCCGGCGTGGGCCTCGTGGGCGCGCAGCTGCCAGTCGGCGAGCCACGTGTGCATCGCGCGCAGGGCGGCGGGGTGGTCGAGCTGGGCGGCGAGGACCGGGGTGACGCCGAGCGTCAGTAGGTCGCGCCGGCCGCGCGCGGCGAGGCGCTCGAGGGTCTCGACGACGGGGAGGTAGGAGTGCGCCCAGGCCTGGTAGAGCCAGTCCTCGCCGACCGGCCAGGCCCCGTGGCGCAGCAGCCACGGCAGGTGCGAGTGCAGGACGAGGCAGAACGTGCCCACCGGTTCCCTGCTCAAGCACGCTCCTCTCGTCGGGCCGGAGTCTGTCACGGCGCCGTCCCCCGAACGGTGACGAGGCATCACCGGCGCCCGCGCACATCGTTGACGTGGGCGAACCACTCCTCGACGTCGAGAGGGAGCCCCATGCGTGCTCGCATCCTCGCCGGAGCACTCGCCGCGGTCTCGGCCGGCGGCGCGCTGCTCGGGCTCGCCGGCACCGCCGTCGCCTCGCCGATCCCCGGCGTGCCGGTGACGACGGCCGACCAGTGCGCCGGCGGCGGCGGGGAGCTGCAGGCCGGCGGTCAGTACTGCTCCGGTGGCGGCGACACCGGCGACGTGGTCGTCGGCGAGGCCGCGGCCGCCGCGATGCGCCAGGCGCTGCCCGAGTCGGTGGCCGACCCGGTGCTCACCCTCGCCGGACGGCGCTGACCAGCAGGTCCAGCGACGCGTCCACGCCGTCGGCGCGCAGCTCGAAGTCGTCGGCGGTCACGTTCTTCACGTCCGCGGCCAGCTCGTCCGGCCACTCCTCGCCGGACAGCGCCAGCGCGATCTGGGCGTCGATCACCGAGCCGCCGTGGCGGGCGTCGAGCTCCCGCAGCCCGGGCCCGTGGTGCAGCCCGCGCAGCGCCTCGAGCACCAGACCCGCGTCCGCGACCAGGGACGCCAGCTCGGCACCGGTCAGCTCGCGGGTGTGGAACGGGTTGAGCGGACGGTCGTCGGGCCCGGCGCCGGGGGAGAAGGTCAGCCGGTTGGGCGTGGCGCAGTGCAGCCGCCCGCCCGGGCGCAGGACCCGGGCGCACTCGGCGAGGAAGCCGGGCTGGTCCCCCAGGTGCTCGATCACCTGCAGGGTGACGACGGCGTCGACGGTGCCGTCGCCGATGGGGAACGCCTGGAGGTCGGCCCTCGCCGTGGACACCTGTGGGTACCGGGCCGCGACGTGGGCGGCGACGGCCGGGTCGAGCTCGAGGGCGACGACCGTCCGGGCCTGGTCGGCCAGCAGCGCCGCTCCGTAGCCCTCGCCGACGCCGGCGTCGACCACGATCCCGGTGCACGACGGGGCCAGCGCCAGGTACACGGCCTCGTGGCGCCGGAACCAGTAGTTCTCGACGTCCAGCCCGGGCACGGTGCGCTCGCCGGTGAGGGGGAGGGGGGCGTGGGTCATGGTGCGGTGATCCTGTCACCGCCCGCCGGCGAGAGGATCGGGTCGTGGACCTCGCGAGGCCGGGCGGCCGAGGGGCTCCTGGCGGGGTTGTCGGACCCGCCTGCCGGACTCGACGCCGTCGATCTGAGACGGCGCCTGCGGACCCGCCCCGGCGTGTCGCGCGACTGAGCTGGTGGCGATCCTGGCGTTGGACGTCAGCGTGGCCGCCAGGCTGGAACACCCCGGGGCGCGATCGCCGCCGACACGAGGCCGGGCCGGACGCCGAGGTGCCTGTTAGGTTCGCCTAAGCACACGGAGTCGAGGGAAGGGCACGCACGGTGGCGACGACGACCGTGGGCCGGCCTCTCCTGTCCCGGGCCCCGGTGCGACGGCGCAGCCGCCCGGTGCTGGCGCTCCTGCTCGGGCTCGGCGCGCTCGCGGTGGTCGCTGTGCTCAGCGTCGCGGTCGGCTCGGCGCCGACGACGCCCGCCGAGGTGTGGCACGCGCTGGTCACGCCGACCGGCGCGCCCACCGACATCGTCGTCCGCGAGCTCCGCGTGCCCCGCACGCTCCTGGGCTTGGTGGTCGGCGCCGCGCTCGGTGTGGCCGGCGTGCTCATGCAGGGCCACACCCGCAACCCGCTCGCCGACCCCGGCCTGCTCGGCATCAGCGGCGGCGCCGCGTTCTGCGTGGTGCTCTCGACGACCGTCCTCGGCGTCACCGGCGTCGCGGGCTACATCTGGTTCGCGTTCGTCGGGGCCGCGCTCGCCGCCCTGCTCGTGTTCACCCTCGGCGCCGCCGGGCGGGGCGGCCCGACGCCGGTGACGCTCGCGCTGGCCGGCCTCGCGGTCTCCGAGCTGCTGCTCGCGGTGACCTCGGCGATGGTGCTCGGCGACGGCCCCTCGCTCGACGCGTACCGCTTCTGGGCGGCCGGCGCGCTCGACGACCGCGGCGCCGACCTCACCCTCCAGGTGCTCCCGTTCGTGGTCGTCGGCCTGGCGCTCGCCGCGGTGAACTCCCGGGCGCTCGACGTGCTCGCGCTCGGCGAGGACAGCGCCCGTGGGCTGGGCCAGAACATCCTGCGGGCCCGGATCGTCGGCCTCACCGGGGTCACCCTGCTCACCGGGGCGGCGGTGTCGGTCAGCGGACCGATCGGGTTCGTCGGCCTCGTCGCCCCGCACGTCGTGCGCTCGCTCGCCGGGCCCGCGCACGGGCGGCTCATCCCGCTCGCCGCGCTCGTCGGCGCCGTGCTCGTGCTCGCCGCCGACGTCGTCGGGCGGGTCGTGGTGCGCCCGGGCGAGCTGCCCGTCGGCATCGTGCTCGGGATCGTCGGCGCGCCGTTCTTCATCGCCATGGTCCGCCGGCGCCGGATGGTGCGGCTGTGAGCACCACGGCACCGGCCCGGGAGGTCGCGGGCCGCCGTCCCCTGCGCCTCGGCCCGGTGTCGGCGGTCTGGCGCCCGCGCACGGCGGTCGTCGTCCTCGGCGCCGCCGTCCTGCTCGTGCTGGTGGCCGCGGTGAGCATCGGGCGCGGCGAGTACCCGATCGCCGTCGGCGACGTGCTGCGCGTGCTCGCCGGCGGCGGCACCCGCGGCGAGACGTTCGTCGTCACCCAGCTGCGGCTCCCGCGCGTGCTCTGCGGCGCGCTGGTCGGCGCCGCCCTCGGCGTGGCGGGCGCGCTCACCCAGGGCGTCGCGCGCAACCCCCTGACCAGCCCCGACGTCCTCGGCGTCACCGACGGCGCCGGCGTCGCCGCCCTGCTGGTGATCGTGCTCGCGGGCTCCGGCGGCACCGCGGTGGGCCTGCTCGCCGCCGTCGGGCTGCCGGTCGCGGCGCTGATCGGCGGCCTGCTCGCGGCCGGGCTGGTCGTCGTGCTCGCCTACCGCCGGGGCCTCGACGCGTTCCGCGTCATCCTCATCGGCCTGGCGATCAGCGTCGCGCTGGTCTCGGTGACCTCCTGGCTGCTCGTCCTCGCGAACGTGCAGCAGGCGGGCCTCGCGCTCGTCTGGCTGCGCGGCTCGCTCAACGCCCGCGGCTGGGAGCACGTCACCCCGATCGCGATCGTGCTGGTGATCGTGCTGCCGATCGCGATCGCGCTGGCCTTCCGCCTCGACGCCCTCGACCTCGGCGACGACGCCGCGCGCGGGCTGGGGGAGCGGGTCGACCGCTCGCGCGTGCTGCTGCTCGGGCTCGCCGTGGTCCTCGCCGCCTCGGCCACCGCCGCCGCCGGGCCGATCCGCTTCGTCGCCCTCGTCGTCCCGCAGGTGTCGGTGCGCCTCGTCGGGGGCTCGCGCCCACCGCTGCTCGCCTCCGCCCTGGCGGGCGCCCTGCTCGTGGTCGCCGGCGACCTGCTGGCCCGCACGGTGCTCGGCGGCGAGGTGCCCGTCGGCGTCGTCACCGTCGTCCTGGGCGCGCCCTACCTGCTCTACCTGCTCGTCCGCCGCACGAGGAAGGACTCCGCGTGAGCGCCGACACCGAGCGCACGGAGGTCACCGACGGGACCGGGACCGTCCGCCTGCGCGCCGAGGGCGTGCGGGTCGGCTACGGCGAGTCGATCGTCGTCGGCGGCCCGGAGGGTCTCGACCTCGACGTCCTCGACGGCACCGTCACCGCCGTCATCGGCCCCAACGGCTGCGGCAAGTCGACGCTGCTGCGCACGATGGCCCGGCTGCTCGCGCCGAAGCACGGCCACGTCGTGCTCGACGGCCGCCGCCTCGACGCGATCCCCTCGCGCGAGGTCGCGACGGTGCTCGGCGTGCTGCCCCAGGACCCGACCGCGCCCGAGGGCATCACGGTCGCCGACCTCGTCGCGCGCGGCCGCCACCCCCACCAGCGCTGGTTCCGGCAGTGGTCCACCGACGACGAGGAGGCCGTCGCCGAGGCCCTCGACTGGACCGGCATGGCCGACTTCGCCGAGCGCACGCTCGACACGCTCTCCGGCGGGCAGCGCCAGCGCGTCTGGATCTCGATGGCGCTCGCCCAGGGCACCGAGGTGCTCCTGCTCGACGAGCCGACGACGTTCCTCGACCTCGCCCACCAGGTGGACGTCCTCGAGCTCGTCGAGCGCCTGAACCGCGAGCGCGGGCGCACCGTGGTCATGGTGCTGCACGACCTCAACCTCGCCGCCCGCTACGCCCGGCGGCTCGTCGCCCTGCACGCCGGTGAGATCGCCGTGGCCGGCACGCCGCACGAGGTGCTCACCGAGGTCACGCTGCGCGACGTCTTCGGGCTCGACGCCCGCGTGGTGCCCGACCCGGTCGCGGGCACGCCGCTGGTCGTCCCCGTCGGGCGGTACGCCGACCGGCGTCGTGACGGGTGACTCCTGGGGTTGCCCTGCGCGGTGACTTAGGTGAGCCTGCCCTCCGACGATCACCGACGAATCCCCCGGAGTGCCCCCGAATGACCCTCCGTGTCCGCTTCGCCGCCGCCCTCGCCGCGGTCCTCGCCCTGCTGCTCGCCGGGTGCGGATCGGGCGGGGACGAGCCGGCACCGGGTGCCGCGGCGCCCGGCTTCCCGGTCACCATCCCGCACGCCTTCGGCCAGACCACCATCCCGGACCGCCCGGTCCGCGTCGTGACGGTCGGCTACAACGACGCCGACTTCGCCCTCGCCCTCGGCACCGTGCCGGTCGGGGTGCGCGACTTCATCGGCGCCTTCGACGAGACCACCCGCCCGTGGGCCCAGCAGCAGCTGAACGGGCAGCGGCCCGAGATGGTCGGCGGCAACGAGATCGACATCGAGAAGGTCGCCTCGCTGGCGCCGGACGTCATCCTCGGCGTCTACTCCTACATGGACCGCGCCACCTACGACCGGCTCTCGCAGATCGCGCCGACCGTGGCCGACCCGACCGAGGGCGTCGCCGCGCCGTGGCAGGAGCAGACCCGCATCACCGCCCGCGCCCTCGGGGTCCCCGAGCGCGGTGAGCAGGTCGTCGGCGACGTCGAGCGCCGCTTCGCCGACGCCCGCGCCGCGAACCCGCAGCTGGCCGGCAGGAACCTCGCCGTCGCGCTCGTGGCCTCCGGCGAGTTCAACCTGCTCGGGCGCGACGACGCCCGGACCCAGCTCTTCACGGGCCTCGGCCTGGCCGTCCAGGACACCACCGAGACGCTGTCCAGCGAGCAGCTCGGCCGGCTCGACCAGCAGGCCGTCGCCGTCCTCGGCGTCCCGCCGCAGACGGTCCTGGCGAACCCGGTGTTCGCCAACCTCGGGGCGACGCGGGCGAACCGGGTCGTGTTCCTCGGCGACGAGGCGTCGCCGGTGGCGGGCGCGCTGGGATTCTCGAGCCCGCTGAGCCTGCCCTACGCGCTCGACCAGGTCACCCCGGAGCTCGCGCGGGTCTACGCCGCGCCGTAGTTGAACCGCGAGTAGGCCGGCGCCGACCAGCCGGTCGGGAAGGCGTTCTCCGTCCACACCGTCCCGGCGACGCGGAAGACCGTCTCCCGGCCGGTGGCGGGCCCGGCGACCTCGCCGGCCGGCGCCGGGCGCACCTCGGCCGTGCCGGTCAGCTGGAGGGTCGCGCCGGTGCGCCAGTCGGGGAAGAGCAGCCCCGCCGCGGGCTGCAGGGACAGGTTCCCCGCGGTCATCATCATCGCGTTGCCGACGTAGTCGGGCCACGTCAGCTCGGTCGGCGAGACCACGCGCACGACGCCGGGGGCGCCGCCGCGGTGCGAGACGTCCGCACCGCCGGCGGCGGCCGTCGCGACGAAGAAGGTGTCGGCGCCGGCCACCAGCTCCGCCTGGGCGGCGCTCAGCGCCGTCCCCCGCGTCGCCACCGGGCCCCCGCCGGCCGGTGCCTCCTCGAGGACGGCCCGCGCCTGGATGTACTTGGGGCAGTTGCCGTAGGCCTGCGCCACCTCGATCTCGGCGCCCCCGTCCACGGGCCGCCAGCGGCCGTTGACGCGCAGCCGCTTGCGCGTCGCGAGGTCGATCGCTAGCGTGCCGACCTCCACCGTGCCGCGCAGGGCCTCGGCCAGCGGGTCCGTCGCCGGCACGTCCGCGGTCACGCGCACCGTGGACGGCCCCACGGCGGACACGAATCCCTCCGGCCCCTGCAGGGTGGTCGCCCACACCCGCCCGTCGCGGTCCGCGGCGCCCAGCACCAGCAGGCGCCGCCGGAGCAGGAAGTCGGCCGCCCCGCGGGGGACCGTGCTCGCGACGATCGGCCGGACCCGCTCCGCCTGCTCCGTGAGCCCCGCCGCCCGTTGCGCGGCCAGCTCGCCGTCGTGGAACCTCATGTCCACGATATTACCGAACGATCGGTAATAAACAACTATCCGTCCGGCACGAGCAGGGTCGGCAGCAGCGCGAGGGTCTCGGCGAAGACGCCGGTGTCGCCGGTGACCCGCCCGAGGACGAGCGCGCCCTCGAGGCGCACGAAGGCGTCACGGGCGGCGCGGACCGCGGCGTCGGGCCGGTGGCCGGCGCGCCGCGCGGCGGCGGTCATCGCGTCGATCCAGGCCGCCGCGAGCGAGCGCGCGTGGTCACGCAGCGGCGCGGGCGCCCCGGCCAGCGTCATGGTGTCGAGCACGCAGGACAGCGCGCCCGCCCCGTAGAACTCGCCGAGCCGGCGCGCCGTCTCGGCGACGCCCCGGGCGACGTCCGGGTCGTCGCGCAGCGGGGCGAGGACCCCGTCGAAGCGCTGCCCGACCCGCGTGAGGGCGACCTGGGCCATCTGCTCCTTGCCCGCGGGGAACCGGTGGTACAGGCTCGCCCGCTGCAGCCCGGAGGCGGCCGCGAGGTCGCCGATCCCGGTGCCCTCGAACCCCTTCTCGCGGAACACCGCGACGATGAGGTCGGCGAGCTGGTCCTCGTCGACCGACGGCGGGCGTGGCATGCCCCGAGATTACCGAACCATCGGTCAAGACGTGCTGCGGCCTGCCCCTGCGGCCCACAGCTCCGCGTAGCGCCCGCCCGCGGCGAGCAGCTCCTCGTGGGTGCCGTACTCGACGAGCACGCCGGCGTCGAGCACGGCGATCGCGTCGGCCGCCGCGGCCTGGGTGAGGCGGTGCGCGACGACCAGCGCGGTCCGCCCCCGCAGCGCGCGGTCGGCGGCGGCCTCGAGCACGCGCGCCCCGGCGCTGCCGGCCTCCGCGGTGGCCTCGTCGAGCACGGCGACGGCCGGGTCGGCGAGCACCAGTCGGGCGAGGGCGAGCTGCTGGGCCTGCGCGGCGGTCGGGGTGTGCGCGCCCGTGCCGACGACCGTCTGCAGGCCCGCGGGCAGCGCGGCGACCCAGTCGCGGGCGTCGACGACGTCCAGCGCGGCCCAGAGCTCCTCGTCGGTGGCGTCGGGCGCGGCGAGGCGCAGGTCCTCGGCGAGCGGGCCGGCGAAGACGTGCACCTCCTGGCTCACCATCGCGACCTCGCCCGCCGTGACCGACCCGGCCCCGGGGCGGTGCACGCCCGCGACGATCGCCGCGAGCGTCGTCTTGCCGGCGCCGCTGGCCCCGACCAGCGCCAGGCGGGTGCCGGGCGCGACGTCGAGGTCGACGCCGGTGAGCACCTCGTGGCCCGGGGTGTAGGCGTGGGAGACGCCGCGGACCCGGACGCCGTCGTCGGTCGCCGAGCGGTCGGCGGGCGCCGGCTCGTCGAGCTCCGCGACGCCCACGACCCGCGCGAGGCTCGCGCCCGCCGACTGCACGGTGTCGAGGAGGAACAGCACCTCGTTGACCGGGTTGAACAGGTTGATGAAGTACAGGGCGGCCGCGCTGGCGACGCCGACCGTGGCCGCGCCCGCGTCGACCAGCGCGAACCCGGTCGCGAGCACGGCGGCGACCCCGAGGAACTCGGCGAGGTTGAGCCGCCCGAAGAACCCGGTCTGCAGCCGCACGACCCGCAGCGCGAGGTCGACCACGTCCCGGGCGCGCGAGCGGACCCGGTCGGTGTGGTCGTCGTGCAGGTCGAGCGCGCGCACGGTCGCGATGCCGCCGGCGGTGTCGAGCAGCTGTTGCTGCTGCGCGCCACCGACCTCGCGCTGCTCGCGGTAGAGCGGGCTCGACCGGCGCACGTACCAGCGGGCGGTGAGCACCTGCACGGGCACGGCCACCAGGGCCGCGAGCAGGAACCGCAGGTCGAGCACCGCGAGCCCGCCGAGGCTCAGGACGATCACCAGCGCCCCGCGGGCCATGTCGGGCACGGCCTGGCGCACCGCGTCGCCGACCAGCGCGAGGTCGGCGGTGACGCGCGAGGTCAGGTCGCCCGCGCCGGCCTGCTCGAGGCGCGCGAGCGGCAGCCCGAGGGCGCGGGCGACGAACGCCTCGCGCAGGTCGGCGAGCACCTCCTCGCCGGCCCGCGCGATCGCGGCCATCCCCACGACGGCGAGCAGGCCCTGGGCGAGCGCGGCGCCCACGAGGCCCAGGGCCGGGCCGGTCACCGCGTCCGCCCCGCGCCGGGCCACGACCACGTCGACGATCTGCCCGAGCAGCGGCGGCACGAGCACGCCGGCGACCGCGCTGGCCACCAGCGCCGCGAGCCCGACCGCGAGGACCCCGCGGCGACCCCGCAGCAGGCGACCTACGGCGATCCGCACAGCGCGGGCGCCGGCGACGGGGAGGAGCTCGCGCTCCATCAGGTCACCGCCCCACGGTAGGTCGCGTCGCTGTCGAGGAGCCCGGCGTGCGTGCCGGTCGCCGCGACCCGGCCGTCGACGAGCAGCACCACGCGGTCGGTGACCCCGAGCAGGGCCGGGCTCGTCGCGAGCAGCAGGGTCGTGCGCCCGTCCCGCACCGCCGCGAGGCCGTCGGCGATCAGGACCTCGGTGACCGCGTCGATGGCCGTCGTCGGGTCGTGCAGGACGAGCACCGGGGCGTCGGCGGCCAGCGCCCGCGCCAGCGCGACCCGCTGGCGCTGGCCGCCGGACAGCGAGCGGCCCTGCTCGGTGAGCACGGTGTCGGCCCCGTCGGGCAGCACCTCGGCGACCTGGTCGGCCCGCGCCGCGGCCATCGCCGGCGCCACCGCGCCGTTCCCCGCGGCGGCGGCGACGTTCTCGTGCAGCGTGCCCGAGAACAGGTCCGCGCCGTGGGCCGCGACGAGCACCGCGGTGCGCGCGACCCGGGGCGGGTGCGCCGCGAGGGGCCGGCCCTCGACGGTGATCGTGCCGCGGGCGGGGTCGGCCTCGCGGGCCAGGCACGCGACGAGGGCGGCGGCGTCGGCGGGGTCGGCGGCGACCACCCCGACGGTCTCGCCGGCGGCCACGTCGAGGTCGACCCCGCGCAGGGTGTCGTGGTGCAGGTCGTGCACGGCCAGCGCGGGCCGGGCGGGCACGGTCGGGGTGGCGGGGTCGCCGTCGCCGATCGCGGGCCCGGTGGCGAGCAGCGCGGCGATGCGCGCGGCCGACGCCCGGCCCTGCGCGACGCGGGCGTTGACCCACCCCAGCATCTGCAGCGGGGTGATGAGGAACTGGGCGAGGCCGACCGCGGCGACCAGGCCACCGACGCTGATCTGCCCGTCGGCGGCGAGCCGGCCGCCGACGAGCGCGACGAGGGCGAGGAAGAGCCCGTTCGCCGCGAGCACCGCGCCCTGGTAGCCGGCCTGGACCCGGGTGGCCCCGAGGGTGGCGCCGAGCGCGTCGCGGCTGGCGCGGCGGTAGCGCGCGACCGCGGCCGGGACCGCGCCGAGCCCCTTGAGCACGCGCACCCCGTCGACGAGGTCGGCGGCGACCCCCGAGGCGCGCGCGGCCCGTTCCTGCTCGGGCCCGCTGCGGCGCTGCAGCGGGACGCCGAGGAAGTGCACGACCAGCAGCAGCGGCGGCGTCCCCAGCAGGATGAGCAGGCCGAGCGGCACCGAGGTGCGCAGCAGGGCGACCGCAGCCACGAGCATCGCGGCCAGCGCCGCGAGCCCCAGGGGCACGGCGAAGTTCACGATCCCCACCCGCTTCGCGTCGCCGACCGCGACGGTGGCGAGCTCGCCGGGCAGCCGGCCCGCCTCGGCGCCCCCGCGCGGGTCGAGGAGCCGGTCGGCCACGAGCAGGCGCAGCCGCTGGTCGGCGCGCACGTCGGCCAGCCAGGCGCGCCGGGCGCCCCACCGGTAGGAGAAGGAGAGCACGAGGAAGTCGAGGCCCAGCACGGCGAGCCAGCCGAGGAGGGCCACGGGGTCGCCGGCCGCGATCGCGCGGTCCACGACGACGCCGACCAGCACCGGGACCAGGGCCTCGCAGGACTGGTGGCCCACGAACAGGGCCGCCGCGGCGGCGACGGGTCCCCGCTGGTGGCGGATCGAGCCGCGCAGCAGGGCCGGGCCGGTGATCGGTGTCGTCACGGGGCGGTCACGGCGGTCAGGTTCTCACGGTGGCGGCGGTGGGCGATCACCGCGAAGCCGTCCGGGTGGGCAGCGTGACCGGGCGATCACGTGGTGTGGCCGTAATGACAGTCGCGTCGCCCGATACGGGAGGGTTAGGTTAGGGTTCCCTAACGATCTTGCATCCCACGGGCGAGGCGAGGAGTGCGATGAGTCGCGAGCCGGGGCGTCCGGACGCCGTCCTCGACGTGCTGGGCGTGGGGTTCGGCCCCTCGAACCTGGCGCTGGCGTTGGCGATCCAGGAGCACAACGAGCGGGTCCCGGCGTCGGCGCGGGTCGCGGCGTCGTTCGTGGAGCAGCAGGCGGCGTTCGGCTGGCACCGCGGCATGCTGCTGCCGGGCGCGACGATGCAGGTCTCCTTCCTCAAGGACCTGGTCACCATGCGGGACCCCACCAGCCCGCGGTCGTTCCTCAACTATTTGCAGGGCCAGGGCCGGCTCGCCGACTTCATCAACACCAAGACGATGTTCCCGTCCCGGGTCGAGTTCCACGACTACCTCGAGTGGTGCGCGGCCGACGTGCGCCACCTCGTGTCGTACGGGACGCGCGCGGTCTCCGTGGAGCCCGTGCCGGGCCCGGACGGCGCCGTCGACCAGCTCGACGTCGTGCTGCGCGACGCGCAGGGCGACGGCACCCGGGTGGTGCGCACGCGCAACCTGATCCTGGCCACCGGGCTGGTGCCCTGGCTGCCGCCGGGCGTCCAGCGCTGCGAGCGCGTGTGGCACAACAGCGAGCTGCTGTTCCGGCTCGCCGACCTCGCGCCGGCTCCGCCGCGCAGCCGCCGCTACGTCGTCGTCGGCGCCGGGCAGAGCGCTGCCGAGGCCACGGCCCACCTGCACGACCGCGAGGACGCGGCCGCGGTGCACTCGGTGTTCTCGCGGTACGGCTACAGCCCGGCCGACGACACCTCCTTCGCCAACAGGATCTTCGACCCGGAGGCGGTGGACCACTTCTACGCGGCCCCGGGCGAGGTCAAGCAGATGCTCATGGACTACCACGCGAACACGAACTACTCGGTGGTCGACCCGGAGCTGATCGGTGACCTCTACACCCGCGCCTACCAGGAGAAGGTCGCCGGGACGCAGCGCCTGCACGTGCACGGGGCGAGCCGCGTGGCGGGCGTGCCGGAGGTGTCGGACCCGCTAGCGCCGGACCTGGCGCTCGCCCTCGACGTCGAGTTCCTGCCCACCGGCCAGGTCCACACGATCAGCGCCGACATCGTCGTCTACGCCACCGGCTACCGCCCCATCGATCCCAGCGGGCTGCTCGGCGACGTCGGCGCCTGGTGCCGGCGGGCCGAGGACGGCGAGCTCCTGGTCGAGCGCGACTACCGCCTGCACACCGTCCACCCGCTGCGCGCCGGCATCTACCTGCAGGGACCCACCGAGCACACCCACGGCATCAGCTCGACGCTGCTGTCGACGACGGCGGTGCGCGCCGCGGAGATCCTCGACTCGGTGCTCGGCCACCACCGCTCCGGGCCCGACCTGACCGTCGCCCACGACGAGGTCGGGGAGCCCGCGACGCTCGGGTCCGGCTGGGGCGACCCGGGGGTGATCACCGAATGACGCCGGCACTGGTCACCGGCGCCGCCGGCGGGATCGGGGCCGCGGTGTGCCGGCGCCTGGCCGACGCGGGCGCGCCGGTGGCCCTGCTCGACCGCGACGCCGAGGCCACCGAGGCCGCTGCCGACGCGCTGCGCGCCCGCGGCGCCACCGCCGTCGCCGTGCCGGGTGACGTCACCGACGCCGCCGCGGTGGAGAAGGCCGTCGGCGCGGCCGAGGACGCGCTGGGCCCGCTGCGCATGCTGGTCAACGTGGCGGGCGTGCTGCACGTCGCGGCGGTGACCGAGATCGACGACGCCGACTGGCGCCACTGCCTCGACGTCAACGCGACCGGCGTCATGCACGCATGCCGCGCCGTCGGCGCCCGGTTCGCGCAGCGGGGCGGCGGGTCGGTGGTGACGGTCGCGTCGAACGCCGCCGGCGTGCCGCGCACGGGGATGGCGGCCTACGCCGCGTCCAAGGCCGCCGCGGTGGCGGTCACGCGCTGCCTGGGCCTCGAGCTCGCCGGGCACGGCGTGCGGGCCAACGTCGTGTGCCCCGGCTCCACCGACACCGGGATGCTCAGTGCCATGGGGGCGATGGGCGACCTGCCCGCCGACCACGCCGCCCTGGTCCGCGGCTCGGCGGAGACGTTCAAGCTCGGCATCCCGCTGGGCCGCATCGCCGCGCCCGAGGACGTCGCGGAGGTCGTCGCCTTCCTCGCCTCCGACGCCGCCCGCCACGTCACGTTGCAGACCGTCTACGTCGACGGCGGGGCCTCGCTCGGGCCCTGACCGTCCTGTTCTCGCACGACCACCCGCCGCCTGTGAGAGGACACCCATGACCAGCATCCCGACCAGCGCCGGTCCGGAGCCCGACGTGTCGGTCGACGTGCCGCCGGGCCCGGGGTCCGGGCCGGGCGCCTTCGTGTTCTCCACCCGCGAGATGACGCTGCGCACCACGGGGATCCGCACCCGCGTGCCCGCCGCCTCGCCGGGCTCGGTCGGCGCCATGGCCGCCGCGACGCTCGCCGCCGAGCGCGCCGCGGGCGAGGAGGACCCGCTCGTGGTCGGGGCGGTCGGGTTCGCGCCCGGCACGGCGCGCCTCGTCGTGCCCGCCCACGTGCACCGCACGCCGACGGTGGCGCGCGAGGAGGGCGACGCGCCGCCGGTCCCGCCGCTGGTGGCGCCGCCGTCGGCCCCGGCCTCGGTCGGCACGCGCTGGGACTTCCGGGCCGAGCCGCCGCCGCCGCGGTACGCCGCCGCCGTCGCGCGGGCGCTGGAGATGATCGCCGAGGGCGACCTCGAGAAGGTGGTGCTCGCCCGCGCGGCGACCCTGACCGCGCCCGAGCTGCTCGACGTCGCCGCGGTGCTCGAGCGCCTCGCCGTGCGCAACCCCTCGGGGTACGTGTTCGCCGCGGACGTCACCGACCCTCATGACCCCGGACCGCGCACGCTGCTGGGCAACAGCCCCGAGCTGCTGGCCGCCCGGCGCGGCGACGTCGTCGTCTCCCACCCGCTCGCGGGCACCGCGCCGCGCAGCCCCGACCCCGAGGAGGACGCGCGCCGCGGCGAGGAGCTCGCGCGGTCGACGAAGGACCTGCGCGAGCACGCCCTCGTCGTCGACCGGGTCGCCGAGCGCCTCGCCCCGTTCTGCGCCTCGCTGCACGTCCCGTCGGCGCCGAGCGTCACGCGGACCGCGTCGCTGTGGCACCTCGGCACGCACGTCGAGGGCCGGCTGCGCGACCCCGCGCCGACGTCGCTGCAGCTCGCCGAGGCGCTGCACCCCACGCCCGCGGTGTGCGGCGAGCCCACCGACGCGGCCCGCGCGGCGATCGAGGAGCTCGAGGAGTTCCCGCGCGGCTTCTACACCGGGCTGGTCGGCTGGTGCGACGCCGCGGGCGACGGCGAGTGGGCGGTGACCATCCGCTGCGCCGAGGTCGCCGGGCGCGCGGTGCGGGTGTACGCGGGGGCGGGCGTCGTCGAGGGCTCGCGCCCGGAGGCCGAGCTCGCCGAGACCGCGGCCAAGTTCCGCACGCTGCTGGGCGCGCTGGGGCTGGAGGCGACGCCGTGACGGTCGCCCGGGGCGTCGTCCCGTATCCCGCGGAGTTCGCCGAGCGCTACCGCGCGGCCGGGTACTGGACCGGGCAGACGTTCCCGGACCTGCTCGACACCGCCGTCGCCGAGCACGGCGGGCGGACCGCGGTGGTCGGCACCGGCCCGTCGGGCGAGCAGCGCTGGACGTACGCCGAGCTCGACGCCCGGGCCCGCGGCCTCGCCGTCGGCCTGGCCGAGCTCGGGGTGGCGCCCGGCGACCGGGTCGTGGTGTGGCTGCCGAACGTCCCCGAGTACCTGGAGACGATCTTCGCGCTGTTCCGGCTCGGCGCGCTGCCCGTGTTCGCGCTGCCCGCGCACCGCGGCAGCGAGATCCGCTACTTCGCCGAGCACGCCGAGGCGGTCGCGATCGTCACCGTCGCCCGCCACGACCGGTTCGACCACGCCGCCGCGGCCGCCGAGGTCGCCGCCGCCGTGCCGAGCGTGCGCCACGTGGTGGTGGCCGCGCCCCCCGGGGCGGAGCTGCCGGCCGGCGCGCTCCCGTTGTCCTCGCTGCGCCACGCCCCGCGCGACGTGCTGCCCGGCGACGGCGCCGACCCCTCGTCGGTCGCGTTCCTGCAGCTCTCGGGCGGCACGACCGGGCTGCCGAAGCTGATCCCGCGCACCCACGACGACTACCTCTACAGCGTCCGGGCCAGCGCGGAGATCTGCGGGCTGTCGCCGGACACCGTGTACCTCGCGGCCCTGCCCGCGGCGCACAACTTCACGATGAGCTCGCCGGGCCTGCTCGGCGTGGTCCACGCGGGCGGCACCGCGGTGCTCGCGCCCTCGCCGGACGCCGACACCTGCTTCGCGCTGGTGGAGTCGCAGCGGGTCACGCTGGCGGCGGTGGTGCCCCCGCTCGCGGCGGCGTGGGTGCAGGCGGCGGGGACGTCGACGCGCGACCTCTCGAGCCTGGCGATGCTGCAGGTCGGCGGGGCCAAGTGCGCCGCCGAGCTCGCCCGCCGCATCCCGGTCGCTCTGGGGGCGCGCCTGCAGCAGGTGTTCGGCATGGCCGAGGGCCTGGTCAACTACACCCGCGACGACGACCCCGACGACGTCGTCGAGGAGACCCAGGGTCGCCCGATCTCGCCGGACGACGAGATCCGGGTGGTCGACCCCGCCGACCCCGACGAGCACGAGGTGCCCCGGGGCGAGGTCGGGGCGCTGCTGACCCGCGGGCCCTACACGATCCGCGGCTACTACCGCGCCGCAGAGCACAACGCGGTCGCGTTCACCGCCGACGGCTTCTACCGCACCGGCGACCTGGTCCGGATCACCGAGCGCGGCGACATCGTCGTCACGGGACGGGTCAAGGAGCAGATCAACCGGGGCGGGGAGAAGATCGCGGCGGAGGAGGTCGAGAACCACCTCCTGGCCCACCCCGACGTCGTCGACGCGGCGATCGTCGGCGTCCCGGACGACTTCCTCGGCGAGCGCACCCACGCCTACGTCATCCCGGTGCCCGACCGGGACCCGCCGCGCCCGAACGCCCTGCGCCGCTTCGTGCGCGAGCGCGGGGTGGCGGCCTACAAGGTGCCCGACACCGTCGAGGTCGTCGACGCCTTCCCCGTCACCGGCGTGGGCAAGACCAGCCGCCGCGCCCTGCGGACGGCGCTGGCCGCGCGCGCCACCCGGAACCAGGCAGAGGAGAGCCACCCGTGAGCATCCCGCCGATCGCGCCCTACCCGATGCCGCGGTCGCACGAGCTGCCGGCCAGCCGCCCCGACTGGTCGCCCGACCCCGAGCGCGCGGTCCTGCTCGTGCACGACATGCAGCGCTACTTCCTCGCCCCGTTCGCGCGGGACGAGGAGCCGGTCAGCGTCTGCGTCGGGAACATCGCCGCGCTGACCGCCCGGGCGCGCTCCCTGGGCGTCCCCGTGGTCTACACCGCGCAGCCCGGCGAGCAGCCGCCCGCCGACCGCGGCCTGCTCGACGACTTCTGGGGCCGCGGCCCCGCCGCCGCCTACCTCGAGGACCCCGAGGTCGTGGCGATCGTCGACGAGCTCGCTCCCGAGCCCGGCGACGAGGTCCTGACGAAGTGGCGCTACAGCGCGTTCCAGCGCAGCTCGCTGCAGGAGATGCTCGCCGACGCGGGCCGCGACCAGCTGCTGATCACGGGGATCTACGCGCACATCGGGTGCATGGTCACCGCGGTCGAGGCGTTCATGCGCGACGTCCAGCCGTTCCTCGTGGCCGACGCGGTCGCCGACTTCTCCCGCGACCACCACGAGCAGGCGCTCACGTGGACCGCGCAGCGCTGCGGGGTCGTCCTGTCGACCGACGCCGTGCGCGGGGCGTTCGACCACGCGGCCCGCCGGGCGCCGGCCTGACCGACCTGCTCCGCCCTGCCCCGCCCTGCCCCGCATTACTGGCTGGTATCCCTCGCCAGGCGAGAGATACCAGCCAGTAACCGCCGCGACGGGGTCTCAGCGCCCCGCCCGCTCCATGCTCTCCACGAGGCTGCGGGGGCGCATGTCTATCCAGTGCTGCTCCACGTACTCCAGGGCGGCGGCACGGTCGATGCCCGGCACGCCGTCCTCCGGGGCGGACGAGTCGGCGGCGCCGAGCACCACCGTCCACCCCGCCGGGACCTCGGCGAAGACGGGCCAGAGGCTGTGCTGGCCCTCGTCGTTCACGAGCACGAGGAAGCGGCCGTCGGTGTCGTCGAACGGATTGGGCATCGGGTCACGCTCCGTTGAACAAGCGGCTCCAGGCCGCGACGGTGGGTTCCTCGGCGAGGTCGACGAAGCCGATCTCGGAGCCGGTCTCGGCGCGCCACTGCTCGACGAGGCTCATGAGCCGGATCGAGTCGAGGCCGAGGTCCATGAGGTCGTCGTCGTCGCCGACGTCCTCGGGCGCCTCGCCGAGGGCCGCCGCGATGTCGGCCCGGAGCCGGTCGCGATCGAGGATCACTGCCGCCATGGCTGGTCCTTCCGCCGGATGCTGATCAAGGGAGTGTCGGGTCGGGTGCGAGGGGCTCGTGCTCGCCGACGGCCACCTCCGAGCGCCGCCGGCGCCGGCGCGCCGGCACGCACATCGGCGTGTGCTCCTCGGGGTCGGCGACGATGCGGACGTCGAGCCCGAACACGGCCCGCACCATCTCCGCGTCGACGACGTCGGCGGGCGGGCCCTGCGCGTGGATGCGCCCGCGGTGCATGGCGACCAGGTGGTCGGCGTACCGGCAGGCCTGGTTGAGGTCGTGCAGCACCATGACGACCGTGCGGCCCTGCTCGCGGTTGAGGTCGGCGAGCAGGTCGAGCACTTCGACCTGGTGGGCCATGTCGAGGAACGTCGTGGGCTCGTCGAGCAGCAGGGTCCCGGTGTCCTGTGCCAGCGCCATCGCGATCCACGCCCGCTGGCGCTGACCGCCCGAGAGCTGGTCGAGCGCGCGGCGCCGCAGCCCGACGGTGTCGGTGACCTCGAGGGCCCACTCGATGTGCTCCTGGTCGTCGCGGGAGAACTGCTGCAGCCACGACTGGTGCGGGTAGCGGCCCCGGGCGACGAGGTCCTCGACGGTCAGCCCCTCCGGGGCCGCCGGCGACTGCGGCAGCAGGCCGAGGCGCCGGGCGACCTCGCGGGTGCCGAGCTTCGCGAGCTCGGTCCCGTCGAGCAGCACCGCGCCCGAGCGGGGCGCGAGCAGGCGCGCCAGCCCGCGCAGCAGCGTCGACTTGCCGCACGCGTTGGCGCCGACGATCGCGGTGATGGCGCCCGGGGGCAGCTCGAGGGAGAGGTCGGCGACGACCGGGTCGCCGCCGTAGCCCAGGGTGAGCTCGCGAGCGTGCAGGCTCATGCGTCAGCCTCCTCGGACCGGACGGTTGGCGCGGTGGAGCAGGTAGAGGAAGAAGGGCGCGCCGACGACGGCGGTGACCGTCCCGACGGGCAGCTCGACGGGGGCGAGGACGACCCGGGCGACGAGGTCGCAGACCATCACCAGCACGCCGCCGACCAGGGCGGCCGCGGGGAGCACCGCGGCCCCGGTGAGCCCGGTCAGCCGCCGCGCGATGTGCGGGGCGATGAACGCGACGAACCCGATCGGCCCGGCGGCGGCCACCGCGAACGCCGCCAGCGCCGCGGCCACGACCACCAGGGCGAGGCGGGCCCGTGACACGTCCACCCCGAGCGCGACCGACGACTCCTCGCCCAGCGACAGGGCGTCCAGCGCGCGGGTGAGGGCGGCGGTGGCCGGGAAGAGCACGACCAGCCCCGCGACCAGCGGCCAGAACTCCTCCCACGTGACGCCGTTGAGGCTGCCGACGAGCCACACCGCGGCGCGCTGCACGTCGATGAGCTCGCCCACCACCAGCAGGTACGACGTCCCGGCGGCGAACGCGGCGGCCAGGGCGATGCCGACCAGGACCAGCCGGTACGGCGAGAGCCCGCCGCGCCAGGCCAGCGCGTAGACCAGCGTCGCCGAGGCGACCGCGCCGGCGAAGGCCCCGACGGGCAGCAGGGCCGGCGGGGCGCCGAGGATGAGCACGGCGACCCCGGTGAGGCTCGCGCCCCCGGTGACGCCGATGACGTCCGGCGCCGCGAGGGGGTTGCGCACCAGCGTCTGGAAGATCAGCCCGGACACCCCGAGCGCCATCCCGCAGCCCAGCCCCACCAGGGCGCGCGGCAGGCGCAGCCCGACGATGATGAACTCGTCGGTGCGCGTGCCGGCACCGACCAGCGTGGCGGCGACGTCGCGCAACGGGATGGGGAACTCGCCGACGCTCACCGACAGCGCGGTCGCGACGATGCCGATCACCACGGCGCCGCCGCACACCACGAGCAGGCGCACGTCGAGGCGCCGCGAGAACGAGCGGGTGCGCACCGGCACGCGCCGCGACGTCGTGCG
The DNA here is from genome assembly GCF_042657905.1 of Actinomycetospora rhizophila. Classification (NCBI taxonomy): domain Bacteria; kingdom Bacillati; phylum Actinomycetota; class Actinomycetes; order Pseudonocardiales; family Pseudonocardiaceae; genus Actinomycetospora; species Actinomycetospora rhizophila. The sequence continues at coordinate 111,141 of NZ_JBHSKG010000016.1, read as the reverse complement.
CTCCACCGACCGGGTCACAACTGCACCAACCTGCCCCGGCGCACCAGCCAGACGAACACCGGCGCGCCGATGACGGCCATGACGATCCCGACCTGCAGCTCGCCCGGCGACACGAGCACGCGGCCGATGACGTCGGCGACCAGCAGCAGGATCGGGCCCATGAGCAGCGAGTAGGGCACGATCCAGCGGTAGTCCGGCCCGACGAGCGCCCGGGCGGCGTGCGGCACGACGAGGCCGACGAACCCGATCGGGCCGGCCACCGCGACGGCGCCGCCCGCGCAGCAGATCACGGCGAGCGCGGCCAGCGCGCGCGAGAGCGCCACCCGCTGGCCCAGCGAGCGCGCCACGTCCTCGCCGAGCGCCAGCGCGTTGAGCGCCCGCGTGGACCACAGGGCGAGCAGCAGGCCCACGAGGATGAAGGGCTGCGCGCCGGCGAGCGTCCCCAGGTCGCGCCCGGCGAGCGAGCCGACGATCCAGAACCGGAACGCGTCGAGGGTGCCGGAGTCCAGCAGCGCCAGCGCCGAGGTCAGCGCGGTGAGCAGGGCGGCGACCGCCGCGCCCGCCAGGGCCAGGGTCACCGGGCTCGCGGCCGCCCGCCCGGAGGCGCCGAGCGTGTAGACCACCACGGCGGCCACCCCCGCGCCGAGCAGGGCGAACCACGTGTACCCGGACACGCTCGTGATGCCCAGGACGTAGATCGCGGTGACGACGGCGAACGCCGCCCCGGCCTCGATGCCGAGGATGCCCGGGTCGGCGAGCGGGTTGCGGGTGACGCCCTGGATGACGGTGCCCGCCGCGCCCAGGGCCGCGCCGACCGCGATCCCGATCAGCGTGCGGGGGAGCCGCAGCTCGCGGACGGCGACGTGGGCGTCCGTGCCGGCGTCGTCGGTGAACGCGGAGATCACCTGCGCGGGCGAGACCGGCAGCGCGCCCACCGCGAGCGACAGCAGCACCGCCACGGCGAGCAGCGCCACCCCGGCCACCAGGCCCGCCGTGCGGGCGGTCCCGGTGGCCAGGGGAGGGGCGCTGCGCTCGTCCGCAGCGGGAGCCGCCGCCGTGGTCATTCGAGGTAGTCCCCCATGCGGCGGAAGTAGTCGCCGGCGACGTGCTCGGTCCCGTCCTCGTCCAGCACGCGCTGCAGCACCAGGCCGTGCTGCCCGCCCCGCCACGCCTCGGGCCCGGCGACGACGATCACGCCGCGGCCCTCGCGGGCGAACACCCGCCCGTGCGTGCCGCCGGCCTTCTCCCGCGACACCGACGCCTCGAGCACGCGCAGCCGCCGGCCGTCGTGCCGGCACCAGGCGTTCGGGTACGGCCCGGTCTGCGCGCGCACGAGGTTGACGAGGTCCCGCGCCGACCGGTCCCAGTGGATCCTGTTGTCCGGGTCCGCGCGCTTGTGGAAGAAGGACGCGTGCTCCGGGTCCTGGCGCAGCCAGTCGTGCGGCCCGTGCTCGATGCGGTCGAAGGCCTCGAGCGAGAGCGGGCCGAACAGCTCCACGGTGCGGTGGAACAGGTCCTCGGTGGTGTCGGTCGGCGTCACCGGCACCGTGCGCTGGGTGATGATGTCGCCGCGGTCGAGGTCGGCGTCCATCCAGTGCGCGGTGATGCCGACCTGGCTCTCACCGTTGATCAGCGCCCAGTTCAGCGGGGAGAAGCCGGCGTACTTCGGCAGCAGCGAGTCGTGGGTGTTGACGGTGCCGCGGGCCGGCGCCGAGAACACCTCCGGGCTGATCCAGGTCCGCCAGTTGCAGGCCAGCCCGATCTCCGCGCCCGACTCCCGGATCACCTCCACGAGCTCGGCGTCGACGGCCTTCTCGCGGTAGACGACGGGGATGTCGTGCGCCCGGGCGAGGTCGCCCATCGACTCCTCGAAGATCGCGGGCGCCCACTCGCCCTCCTCGGGGTGGCTGACGGTCAGCACCACCTCGTGCCGCGACGCCAGCAGCGCGGCGAGCAGCCGCGCCCCCCACTTCTGGTAACCGAACAGGACGACGCGCATCGGGCTCCTCCGGGTGGCGAGCGGGGCTCAGCGGAACTGGGTCGCGAAGGCGTCGAGCGTGCTCATCGCCCCCTGGTAGTCCGGGCGGAAGCTGGTGGAGGGCACCTCGTAGACCTGGCCGCTGCTGAACGCGGGCAGCCGCGCGTACACCGGGTTCGCCGCCACCTGCGCGAGCGGCTGGGTGCCGATCGGGACGTAGACGGCGGTGGGGGCGTCGGCCACGCGCGGCAGCAGCTCCGGGCTGACCTCGAACGAGTCCCCGGTGCCGAACAGCGGCGGGTTGTTCGCCTTGGTGATGACGTCGTCGGGCGTGAAGCCGAGATCGCGGGCGATCGCGGGCAGCGCCGCGGTCGGCGTGATCACGTAGGACTTGCCGTCGCGGGACTGGTAGAGGAACACCGTGGGCTGCGGGGGCACGCGCAGCGCGCCCCGGACCTGCGCGGCCCGGTCCTGGTAGGCCTGCAGGAGGCCCGGCACGCGGTCGGAGCGCCCGACGACGTCGGCGATCCGCGTGAGCTGGTCCTGCCACTGCGTGAAGGCGGGGAGCAGGACCGTCGGCGCGATCTGCTGCAGCTGCGGGTAGGCGTTCGCGGCCTGCGCGGCGGTGAAGCCCTGCCCGCCGCCGATGATGAGGTCGGGGCGGGCCGCGGCGACCTGCTCGATCGACAGGCCGGCGCCCTCGCTGGCGAGCCGCTGGGTGCCCTGCTGCTGGGCCCGGGCCGACCAGCTGGGCGGGAAGCCGGACGCGTCGTTCTGCACGCCCAGCACGCGGGGGTCGGCCGCGACGACCGGCGCCTCGAGGGTGAACAGGTCACCCGCGAGCCCGCCCGAGAGCACCGCGATCCGCTGCGGCGCCGCGGGGACCTGCACGGGCCCGCGCTCGGACTCGACGGTGCGCGTCCCACCACCGCCACCCCCGCCGCTGGACTCGTCGCCGCCGGAGCAGCCGGCCAGCACCAGCAGGGCCGCCAGGCCCGCGAGCAGCGCCCGCAGGGTGGGCCCCATTCCGGTCGTCGATCCTCGGACGGCCGGCGCGTCCTCGGTCGCAGGACTGCCCACAGGGCCCACGGGTCCTCCCTCTCCTCGTCGACCCGACGGGGCCGGATGCGCGCACGTTCGCCCGGGGAGGTTAGGACAGGCTTGCATCACAACACCAGCCGGGTGATCGCCCGACGTGGTGAGGTCGACACTCGCCGTGACTCGGACGACGGTGCGTGCCGCTTGCGCGGGGCGCCCCGGAATGGTGGGTTAGGCATGCCTAACCAGGGGGTCGGGAGGACGTGTTGAGCACTGCTGTCCGGGCACAGGCCCCACGGACCGAGCTGCTGGAGCTGACCGGCGCCCAGCTCGGGATCTGGAACGCGCAGTGGCTCGAGCCGGACTCGCCGCACTACCTCGTCGGCGACGTCGTCGAGATCGACGGCCACGACACCCTCGACGTGGAGGCGCTCGCCGAGGCCGTCCGGCGCACGCTCGACGAGGCCGAGACGCTGCACCTGCGGTTCCACGACACCCCGGACGGGCCGCGCCAGACGCTGACCGGGGAGCCCGTGGCGCCGCCCGAGGTCGTCGACCTGCGCGCCGAGACCGACCCCGTCGCGGCCGCGCACGCCACGGTGGCCGCCATCCGGACCCGGGCCGCCGAGGCCTGCCGCGGGCTGGTGGACCGCCGGCTGGACAGCCAGACGCTGCTGCGCCTCACCGACCGCGCGGTGTGGTGGGTGCAGCTCTACCACCACGTGATCATCGACGGCTACTCCGCCGCGATGATGGCCCGGCGCGCGGGCGCGCACTACACCGCGCTGGTCCGCGGCACCGAGGCGCCCGCGCCCGCGTTCGGCGCGATCGCCGACCTCGTCGCCGCCGACCAGGAGTACCGGGCGGGCGAGCGCTTCGAGCGCGACCGGGCCTACTGGCGCGACCGGCTCACCCCGCTGCCCGAGCCCGCCGGCGCCACCCGCACCGTGTCCGGGGCCCCGGAGCGCACCGTCGCGGCCGCCGTCGTCGTCCCGCCGGACACCGTCGCGCGTCTCACGGCCGTCGGGGAGCGGTCGGCGAGCACCTGGGCGGACGTCCTCATCGCCTGCTTCGCCGCCTTCCTGCACCGCGCGCACGGCGAGTCCGACGTCGTCATCGGCATGCCGCTGATGTGCCGCGCCGGCAGGGCCGCGCTGCGCACGCCGGCGATGGCGGTGAACCTGCTGCCGCTGCGCGTGACGGTGCACGGCGACGACCGCCTCGATGCGCTGAGCGCCCGCGTCGCCGAGCGGATGAAGGAGATGCGCTCCCACCAGCGGTTCCGGGGCGCCGACCTGCCGCGCGAGCTGGGCGTGCCCGGCCTCGGCGGCATGCTGCTCGGCGGGATCAACCTCAAGGCCTTCGACTACACGATCGACTTCGCGGGCTCGACCGGCGTCATGCGCAACGTCGCCGGCGGCCCGCCGCAGGACTACGAGCTGACCGCGACGCCCACCCCGGACGGCGGGCTGACGCTGGGCTTCGAGGTCGACGACCGGCTCACCGACCAGCGCGGCGTCGAGTGGCGCGCGCGGTCGCTGCTGCGGGTGGTCGACGCGCTGACCGCGGACGCGGCGCCGCCGGTCGGCGCGGTCGACCTGGTCACCGCGCAGGAGCGGGACCGGCTGCTGGCCGACGGGGCGGGGCCGCCGGCGGGCCCGGTCGACGACGTGGCGACCGTGATCGACCGCCTCGCCGACCTCGGCGACCGCACCGCCCTGGTCGGCGGCGCCGAGCGGCTCACCGCCGTCGAGCTCGCGGGCCGGGTGCAGCGCACCGCGCGGGCCCTGCGGGCGCGGGGGATCGGCACCGACGACGTGGTGGCCGTCGCCCTGCCGCGCTCGGTCGACCTCGTCGTCACCCTGCTCGCCGTGCTCGACGCCGGCGCCGCCTACCTGCCGCTGGATCCGGCGCACCCCACCGCGCGGCTGCGCGAGCTGATCGACGACGCGCGCCCGGCGCTGGTGGTGGCGACGGGGTCTCTGGTCGGAGCAGCGCTCGAGGCGGCGGTCGACGTCGACGACCTGCGCGCCGCGGCGGAGGTCCGGCCCGCCGGTCCGCTCGCGGACCGGTCGCTCGCCCCCGAGCGCCTCGCCTACGTCATCCACACCTCCGGCTCGACGGGCCGGCCGAAGGGCGTGCTCGTGCGCGCCGGGGGCCTCTCCGGCCTGCTGGCGCACCACACGGCGACGGCCCCCGAGCTCGCCGGCCGCGGGGTCCTGCGCGTCGCGCACACCTACTCGTTCGCCTTCGACGCCTCGGTCGACCAGCTGCTCTGGCTGCTCCACGGCCACGAGCTGCACCTCTACGACGCCGACCTGACCCGCGACGCCGAGGAGCTGCTCGCGACCTTCGGCGCCGACGGCATCGACGTGGTGGACACGACCCCGTCGATGGCGACGCAGCTGATCGAGGCGGGCCTGCTCACCGGCCCCCACCCGCCGGCGCTGCTGATCCTCGGCGGCGAGGCCGCCCCGCCCGCGCTGTGGCAGCGCGTCGTCGAGTCCGGCGTGCCCGCGCGCAACGTCTACGGACCCACCGAGGCCACCGTCGACGCCACGGCCGCGCCGCTGACCCCCGGCGTCCCGACGATCGGGACCCCGCTGCCCGGCACCCGGGTGTACCTGCTCGACGTCGCCCTGCAGCCCGTGCCGCACGGCGCCGTGGGCGAGCTCTACCTCGCCGGCCCGCACCTGGCGCGCGGCTACCTGGGCCACCCGGGCACCACGGCCGAGCGCTTCCTCGCCGACCCCTACGGAGCGCCCGGCGAGCGGATGTACCGCACGGGCGACCTGGCCCGCTGGGTGCCGGGGCGCGGTCTGGACTACCTGGGCCGCGGCGACGGCCAGATCAAGATCCGGGGCTACCGGATCGAGATCGGCGAGGTCGAGGGCCGGCTCGCGGACCTGCCCGGGGTGCGCGCGGCGGCCGCGGTGGTCCGCGCCGACACCGGACGCCCGCAGCTGGTCGGCTATGTGGTCGGCGGTGTGACGCCCGACGAGGTCCGGCGCGCGCTGGCCGCCCGGGTGCCCGAGCACATGGTGCCCTCGTCGGTGGTGGTGCTCGACGAGCTGCCCACCACCACCAGCGGCAAGCTCGACCGCCGCGCGCTCCCGGCGCCGCCCGCCGCCCGCTCCGGGCGTGCTCCGGAGACGCCCGAGGAGCGGGCGCTCGCCGCCGTCCTCGCCGACGTCCTGGGGCTCGAGCGCGCGGGCGTGGACGACGACTTCGTCGGGCTCGGCGGCGACAGCATCACCGCGATCGCGGTCTGCTCGCGGCTGCGCGCGCACGGTCTCGAGCTGCGCCCGCGCGAGCTGCTCGCGGCGCCGGACCTCGCGTCGCTGGCGAGCCTCGCGCGGCGCAGCACGCAGGACGAGGCGCTCCCGGACCCCGACGTCGACCCCGCCGTCGACCCGGCCGGCGTCGACTTCGACGGCCCGATCCGCGAGGCCCTCCCGGCGACGGCGCTGCAGGCCGGGCTGACCGTGCACAGCCTCGCCCGCGAGGACGCCGACGCCGAGGTCTACCTGGTGCAGGGCGTCCACCACCTCACCGGCGCGATCGACCCGGCGCGCCTGCAGGCGGCCGCCGCCGAGCTCCTGCGGCGCAGCTCCGCGCTGCGCAGCGCCCTGACCACCGCCGCCACCGGCGAGGTCGTGCAGGTCGTGCCGGAGGAGGTGGAGCCCGGCTGGTCCCACGTCGACCTGTCGGCGAGCGCCGACCCGCAGCAGGCCGTCGCCACCGCGGCCCGCGCCGAGATGGACCGGCCCTGGCACCCGGCCCGCCCGCCGCTGATCCGGTTCGTCCTGCTCACCCTCGGCGCCGCCGACCACCGGCTGGTGATCACCAACCACCACGCGCTGCTCGACGGCTGGTCGATGCCGCTGGTGTGCCGCACGCTGTTCGCGATCTACGACGAGCTCGGCGGCGGCACCCCGGCGCCCGCCCCGGCCCCGGTCACCGACTACCTGCGCTGGCTCGCCCGCCAGGACCGCGCCGCCTCGCTCGACGCCTGGCGCCGCCTGCTCGCCGGCGTCGACGAGGGCACGCGGCTCGCGCCCGCCGCGAAGGGCGCGGGGCTCGAGCGGCCCGCGCGCCGGCAGCTCGAGCTCGACCGCGCGCTCAGCGAGGACCTGCGGGCGTTCGCCCGCGCCCGCGGGATCACGCTGGCGACGGTCCTGCAGACGGCCTGGGGCCTGCTGCTCGAGCGCCTCACCGGGCGGGACGACGTCCTATTCGGCACCCCGGTCTCGGGGCGCTCCGGGCAGGTCGACGGCATCGAGACGATGATCGGCCAGCTCGGCAGCACCGTCGTCGTGCGCCTGACCCACCGCGACCGCGACACCGTCGACCAGGTGCTCGCGGCCATGCACGAGCAGTCGGTCGCCATGACCGACCACCACCACGTCGGGCTCGCCGAGGTCCACCGGGCGGTCGGGGTGGGGGACCTGTTCGACACGCTGTTCGTCACCGAGAACCTGCCGCGCTCGGCCCGCACCGGCGTCACGCTCGCGCCCGGTGTCCAGCTCGACGGCGTCGACACCGACGACGGCACCCACTACCCGCTGAACGTGGTGGTGCTGCCCGAGCCGCGCATCGTCATCCGCTTCGGCTACCAGCGCCACGCGTTCGACGACGACGCCGTGCGCGACATCGGCGACCGGCTGCGCACCCTGCTGCGCGACATGGTCGACCACCCGGACCGGGCGGTGTCCCGGCTGCGGCTGCTCGAGCCCGAGCAGGAGGCCCAGGTACTGGCGGCGGGCACCGAGCACGTCGCCGCCCACCGCGTGCGGGCGGGCTGCCTCGAGGAGTTCGCCGCGCAGGTGCGCCGGCGGCCCGACCAGGCCGCCGTCGAGTGCCGCGACCGCGTGCTGACCTACGCGGAGCTCGACCGCCGCGCCGACCGCCTCGCCCATGCCCTGCTCGCGCGCGGCGTGCGGCCCGAGCAGCCCGTGGCGGTGCTGCTGCGCCGCGACGTCGAGATGGTCGTCGCCGTCTTCGGGATCTTCAAGGCCGGCGCCGTGTACGTGCCGATGGACCCCGACTACCCCCGCGAGCGCCTCGAGTACATGGTCGCCGACGCGCACGCCGTCGCGGCCGTCACGACCTCCGACGTGCACGCCGACCTGCCGTTCGCGCAGGACGTCCACGTGCTGCGCCTCGACGACCCGGAGCTGCTCGAGGGGCCCGCCGGCGACCCCGTCGAGGCCCGCCGCGGCCTCACCGCCGACGCGCTGGCCTACGTCATCTACACCTCGGGCACCACGGGCCGGCCCAAGGGCGTGGCGGTGAGCCACAGCGGCTTCCCGGGGCTGGTGGCGCTGCAGGAGGACGTCGTCGGCGTGGGGGAGGAGCGCTACCTGCATTTCGCGTCGACCAGCTTCGACGTCGCGGTGTGGCAGATGATGCTGCCGCTGCTCTCGGGCGGGACCTCGGTGATCGCGCCGGAGGAGGTGCGCCTGCCCGGCCCCGAGCTGCTGGACCACATCAGCGCCCACCGGGTCACCGGGATCAACCTGCTCCCGTCGTTCCTGGCCGCGATGCCCGACGACGCACAGGTCGACCCGGACGTCTTCATGGTCGTCGGCGCCGAGCGGCTCGACCCCGCGCTGGCCCGGCGCTGGGGCGACGGGCGCCGCGCGCTGTTCAACGCCTACGGCCCGACCGAGGTCACGATCAACGCGGTGACCTGGCGCTACGACCCGGCCGAACCGGCGCTCGACACCGACGAGGGCACGCTGCCCATCGGCCGGCCGGACCCCGACGTGCGTGCCTACGTGCTGGGCACCGGGCTGCGCCCGGTCGGGATCGGCATGGTCGGCGAGCTCTACCTCGCCGGGCCCGGCCTCGCCCGCGGCTACCTCGGCCTGCCCGGCCAGACCGCCGCCGCCTTCGTCGCCGACCCGTTCGGGCCGCCCGGCGAGCGGATGTACCGCACGGGCGACCGCGTGCGATGGCGGGCCGACGGCCAGCTCGTCTACCTGGGCCGCACCGACGACCAGGTGAAGGTCCGCGGCGTGCGCATCGAGCCCGGCGAGATCGAGGCGGCGCTCGCCCGCCACCCCGCCGTGCGCGCCGGGGTCGTCGACATCCGCGAGGACCGGCTCGTCGGGTACGTCGTCCCCGTCGACGGCCCCGAGGGTGCAGGGATCGACCCCGCGGCGCTGCGCGCGGACCTCGCGGCCGTCCTGCCCGCGGCGATGGTGCCCTCCGCGCTCGTGGCCCTCGACCGCCTGCCCCTCGGGCCGAGCGGGAAGCTCGACCGCGGCGCGCTGCCCGCCCCCGAGCACGGCGCGACGCCGGCGCGGGCTCCGGGCACGCCGGCCGAGTCGGTGCTGCTGGGGGTGCTGCGCGAGGTGCTCGAGAACGACGCGATCGAGCTCGACGACGAGTTCGTCGACGTCGGCGGCGACAGCATCGTCTCGCTCGCGCTGGTGTCGCGGGCGCGGCGCCAGGGCGTCGAGCTCTCGGTGCGCGACGTCCTCGAGGGCGGCACCGTCGCCGGGATCGCGGCGCGCGCCACGGTCGGCACGCCGGACTCGGAGCAGCCCGCCCTCGACCTGCCGCGCTCCCACGTCCTGCCGCTGCGGCGGACGGGGACGGCGGCGCCGCTGTTCTGCGTGCACCCCGCCGGCGGGTTCGCGACCGTGTTCACCGGGCTCGTGCGCGAGCTGCCCGCCGACCGCCCGGTGCTCGGGCTCCAGCTGCCGTCGCTGGACGGGGCCCCGGTGGAGGCCACGACGATCGACGAGCTCGCGGCCGAGTACCTGGCGACGATCCGCGGCATCCAGCCCGCCGGCCCGTACCACCTGCTCGGTTACTCGTTCGGCGGCAACGTCGTGCACTCCCTCGCGGCGCTGCTGGCCGCGGCGGGGGAGGAGGTGGCGTTCGCCGGGATGATCGACTCCGGCCCGCTCGCCGCCGAGCGCGCCGACGGCCGGGGGCCGAGCGCCGACGTCGTCGAGCGGGAGCTGCGCGCCGCGCTGCCGCCGGGCGCGGCGCAGGACGCGCCGGAGCTGCTCGCGACCGTGCGGGCGGCGGTCGAGCGGACCGTGGCGATCCGGACCGCGTCGCACGCCCCCCGCCACGACGGGGTCCTCACCCTGTTCGCGGCCTCCCGGGGGGCCGAGGGCTCCGACGCCGAGCAGCTGGCCGCGGCGTGGCGGGACCTGGTCGGCGCCGGGCACCTCGTCGCCCACCGGGTCGAGGGCGACCACGCGGCCATGGTGTCGCCGGCGGGGTGGGCGGCGATCGGGCCGGTCGTGGCGCGGGCGCTGCGGTGAGCGGTCAGGCGTGCGCGGGCTCGTCGTCGTGGCCGTGCCCGTGACCGTGGCCGTGGGCCTCTCCGTCGCCGGGGTTGTGGTCCTCGTCGAACATCGCCAGGCCGAGCTTCCAGTACCCGGTGATGGACACGTCGGCGGGCGCGAGGCCCAGCTCGTCGCGCACCCAGCGCCGCAGCGGCTTGATCGACCCGGCCTCGCCCGCGACCCAGACGTAGACCGACTCCCCGGGCGGCACGGCGACCGCGCTCACCGCCCGCGCCAGGACGTCGCTGCGCCCCGCCGCGACGCCGTCGCGGTGCAGCCAGGTGACTGTGACGCCCGCGGGCGCGCCGAGGTCGACCTCCTCGGCGGCATCGGCGACCTCGACGAACACCCGGCCGCGCGTGTCCGGCGGCATGTTCTCCACCCAGCGCGCGATCGCGGGCAGCGCGGTGGTGTCGCCGGCGAGCAGGTAGTGGTCGTAGCGCTCCGGCACCGCGAGGCCCGCGGGCGGACCGGCGACCCACACCGGCTCGCCGGGCCCGACACGCGACGCCCACTCGGAGGCGAGGCCGCCGGGGTGCAGCACGACGTCCAGGTCGAGCTCGCCGGCGACCGGATCGTGGCGGCGCACCGTGTAGTCGCGGGTCGGCGGCATGGGCCTGGGCCAGAAGAGCATGAGGCCGTTCTGCTCGGGCACCCGCAGCCCGCCGTCGTCGTCCGGGAAGATCAGCTTGACGTGCTCGTCGACGACGCTGTGGCTCTCGAAGCCCGCGAGCTCCGGCCCGCCGAGGGTCAGGCGCAGCATCGCCGGACCGATCCGGCGCGTCCCGGTGACCTCGAGCCGGCGGATGCGGATCGGGTAGGGCACCTTGGCGCCACCCTCGCCCCGCCGGGCCTCCGCGACGCGCTCCCGGGGTCGATCCCGATCCACCATGCCCCGTCCTCTCCTCGACGATCGACTCGACCCTGCCATAGTTAGGTGACCCTTGCCTTGAGTGCTGCCACCGACCCCGGTCCGCCGACGGAGATCGACGGGCGGCTGCTGCGCACCGCCTTCGTGCTCGTGCTCGGCACCTTCATGGCGACGCTCGACGCGACGATCGTGAACGTCGGCATCGACACCCTGGCGACCGAGTTCGGGGCGTCGGTGACCGAGATCCAGTGGGTGACGACGGCCTACCTGCTCGCCGTCACCCTGGCCGTGCCCTCGTCCGGCTGGGTGGTCGACCGGTTCGGCGGGCGCCGGACCTGGATCGGCGCCGTGGTCCTGTTCCTGGCCGGGTCCCTGCTGTGCGCCCTGGCCTGGTCGACGGCGAGCCTGATCGTCTTCCGGGTGATCCAGGGCCTCGGCGGCGGGATGCTCCCGCCGGTCGGTCAGGCGCTGGTCGCGCGGGCGGCGGGCCCGCAGCGGATCGGGCGCATCATCAGCATCGTCGGCGTCGTCCCGCTGCTCTCGCCGGTGCTCGGGCCGGTCATCGGCGGGTCGATCCTCGCGGTCGCGGACTGGACCTGGCTGTTCTGGGTCAACCTGCCGATCGGCCTGGTCGCCGCCGTGCTCGCGTGGAAGTTCGTGGCGCCGAACCCGCCCGCCGCGCAGGGCACGACGTTCGACGTGCTGGGCGCCGCGCTGCTCCCGCCGGGCCTCGCGGTGCTGGTCCTCGGGCTCACCGAGCTCGGCAACGGCCGCGCGCCGACCTCCGCGCCCGTGCTCGTCGGTCTCGTCGGGGTGGCGATGCTCGCGCTCTACGTCGTGCACGCGCTGCGCACGCGCGGGGTGCCGCTGATCGACCTGCGCCTGTTCACCCGGCCGCCGTTCGGGGCGGCGGCGGCGGCGCTGATCGTGCTGGGGGCCTCGGTCTACGGCGCGATGTTCCTGCTGCCGCTGTACTTCCAGATCGGGCGCGGCCTGACCCCGTTCGCGGCCGGCCTGCTGCTCGCCCCGCAGGGCGTCGGCGCCGCGCTCGGCTCCGTGATCACCAACCGCACCATCGACCGGGTCGCGCCGCGCACGCTGGTGCTGACCGGGATCGGACTGATCGCGCTCGGCACGGTGCTGTTCACGCAGCTCGGCAGCGTGCCGCCGGAGGGGCTCATCGTCGCCTCGATGCTCGTGCGGGGGGTGGGGCTGGGCATGATCGGGGCGCCGGTGATGAGCCTCGTCTACTCGTCGATGCCGCACGCGCAGCTGCCGCGCGCCTCGAGCGCGCTCAACCTGCTCAACACCCTCGGCGGCTCGGTGGGGACCGCGGTGCTCGCGGTGATCCTGCAGACCCGGCTCGACGCCCGCGCCCCGCTCGGCGAGCCGGGGATCGCGCTGGCCTTCGCCGACACGTTCTGGTGGACGCTCGGCTTCTGCCTCGTCGCGGTGGCCGGGGCGACGAGGTTGCCCCGCCGCGCGCCGGCGGCGGAGCAGGCCACGTCGGGCTGACTAGTGGTGGCCGCCCTGGCCGCCGCCCTTGCCGCGGAACTTGTTCAGGGCGTCCTGCGCCTTCTGGCGGTTCTTCGGGTCCTGCGCGTAGCGCTTGGCCTGGTCGGTGTACTTGCGTCCCTGCGGGCTCTTCAGGAACTCACTGATCTTCGAGAACAGACCGGGCACGACGACTCCCTGGTGCGGCGGGGTGGGCTGTCCACCCTGTGTCCGCCCACGATATCCCCCCTTTTCGGGCACCCACTTGTTACCGCCGAGTAAGGGCCTACACCCTACTGACGAGTAACAAGAGAGGGATACGCCACGCTGCCGCCGGGCACGAGCCGTGGGAGAGTCGGGACAGGAGGTAAGTTACCCGTCGGTACCTTACTGAGCGGTAACACCGTCCCGCCGGGACGGGTGCGAGCACAGGAGGTCGCAGAAGGCCCATGAACATCGTCGTGCTGATCAAGCAGGTGCCGGACACCTGGTCGGAGCGCACGCTCTCCGACGCCGACAAGACGCTCGACCGCGCGTCCTCCGACGCGGTGCTCGACGAGATCAACGAGCGCGCCGTCGAGGAGGCGCTCAAGATCAAGGAGGCCGGCGACGCCGAGGTCACGGTGCTCACCGTCGGCCCGGACCGCGCCACGGACGCCATCCGGAAGGCGCTGTCGATGGGCGCGGACAAGGCCGTCCACGTCAACGACGAGGCCATCCACGGGTCGGACGCCGTGACCACGGCGAAGATCCTGGCCAAGGCCATCGGCACCGTCGACGACGTGCAGCTCGTGCTGGCCGGCAACGAGGCCACCGACGGCCGCAGCGGCGCGATGGCCGGCATGCTCGGCGAGGTGCTCGGCTGGCCGTCGCTGACCCACGCCAACGCGCTGACCGTCGAGAACGGCACCGCGAGCGTGAAGCGCGAGACCGACGAGGGCACGTGCGACGTCACCGCGTCGCTCCCCGCCGTCGTGAGCGTCGGCGAGAAGATCAACGAGCCGCGCTACCCCTCGTTCAAGGGGATCATGGCCGCGAAGAAGAAGCCGGTGAGCGCGATCGGCATCGCCGACCTCGGCCTCGACGCCGGCGAGGTCGGTCTGGCCGGCTCGCTGGTGCAGGTCGACTCCTTCGCCCCGCGGCCCCCGAAGTCGGGCGGCCAGAAGGTCGAGGACGAGGGCGACGGCGGCGCGAAGATCGCCGAGTTCCTCGTCGGCCAGAAGCTCATCTGATCACCCCCGACACGAAGAGGAGAACCCATGGCTGAGGTCCTGGTCCTCGTCGACCACGTCGACGGGGAGATCAAGAAGAACACCTACGAGATGCTCACGGCGGCCCGCCGCCTGGGCGAGCCGTCGGCCGTCGTCGTCGGCACGCCGGGCACCGCGGCGAAGCTCGCCGAGGGCCTCGCGGCCCACGGCGCGGAGAAGATCTACGTCGCCGAGTCCGACGACGCCGTGAACTACCTGTCGACCCCGCAGGTCGACGCGCTGGCCACGCTGGTCGAGCGGGTCTCCCCGCCGGCCGTGCTGATCCCGGCGGGTGCCGACGGCCGCGAGGTCGCCGGCCGCCTGGCCGTGCGCACCAACTCCGGCTGGCTCAACGACCTCGTCGATGTCGACGGCCAGCGCGAGGGCACCCACTCGATCTTCGGTGGCGCCTTCACCGTGCAGTCCCGCGCGACCACCGACACCGCGGTGATCTCGTGGCGCTCCGGCTCCCTCGAGATCGAGGAGCAGGCCGGCGCCGGGACGCAGGAGAACCTCGACGTCCCGGCGATCGACGAGTCGAAGTCGGCCAAGGTGTCCAACCGCGCGCCGATCGTCGGCGGCGACCGCCCGGAGCTCACCGAGGCCAACGTCGTCGTCGCCGGCGGCCGCGGCGTCGGCTCGGCGGAGAACTTCAACGTCGTCGAGACCCTCGCGGACTCGCTGCACGCCGCGGTCGGCGCCTCGCGCGCCGCCGTCGACTCCGGCTACTACCCCAACCAGTTCCAGGTGGGGCAGACCGGCAAGACGGTGTCGCCGCAGCTCTACATCGCGCTCGGCATCTCCGGCGCGATCCAGCACCGCGCCGGCATGCAGACCTCGAAGACGATCGTCGCGGTCAACAAGGACCCCGAGGCCCCGATCTTCGAGATCGCCGACTTCGGTGTCGTGGGCGACCTCTTCTCCATCAGCCCGCAGCTGTCGGAAGAGGTCCAGAAGCGCAGCTCGTAGGCGCGCCTGCTGTCCTGACCGAAGGGCCCCCTCGCTCGACCGGTTCGAGCGAGGGGGCCCTTCGCTCACATCCCTAACGGCGCGGCGTGAACGTCAGCGGGAGGTGGGTCAGCGCCCAGGTCGTGCCGATCTCCTCGACGACGGCCGCCGGGTCCTCGACGGCGATGTCGTCCATCGCCGCGAGCACCTCGGAGACGGCGACCTTCAGCTCGGCGCGCGCCATGTGCATCCCCACGCACAGGTGGGGCCCGAAGCCGTAGGCCATGTGCCGGTTGGGGCGCCGGTCGATGTCGAGCTCGCCGGGCCGGTCGAAGGTCCGCGGGTCGTGGTCGGCGCCCGCCCAGTTGAGGTAGACGCGCTCGCCGGCGCGCAGCAGCTGCCCGCCGATCTCGGTGTCGGCGAGCACGGTGCGCGTGTGCGAGCGGGTCGGCGTGGCGAGGCGCATGAGCTCCTCGAGGGCGTCGGGGATGCGCTCGGGGACGCGGCGCAGCTCCTCCTGGAGCTCCGGGTGCTCGGCGAGCAGCAGGAGCACGAAGCTCATCGAGCTGGCCGTCGTCTCGAAGCCCGCGGGCAGCAGGATCACGCAGTAGTCGAGGATCTCCTCCTCGGTGAGGGGACGCCCGTCGACGGTCGCGGTGGTCAGCGCGGTGACGAGGTCGTCGGCGGGCTCGCGCCGCTTGGCCGCGGCGAGGCCGGTGAAGTACGTGTAGATCTCGTCGGCCTGGTCGCCGCCCTCGGCGCGCCCGCGGACCAGCGCGACGGCGAGGTCGGCGAGGCGCTCGCGGTCGGGGCCGGGGACCCCGAGGGCGTCCATCAGCGCGTGCGCGGTCATCGGGTTGCACAGCTCGCCGAACACCTCGCAGCGGCCGCGGTCGACGAAGCGGTCGATGAGGTCGCGGGCGATCGTGCGGTAGGCAGGCTCCTTGTCGGCCTGCACCGACCGCGACAGCAGCGGGGCGATGATCTGCTTGTACTGCCGGTGCAGCGGCGGGTCGGACTCCATCGGGATCATCGGGCGCGCGTTGCCGAAGTGCTGGAGCAGCACCGGGAACGCCGAGAAGGCGGAATCCTCCCGGCGGTGCAGTTCCTGCAGCTCGGCGTAGCCCGAGACGGTCCAGATGCCGTCGCCGAACCCGTCGGTCCACGTCACCGGGCACTGCCGGGCCATCGCCCCCGCGACCCGCACGTACCGGCCGCGGGTGAGGGTCTCCGACAGCGGGTCGAAGTGGTTCCGGAGGTGCTCGGCGTCGTCGTGGGCGCCGGCGGGGCACCGCGGCGCCCAGTAGCCGGCCGTCCCGTCGTCGGCTGTCTCGTCGCTCACGTCTCGCGTCATGCGACCTCCGGCGCCGGGCGGGCGTGACCGGCCGCGACGCTAGTGCGCCCGGCGCTCGATGACCACGGCGTGCCGCGTCCGTACCGATCGGGGGAGACCGGCGGTGCACGAGGGGATTACGCTGGCCGGTCGATGACCTACCTCGACCACGCGGCGACCACGCCGATGCTGCCGGAGGCGGCGGCCACCCTGACCGAGGCGCTCTCGCGCGTCGGCAATGCGTCGTCGCTGCACTCGGCGGGGCGGCGGGCGCGGCGCGCGGTCGAGGAGTCCCGCGAGACGATCGCCGAGGCCGTCGGCGCGCTGCCGTCGGAGGTCGTGCTGGCGACCGGCGGCACCGAGGCCGACAACCTCGCGCTCAAGGGCCTGTACTGGGCCCGGCGGGCCGCCGACCCGCGCCGCACCCGCGTCGTCGTCTCCGCCGCCGAGCACCACGCCGTCCTGGACGCGGGCGAGTGGCTCGCCGAGCACGAGGGCGCGGTCCTCGACCTCCTGCCGGTCGACGCGCAGGGGCGCGCGGACCCCGCGTCGCTGAAGGCGCTGCTCGCCGACCACGGCGACGAGGTCGCCGTCGTCAGCGTCATGTGGGCCAACAACGAGGTCGGCACGGTCAACGACATCGCGGCGCTGGCCGAGGTCGCGCACGCCAGCGGGGTGCCGCTGCACACCGATGCCGTGCAGGCCGTCGGCGCGGTGCCGGTCGACTTCGCCGCCAGCGGCGTCGACGCCCTCTCGCTGACCGGGCACAAGCTCGGCGGCCCCGTCGGCGTCGGCGCGCTGCTGCTGCGCCGCGACACGGCGTGCACGCCCCTGCTGCACGGGGGCGGGCAGGAGCGCGACGTGCGCTCGGGGACCCTCGACGTCCCCGGCACCATGAGCCTCGCGACCGCGGTGCGCGCCGCCGTCGCCGACGTCGAGCGGCGCCGGGCGACGATGACGACCCTGCGCGACGACCTCGTCGCCCGCGTCGTGGCCGAGGTGCCGGACGCGCAGCTCAACGGCGTGCCCCTCGACCGGCCCGGCGAGCGCCTGCCCGGCAACGCGCACCTGTCGTTCCCGGGCTGCGAGGGCGACAGCCTGCTGATGCTGCTCGACGCCCGGGGCATCGAGTGCTCCACCGGCTCGGCGTGCACCGCCGGCGTCGCCCGCCCCAGCCACGTCCTGCTCGCCATGGGCCTCGACGAGGACCTCGCGCGCGGCTCGCTGCGCTTCTCCCTGGGCCACAACTCCACGGCCGCCGACGTGGACGCCGTCGTCGAGGCGATCGGCCCCGTCGTCGAGCGCGCGCGCCGGGCCGGGGACGCGCTGGCGCGGTCATGAGGTGCGCTGACGCGCTCGTGAGCACTTCTGAGTGCCAGAGCACTCAGAAGTGCTCACGTGCGCGGAGCGCACCGTGAAGGTCCTCGCCGCGATGAGCGGCGGTGTCGACTCGGCGGTGGCGGCCGCGCGGCTGCGCGACGCCGGGCACGAGGTCACCGGTGTGCACCTCGCGCTCTCGGCGAAGCCGGCGACGATGCGCGAGGGCGCCCGCGGCTGCTGCTCGGTGGAGGACTCCCGCGACGCCCGGCGCTGCGCGGACGTCCTCGACATCCCGTTCTACGTCTGGGACATGGCCGCGCGGTTCCGCGACGACGTCGTCGAGCCGTTCGTCGCCGAGTACGCCGCGGGCCGCACGCCCAACCCGTGCCTACGGTGCAACGAGAAGATCAAGTTCACCGCGGTGCTGGAGCGCGCGCGGGCGCTGGGCTTCGACGCCGTGGGCACGGGGCACTACGCGCGCCTGGACGACGACGGCGTCCTGCGCCGGGCCGCCGACCCCGACAAGGACCAGTCCTACGTCCTCGGCGTCCTGCGCCCCGACCAGCTCGCCGGCGCGCTCTTCCCGCTGGGCGACAGCCCGAAGACCGAGGTGCGCGCCGAGGCCGCCGAGCGCGGGCTCGTGGTCGCGGAGAAGCCCGACAGCCACGACATCTGCTTCATCCCCTCCGGCGACACCCGCGGCTTCCTCGCCGAGCGGATCGGCGAGGCGCCCGGCGAGATGGTGGCCCCGGGCGGCGAGGTCGTCGGCCACCACCGCGGCGTCCACGACTTCACCGTCGGCCAGCGCCACGGGCTCGGCATCTCCCGCCCCGCGCCCGACGGCCGCCCGCGCTACGTGCTCGGCCTCGAGCCGGTGAGCCGCACGGTGCGCGTCGGGCCGGCCGAGGACCTCGACGTCACGTCGCTGCACGCCACCGACCCGGTGTGGCTGGCGGAGCCGCCGACCACGTGCGTCGTGCAGGTCCGCGCCCACGGCGGGCTCGCGGACGCGACGGTGCGCCTCGACGCGGACGGCGTCGACGTCACCCTCGACGCGCCGCTGCGCGGTGTCGCGCCCGGTCAGGCGGTGGTGTTCTACCGCCCCGAGGACGGCGGCGACGTCGTGCTCGGCAGCGCGACCATCACGTCCACCCGCCGCTGACGCTCCTTCGGTGATCCTCTTCGGTATCACCTCAGGAGTAGAATCGGGCGCAGGATGACGACGAACTGCATCGGGTGCGGCCGCGAGATCCCCGCGGAGCGCGCCGAGCTGGGATACACCTACTGCACGGCCCCGGCCTGCCAGGCGCGGTACCGCCAGGGCCCGACGGTCACCGCGGTGGCCGTCAACAAGAGCGGCGACGCCTTCCGTGTCGCCGCCCCCGACGAGATCGCCGCCCGTGCGGCGGCGGGGGAGCTCGCGCCGAAGAACACCGGTCTGGGCACCCAGCACGTCGACACCCCGCGGGTGCCGGCGCCGCGGCGCGCCCCCCGACGTGCCGCGCGGCCGGTGACGCCCGCCTGGACCCCCGCCCAGGAGAACATCGTCCGGCTCTACGCCGACATGGGCCTCTCGCCCCGGCAGATCGCCGAGCGCGCCCGGCAGAACACGCCGCGGCTCGCCGTCACCGAGGCGCTCGCGGTCCGCATCCTCTCGGCACCGCGCCGCTAACCTCCGAGCCATGGGCTTCGAGGCGGAGAACATCCGCGACTGGCAGGGCAAGTCCGTCGTCGACCCCGCCGGCGGCAAGATCGGCACGCTCGAGGCGATCTACGTCGACACCGTCACCGACGAGCCGGCCTTCGCCACGGTGACCGTCGGCATCGTCGGCCGCCGGCGCCTGGCGTTCGTGCCGCTGGCCGGCGCGACGGTCGCGCCCGACCACCTGCGGGTCACCGTCGCCAAGGACCTCGCCAAGCAGGCCCCGTCGATCGACACCGACGGGGAGCTCGCCGCCGAGGACGAGCCGGCGGTGTTCGAGCACTACGGCCTCGCCGCGTCCTCGCCCGGCGCGGCCCGCCGGCTCGCGCGCCGGTGAGTCAGACGATCGCGACCGGGTCCAGCATCGAGCCCGTCGCCCCGTGGATCTTCAGGGGCAGCGCGACGAAGAGGAACTCGTACGCCCCGGCCCGGGCGAGCTCCTCCAGGTAGATGGACTCAAACAGGTAGATCGCGTGCTCGATCAGCAGCAGGCTGTGGACCGGCTGCGGGTTGGCGGGGTCGCCGTAGTCCGGCGGCGGCTGGACCTCGAAGGTCTCGGTGTCGCTGCCCGCGGCCACGACCCCGCGCTCGAGCAGCCACCGGGCGGCCGACAGGTCGGGGCCGGCGGTGGCGTGGCGGGTCATCGCCTCGGTGTCGGGCCAGTGCCCGAGGTAGCCGGTGCGGATGAGCACGACGTCCCCGGCCCGCACGTCGACGCCCTGGTGCGCCGCGACCGCGGCCATCTCGTCGGCGTCCACCACCGACGACCGCGGCAGGGCGTCGACCCCGCGGAAGCCCGGGACGTCGAGCAGGACGCCGCGGGAGACGAACGGCGGCAGCTTCGAGGCGTCGCCGTGGCGCGGGCCGCTGTCGCCGAGGTGCTCGCGCGGGTTGCCGCCGCCGTACCAGTGGTCGTCGTCGCCGATCGTGACGTGGGCCAGCGCGTCGACGTGGGCGCCGCTGTGCGAGGTCGCGCTGAGCAGCTCGGCCATGTAGCCGTAGCCGACGCCGTTGCGCGGGCCCCACGGCTGGGCGCCCTCGGCGCGCAGCCCGCCCGGGGTGCGCGCCATGCTCACCCGGAACGGCGGGTGGGCGCCGAACAGCGGCATGTCGGTGAACCGCGGCACCGCCAGCGAGAAGACCTCGCCGCGCGTGGGCAGCGCCAGCGCGGCGAGGATCTCGTCGGGGCGGCGGAAGGCCGCCGGCCCGCGCTCCGGGTCGACCGCCGTCACCGGTTCCCCTGCGCGTCGGCGATCATGCCGACCACGCGCTCGGGGGTCATGGGCAGCTCGTCCACCCACACCCCGAGCGGGCGCAGGGCGTCGTCCACGGCGCTCGCGATCGCCGTCGGGGCGACGAGGCGGCCGCCCTCCCCGGCGCCCTTCACGCCGTAGGTGGTGAACGGCGAGGGCGTCTCGAGGTGCTCGAGCACGATCTCGGGGACCTCGTGCATGCTCGGCAGCAGGTACTCCCGGAACGTCGGGGTCTCCAGCGCCCCGTCCGTCGCGCCGTAGCCGTACTCCTCCATCAGCGCCGCGCCGATGCCCTGCACGATGCCGCCGACGACCTGCCCCTCGACCAGGGCGGGGTTCATCACGGTGCCGCAGTCGTTGACGACGTAGTAGGCGCGCAGCGTCACCTCGCCGGTCTCCGGGTCGACCTCGACGATCGGGATGTGGCAGGCGTGCGAGACCATCGGGTAGAAGGCGCCGAGGTCGCTGCGGTCGGCCGTGGGCGGCGTGAAGTACGGGTGGTCGTAGGTGTACACCGCCACCAGCCCGCTGCTCTCGGCCTCGTCGGTGCCGTCGTGGAAGAGGTGGGCCTTCATCCCGACCTCGGCCATCGTCATCGACGTGCCCGGCGCCCCCTTCGCGCGGAAGACGCCGTCGACGCACTCGACGTCCTCGGGGTCCATCTCCATGGCGCTCGCCGCGACCCGGATCATCTTGTCCTTGACCGTGCGCGCGGCGCCGCGGGTCGCGCCCGAGAGCATGATCGTGACCCGGCTGCCGCCGGGACCGGCCGAGATCGCGCCGATGGTGGAGTCGGCGTAGGCGACCGAGACCGCGGACGGGTCGATCCCGAACTCCTCGGCCACGACCTGGCTGACCACGGTCTCGGGGCTGTTGCCCCACAGCGGGCAGCCGATCGTGGCGCGGACGCCGCCCATGGCGTCGACGTCGATCTTGCAGCTCTCCGGGGTGCTGGTGGCCGGCAGCGGCGGCTCGTCGTAGAGGAACCACCACTCCGAGGCGTTGTAGCCCGAGCGCTCCTGGCAGCTCGCGAGGCCGATGCCGAGGTAGCGGCCCTCGGCGCGCAGCCGCTCCTGCTCGTCGCGCCACCGGTCGAGCCCGGCGATCTCGAGCGCGCGGTCGAGGACGGCCTCGTAGTCGCCGCTGTCGTAGACGTTGCCCGTCGGGATCTTGTACGGGAACTGGTCGGGCTGGATGAAGTTGCGCCGGCGCAGCTCGACGCGGTCGATGCCCATCTCCAGGGCGGCCTTGTCGACCAGGCGCTCCAGGATGAAGTTGCCCGGGTCGGCGCCCGCGCCGCGGAAGAAGCCCTGCTGGACCTTGTTGGTCAGCACGCACGAGACGTCGTAGCGCAGGCTGCCGATCCGGTAGGGGCCGACGGGCTGGGCCACCGCGTTGCCGTGCTGGCCGTGCGCGAACTGGAAGTACGCGCCGT
Source organism: Actinomycetospora rhizophila (assembly GCF_042657905.1). Lineage (NCBI taxonomy): Bacteria > Bacillati > Actinomycetota > Actinomycetes > Pseudonocardiales > Pseudonocardiaceae > Actinomycetospora > Actinomycetospora rhizophila. The sequence continues at coordinate 89,209 of NZ_JBHSKG010000016.1, read as the reverse complement.
AGTCGTCGATGATCCGCAGGACGAGGCCGAGCATCTCGCCGTCCTCGGCCAGCGCGAGCTCCGCGTCGTAGATCCGGTCGCAGCCGACGTTGTCGTTCGCCGCGACGTTGTCGGGGCGGTCCTCGAGGTACTGGACGGGCCGGCCGCAGGCCTTGCTCAGCGCCCCGGTGATCGAGACGACCTTGGTGATCAGGTGCTTGCTGCCGAAGCTGCCGCCGACCGTGCACGGGATCATGCGCAGGCGGTTGGTCGGGACCCGCAGGATCCCGGCGAACGCCCAGGGCAGGAAGTTGATGAAGTTGCTGTTCGACCACATCGTCATCGACTCGCTGAACGGGTCCCAGGACGCCACCGCCCCGGCCGTCTCGATGGGGTGGGCGCCCATCCGGTGCCACCGCGCGCTCGAGCGCACGATCGTGTGCGCGCGGGCCAGGTCGCCGTCCACGTCGCCCCAGTCGAGGCTGCGGTGGAAGACGACGTTCGAGTCGAGCGTCTCGTGCACCCGCGTCGCCGCCGGGTCCATCGCCGCGACCGGGTCGACCAGGGCGGGCAGGACCTCGTACTCGACGCGGATGCGCGCGCACGCGTCCTCGGCGATGTAGCGGTCGGTGGCGGCCACGGCGGCGACGGCCTCGCCCGGGAACCGCACGCGGTCGACGGCGATCGCGCGCTGCTCCACCGGCTCGGCGCAGAACGCCGGCATCGGGTCGACGATCTCGGCGGCCCTCGCGCCGGTGAGCACCACGACCACGCCGGGCAGCGCCTCCGCCTCCGAGGTGTCGATCGAGACGATCCGGGCGTGGGCGTGCGGGCTGCGCAGGACCGCGCCGTGCAGCATCCCGGGCAGGACGACGTCGCCGATGAACCCGGCCCGGCCGGTCAGGAGCTTCGGGTCCTCCTTGCGCGCGACGCTCTGCCCCACCCAGCGGCGGGTCTCCGTGTCGGGCCGCTCGACGATGCTCATGCCCGCACCCCGCTCTGCTCGCTCTTCTCGTCGGCCATCAGGCGCCCGGCCGCGCGCACCGAGCGCACGATGTTCTGGTAGCCGGTGCAGCGGCACAGGTTGCCGCCGAGCGCCTCCTCGACGTCCTCGCGCCCGGGTTCGGGGACGCGTTCGAGCAGCTCGCAGGCGCCCATGAGCATCCCGGGGGTGCAGAAGCCGCACTGCAGGCCGTGCTCCTGGGTGAACGCCCGCTGGATCGGGTGCAGCGTGCCGTCGGCCCCGGCCAGCGACTCGACCGTGCGCACCGACGCGCCGTCGAGCTGCGCGGCGAAGACCAGGCAGGAGCGGGTCGCGACGTCGTCGACGAGCACCGTGCACGCTCCGCAGACGCCCTGCTCGCACCCCAGGTGCGTGCCCGGCAGGGCCAGGTCGCCCCGGAGGAGGTCGGCCAGCAGGGTGCGTGGCTCGGTGAGGAGGTCGTGGCGGGTGCCGTTGACGGTGATCCGGATACGGACCTTATCGGGCATCGGTCGTCTCCTTCGGCGAGGTCGCACGGGCGAAGGCGGTGCGCAGGGCGCGGGCGGTGAGCACGCGCGCGAGGTGGCGGCGGAAGTCGGCCGAGCCGTGGCAGCTCGGGATGGGCTCCAGGCCGTCGCCGGCACGGGCCGCGGCCTCGGTGAACGCCGACGGGTCGTCGGCGCCGACGACCGCGGACTCGACGGCGGTGACGCGGACGGGCCGCTGGTCGGCGCCGCAGAGCGCGACCCGCGCCTGCGCGACCCGGCCGTCGTCACCGAGGCCGAGCACCGCGGCGGCCCCGCACACCGGCAGGTCGCCGTGGCGGCGGGTGAGCTCGACGAAGGCGCTGCCGCTCCGGCCGGCCGCGACGGGCACCTCGATCCCCACCACCATCTCGTCGGGCGCGAGCGAGGTGCGGAACGGGCCGGTGAAGAAGTCGTCCGCGGCCACGGTGCGCTCGGCGGCGCGGCTGCGGACCTTGACCAGGCCGTCGAGCGCGAGCAGGGCGGCCGGGAGCTCGGCGGACGGGTCGGCGAACGCGACGCTGCCGACGACCGTGCCGCGGGCGCGCACCGGCGCGTGGGCGACGTGCGCGCCGGCCTCGGCCAGCAGCGGGGCGTGGCGGGCGACCTCGCCGGAGAGCTCGCTGGTGCGCTGCCGGACCGTGGCCCCCAGACGCAGGGTGGACGACCCGTTGTCGCTGGTCACGCCCAGCGAGTCCAGCCCGCGCAGCCGGTTGATGTCGACGACGACGGACGGGCTCACCTGACGGGCGTTCATCATCCGCACGAGGCTCTGGCCGCCGGCCAGCACCCGCGCGTCGTCGCCGTGCTCGGCGAGGAGGTCGAGGGCCTCGTCGAGCTCCCGTGGTGCCGCGTACTCGAACGGCGCAGGCTTCATGGGCACCTCCGGGTGCTGGTCGTGCTCGACCGGCGCCCCGGCGGGCGGGTCGTGGACGGGGGCCGGCGGGGTGGTGGCGTGGTGCCGGCAGCTCGGACCGCAGGGTGTGCCCCAGGTCACACCGGCATCGATGTTGGCCGGTGGTTTCGGACTTAAGCAACGTTAAGCGACCCGCGGCGTCCGAATGGCCCTCACCGCTGCGACGGCCAGGCTTAACGTTGCTTAACGGTCACGGGCGGCCGGACGCTCACGTGCGCCCCTCTCCCGCGACTCGACGTCGAAGGCGGTCGCCATGCCCGCAGCGCGGAAAGTGATCATCACCTGTGCCGTGACCGGCGCGATCCACACGCCGTCGATGTCGAAGTACCTCCCGGTGTCGCCGGGGGAGATCGCCGAGGCGGCCCTGGGCGCCGCGGAGGCGGGCGCCGCGATCATCCACCTGCACGCCCGCGACCCCCGGGACGGGCGCCCGTCCCAGGACCCGGCGCACTTCGTGTCGATCCTCGACGAGCTCAAGCGCCACACCGACGCGGTCGTCAACCTCACCACCGGCGGCTCGCCCCACATGACGGTGGCCGAGCGCATGCGCCCGGCCCGCGAGTTCGTGCCCGAGCTCGCCTCGCTGAACATGGGCTCGATGAACCTCGGCCTCTACCCGATGCTGGGCCGGTTCACCGAGTTCGAGCACGCGTGGGAGCGCGAGCACCTGGAGAAGAGCCGGGACCTCGTCTTCAAGAACACCTTCGCCGACATCGAGACCGTCCTCGAGATCGGGCGGGAGGGCGGCACCCGCTTCGAGTTCGAGTGCTACGACACCTCGCACCTGTACAACCTCGCGCACTTCCGGGACCGGGGGCTGACGCAGGGCCCGCTGTTCGTCCAGACCGTGATGGGGCTGCTCGGCGGGATCGGGCCCCACCCCGAGGACCTCATGCACCTGCGCCGCACCGCGAACCGCCTGTTCGCCGAAGGGCACGAGTGGTCGGTCCTGGGTGCCGGCCGCCACCAGATGCCGCTGGCCGCGATCGGCGCCGCGGCGGGCTCGCACGTGCGCGTCGGGCTCGAGGACTCGCTGTGGATCGGCCCGGGCCGGCTCGCGGAGGGCAACGCCGAGCAGGTCACGAACGTCCGGGACATCCTCGACGGCCTCGGTCTCGAGATCGCCACGCCCGACGAGGCCCGGGCCGTCCTGGGCCTGAAGGGTCGTGACGCCGTCGGCTTCTGACGGCAGTGTGTGGGGCGTGACCGGTGACACACGGCCCCGCGCGGGCGTCCGCGCGCTGCGCGTGTCGGCGGCCGAGGTCGCCCGCCGCGCCGGGGTGTCGGCGGCGACGGTCTCCTACGCCCTGAACGGCAAGCCCGGCGTCTCCGCCGAGATGCGGGCCCGGGTGCTCGCGACCGCGGCCGAGCTCGGGCACCCCCTCGACCGCTACGAGCGGGCGCACGAGCCCGAGCCCTCCCGGGTGCTCGGGCTGGTCCTCACCGACATCAGCAACCCGTTCTACTCCGAGTTCTCGGCCGGGACGATCGACATCGCCCGCGCCCAGGGCTACGAGGTCTTCGTCGCCCACACCCAGGAGAGCTCGCCGACGCTGGACACCGTGGTCCGCACGATGATCGCCCGCCGGGTGGACGGGGTGGTGCTGACCTCGCTGCACACCGACGACGGCGACGCCATCCGCCTGCTGCGCCGCGCCGAGATGCCGTTCGTGCAGGTGAGCCGCCGGATCCCGGGGCTGCGGGCCGACTTCATCGGCGTGGACGAGACGGCGCTCTCGGCCGACGTCCTGCGCCACCTGCTGGGCCACGGATACACCGACCTCGCGATCGTCACCGGCACCCAGAGCTCGTCGTCCTCGGCGGAGCGGGCGCGGACGTTCGTCGCCACGGCCGCCGAGCTCGGCGTGCCGCTGCCCGCCCACCGGCGGTTCATCGCCTTCCTCAACGCCGAGGGCGGGCGGCGGGTCGCGCAGCACCTCATCGACGCCGACGACGTCCCGCGCGCCATCGCGTGCGGGTCCGACGCCATCGCCTCCGGGGTCATCGGGACGCTGCGCGAGCACGACCTGCGGGTGCCCGACGACGTCGCCGTCACCGGCATCGACGGTGTCTTCCCCGGCGCCTCGATGCTGGCCGAGCTCACCACCGTCGTCCTCTCGCGGCGCCTCATGGCCCAGGCCGCGGTGGAGCAGCTCATCCGGCGCATCGACGGGCGCGGGGGCGGCGCGCTGACCGAGACCGTGCCCCACACCCTGCGCATCGGCACCAGCTGCGGCTGCCCCCGCGCGGTCACGGCCGGGCCGCGCAGGCCTGGACGGCGCGCACCATGAGCGCGACCTGCAGCTCGAACAGGCCCTCCTGGCGGCGGGGGTCGGTGCCGGCGAGCTCGGCGACGCGGCGCAGGCGGTAGCTGATCGTGTGCGGGTGCACGTGCAGCGCGCGGGCGGTGTCGGCCGTGGCGCACCCGCGGCGCACCCACTCCCGCAGCGTGGCGACGAGGTCGGTGCCCCGGGTGCGGTCGTGCTCCTCGAGCGCGCCGAGGCGATGGGCGGCGAGCCGACGCAGGCCGTCGGGGGTGCCGGTCTCGAGCAGGAGCACGGCGACGCCGAGGTCGTCGAGGTCGAGCACGCCGGTGGTCCCGGCCTCGGCGGCCAGCGCGTGGGCCGTGCGCACCACCCGCCAGGCCGGCGGGTAGCCGTCGGTCGCCGTCACCGTCGGACCGATCACCACCGGGCCGGCGGCCCCGGCCAACGCCGCCGCGAGCCGGCCCCGGTCGGCCTCCGGGACCAGGACGGCCAGGGCGCCCTCGTGCTCGCCGACCAGCGGCGACCCGCCGAGCAAGGCCGCGGGCGCGGTGCCGGGCGGGGCCAGCACGACGGTGTGCGGGCGGCGCAGGTCGTGGTGCAGGGCGTCGGAGCGGTCGAGCAGGCTGCGCTCGTCGCCGGTGCCGCTGACCAGCTCCACCGCCAGGTCGCGGGTGAGCCGCAGCTCGGTCTCGACGGCCCGGCGGCGCTTGAGCAGCTCCAGGGCCAGGAGCAGCGAGAAGCGCTCGATCACCGACCGGTCGGCCCACCCGTCGCGGCGCGCCACCCACAGGCGCGCGGCGAGCTCGTCGGCGACGGCGATCGGCACCACCCAGGCGCACACCGAGGAGCCCAGCGGCGCCCGCACCACCGTCCGGTCGTCGTCCACCGCGGCCAGCGCCCGGCGCAGCGCCCGGGTCCGCGTCACCGGGGGCACCCCGGGCACCTCGGGGCCCGCCCGCCCCAGCGGCGAGCCCTCCGGGGTCTCCAGGGTCACCGACGCGTCGAGGGCGCCGGCGAGGGCGTCGAGGACGCCGTCGAGCCCGGCGTCGTCGAGCAGCAGGCGCAGCAGCGCGCGGTCCTGCTGCTCGGCGCGCTCCAGCCGGCGGATGGTGGCATGCTCGGCGGCGCGCAGCTCGGCGGTGCGCAGGACGGTGCCGGCGTACTGGGCCATCAGCTCGGCGGCGGCGAGCTCGTCGGCCGCGAGGTCGCGCACGTGGCCGGTGTAGCCGACGAGCACGCCGGCCAGCTCCCGGCCGTCGGCGCCGCCCAGCGGCACGGCGAGCAGGGAGCGGATGCCCTCGGCCAGGGCGAGCTCGCGCCACGGCCAGGTGGCCTCGGTGGCGGCCACGTCGCGCAGCACGACCGTGCGCCGCTCGCGGACGGCCCGGGCGGCGGGCAGGTCCGACTCGCGCCCGCTGGGGTGCACCAGCAGCGGTGCTTGCGCCTCGAGGTCGCGGCGGTAGCGCTCGGTCAGCGCGTGCCCGGCGGTCAGCACGAGGCGCTCGCCGGTGTCGTCGAGCAGCATCACCGAGCACGAGTCGGTGCGCGCGAGCGTGCAGGTGTGCCGGGCGATCCGGGCGAGCAGGGCCTCGCGGGGCTCGTCGGCGTTGAGCGCGCGCAGGATGTCCGCGGCCGCCGTCATCCACTCCGCGTGCGTCGCCGGCACAACCAGCCCCCGTCCCCGTTGGTCAGGGAGCCATAGCGTAGCCGCGCGCCCCGGACGACCCTGTGTCCCGGGTCACTCGACGACGGAGGGGGCGCCCTGGTGTACCGGGTCGGGATCGACGTCGGGGGCACGTTCACCGACTGCGTGGCGGTGGACGAGGTCACCGGCGCGGTGACGACCGGCAAGGTGCCCACCACCCCCCACGACCAGTCCGAGGGGTTCCTCGCCGGGATCGCCGCGCTCGGGATCCCGATGGCGGAGATCTCGCTGGTGCTGCACGGCTGCACGGTCGGGCTCAACGCCGTGCTCACCCGCACCGGCGCGACCATCGGGGTGATCACCACCGAGGGGTTCCGTGACGTCCTGGCGATGGGCCGGGGCCAGCGCCCCAGCGGCGACCAGTTCAACCCGCGCTGGCAGCGGGCGTTCGGCGACGCCCGCGAGCCGTTCTGCCCGCGCTGGCTGCGCCGCACGGTGCCCGGGCGGATCGACCGCACCGGGCGCGAGGTCGTCGCGCTGGACGAGGAGGCGCTGGCCGACGAGGTCCGGTTCCTCGTCGGGCGCGGGGTCGAGGCGATCCTGGTCTGCTTCCTCAACGCCTACGCCGACGACAAGCACGAGCGGCGCGCGGCCTCGATCGCCGCCGAGCTGGCCGACGTGCCGGTCTGGACCTCGACCGGCGTGCACCCGTGCTTCAAGGAGTACCCGCGCTTCTCGACCGCCGTGGTCAACACCTACGTCGGGCCGCCGGTGCAGCGCTACCTCGACCGCGCCGAGCGCCGCCTCGCCGAGGCCGGCTACACCGGCCCGCTCATGGTGATGCAGTCCAACGGCGGCGTGCTCCCGGTGGGCACCGCGCGGGAGCGCCCGGCGTACACGCTGCAGTCCGGGCCGACCGGCGGCGTCACCGGCGCCCAGCGCGGCGGGCGGCGCCTCGGGACCCCGGACCTCATCACGCTCGACATCGGCGGGACCAGCGCGGACTGCGCGGTCGTGGTCGACGGCGAGCCCGTCGTGACCACCGAGCTCGAGATCGAGCACGACGTGATCATCGCGCTGCCGGCGATGGCCGTGCACTCCATCGGCGCGGGCGGCGGCTCGCTGGCCTGGGTCGACCGGCGCGGGGCCCTGCGGGTCGGGCCGCGCAGCGCGGGCGCGGTCCCCGGCCCGGCCTGCTACGGGCGCGGCGGCACCGAGCCGACGGTGACCGACGCGCTGGCCGTGCTGGGGATCCTCGACCCGGCGCGGTTCCTGGGCGGGGCCTCGACCTTCGACACCGGCGCGGCGCGCGCGGCGTTCACGCCGATCGCCCGGGCCACGGGCCTGACCACCGAGGACGCCGCCCGGGCCGTCCTGGACATCGCGACCGCGGCGATGGTCGAGGCGGCGCGCGAGGTGTCGGTCTACAACGGCATCGACCCGCGCCGCTTCGCGCTCTACGTCTACGGCTCGGCGGGCCCGGTGTTCGGCGCGCGGATCGGGCGGGCGCTGGGCAGCGAGTCGGTCGTCGTCCCCCCTCAGCCCGGGGAGCTCAGTGCCTACGGGCTCGCGCTCGCCGACCTGCGCCTCGACGTCGGCGAGCCGGTCGTGCGGGCGCTGGGCATGCTCGCGCCCGACGAGCTGGAGGCGGCCTACACGCGCCTGCGCGACGACGCCGACAGGACCCTGGGCGAACGCGACATCAGCTACACCCGCTGGCTCGACGGCCGCTACCAGGGCCAGACCTGGGAGACCAACGGCGTCCCGGTGCCCGAGCGGCCCCTCGACGACGCCGCCGTCGACGAGCTGCGCACCAACTTCGACGCCACCCACCGCCGCACCTGGGGCTACGCCGTCCCGCGCGCGGACGTGAAGGCGACGATGGCCCGGGTCACCGCGACCGTCGAGCTCGGGACGCCCGACGCGCCGGCCCCGACCGTGCCCGGACCGGACGGCGCGCCGGGCCGCGCGCGGGTGCACCTCGACGGGCGGTGGCAGGAGGTCCCGGTGGTGGCGCGCGAGGGGCTCGCGGTCGGGGCGCGGGTCGAGGGCCCGGCGCTGGTCGTGCAGCCGACGGCGACGACGGTGCTGGAGGCGGGCGACCGGCTGACCGTCGACGGGACCGGACACATGATCATCACGTGGGAGACGGCATGAGCGACCAGGTCGCGCGCGAGATCATCCGCAGCGCGTTCTTCGCGACCGTGCGCCAGGCCGGCCGGATCATCCTGCGGTCGAGCTTCTCGCCGATCATCCGCGACGCCTTCGACTTCTGCGTCACGCTCATCGGCCCCGAAGACCTCGAGCGCGGCCTCGCGCACGACGTCGTCGCGATGAACGAGAGCCTCGCGCACTTCTCGGGCGTGATGCCGTTCATGGTCCGCAATCTGCTCTGGGAGTACGGCGTCGAGAACCTGCGCCCCGGCGACCTGCTCGCGATGAACAACCCGTTCAAGGGCGGCAACCACGTCTACGACAACGGGTTCTACAAGCCCGTCTTCGTCGGCGACCGGCTCATCGGCGGGGTGGCGGTGAAGGCGCACCTCATGGACATGGGCGGGGTCACCGCGGGCGGCTACTCGACGCGCAAGCGGTCGCTGTTCGAGGAGGGCGTCGTCATCGCGGGCGTGCCCGTCTACAAGGACGACCGGCCGTGGACGCCGGGCTTCAACCTGTACTTCGACAACTCCCGGCTGCCCGACAACATGATCGCCGACCTGCAGGCCATGCACAGTGCCTGCACGTTCGCCGAGGAACGGCTGCACGCCCTCGTGGAGACCCACGGCGTCGACACCGTGCACGACGCGATGGCCTACACGCTCGACTACGCCGACCGCTCGATGCGCGAGGGCCTGCGCGCGCTGCCCGACGGCGACTTCGTCGGCGAGGACGGCATCGACGCCGACGCGTTCCACGACGAGCCGTACGTGGTGCGCGCGACGGTCCGCAAGCGCGGCGACGAGGTCGAGGTCGACTTCTCGGGCTCGACGCGGGAGGCGGCGTCGTCGGTGAACTGCTCGGTGTTCGACGCCGCGAACGGCGTCTACACCGCGCTGAAGTTCCTCTGCGACCCGCACAACCCGAACAACGCCGGGGCGTTCCGAGCCATCACGGTGGTCGCGCCGGAGGGCACGTTCATCACCGCGCGGCCGCCGGCGGCGACGACGATGTACTTCGACGCGGCCGAGGCGGTGTTCAACGCCGTCACCAAGGCGATCATCTCCGGCGCGCCGCCCGGGTCCGGCTTCGGCGGGCACTACGGGTCGAACATGGGCCTGCTGATGACCGGCAGCACCGCGGCCGCGCCGTCCGGGCCCCGGCGCAGCGCGGGCGACGGCGTCGCGGAGCGCCTCGCCGCGGCGACCCAGTCGATCCCGGTCGTGCTGGAGGACGGCGCGGGGTCGGGGCGGAGGCTCTTCGTCGCGCCGATGCTGGCGCTCGGGGGCTTCGGGGCGTCCGCGGAGGGCGACGGCGAGGACTTCGTGTCGATGAGCCAGCAGAACCTCATGGACATGTCGATCGAGTCGATCGAGGAGGACCACCCGATCGTCGTGCTGCGCAAGGAGTACGTCGCCGACACCGCGGGGCCGGGCGCGCACCGCGGCGGGGCGGGCGTGGTCTACGACCGGATGGTGGTCGGGGAGGCCGACGTCTACCCGATGCTCCTGCACCTGCGGATCCTGCCGTGGGGCGCCGACGGCGGGGGCGCCGGTCGGCCCGGCGGCGCCTGGATCGGGGAGCCGGACGGGGGTCCCGCGGCCGCGCGATGGCTGCGCTCGGCCGACGAGGACCTCCGCCCGCTGGGCGGGTACTTCGCGGACTCCGGGGCGGCCGCCGCGCCGCACGAGGGGCGGTGGCACGCGGGGAACGCCGACATCGCCGCCGCGCCGGGGACGCTCCTGCGCGTGCGCACGCCGGGGGCCGGGGGCTGGGGAGCCGCGTCCACCCGTGACCCGGAGGCGGTCCTGCGCGACGTCCGCGACGGCTTCGTGACGCTCGACGGCGCCCGGGTCGACTACGGCGTGGTGATCCTGGGCGACCCCGACGAGGGTCCCGACGAGCTGACCGTGGACCGCGAGGCGACGGAGGCGCTGCGGGGAGACGCAGCGCAGCGGAGCTCGACCAGGGAGAACGGCTCATGACGATGGTGTTCGGGCGGCCCGAGGAGCCGGAGCTCACCGTCACGCGGACCGACCTCGACGAGACGTGCCCGGCGTGCGGGGGCACGGCGGTGCAGGGCTACCCGCTGCTCGAGGTGACCGGCTGGTGCCTCGTCGCGCGGTGCGCCGACTGCCTGCACGTGCTGCGCCGCGAACCCAGCCCGACGCCGTTCGGGTTCAGCTACGTGCCCTACAGCGCCCACCTCCGGTGATGATGGGCCGGTGGCGATCCGTGTGGAGACCGATCCCGCCGACCCGCGGGTGGCGGTGCTGACCATCGACCGGCCGGAGGCGCGCAACGCGCTGGATCCCGAGCACCAGGAGGCGCTCGGGGCGGCGGTCGCGGCGTTCGAGGCGTCCGACGAGCAGCTCGTCGCCGTGCTCACCGGGGCGGGGGAGACGACGTTCTCCGCGGGCGCCGACCTCAAGCGGCTGATCCCGCCGTACCGCGACCGCGTCCGGGCGGGCGAGGACGTCCCGTGGAACTTCGGCGGGTTCACCGCCGTGGACCGGGCGAAGCCGCTGATCGCCGCGGTCAACGGGCACGCGCTGGCCGGCGGGCTGGAGATGGCGCTGGCCTGCGACGTCCGGCTGTGCTCGCCGAACGCGACGTTCGGGCTCGCCGAGACGAAATGGGCGATCATCCCCGGCGCCGGCGGGACCGTGCGGCTGCCGCGCGCCGTGCCGCTGGGGCTGGCGATGGAGATGATCCTGTCCGGCGAGCCCGTCGACGCCGCCGAGGCGCACCGGGCGGGGCTGGTGAACCGGGTGGTGGCGCTGCCGGACCTGGTCCCGACGGCCCTGGCGCTCGCGCGGTCGATCGCCGACCGGGGCCCGCTCGCGGTCCGCGAGGCGCGGGGGCGGGTGCTGGACGGGCTGGGCCTGGAGCACGACGAGGCGATGGCCCGCGAGCACGAGGCGTTCCTGCGGGTGATGCGCACCGACGACGCCCTGGAGGGGCCGGCCGCCTTCGCCGAGAAGCGCGCACCGCGCTACCGGGGGCGCTGAGGCGCGGGGGTGCCGCGGTGGGTTACTGGCTGGTATCCCTCGCTGGGCGAGCGATACGAGCCAGTAACCGGCCGAGCCGGGCGCGCAGGGCGCCGAGGGCGAGGCGGAGCGGGCTGGTCCGCGTGGTGGGCGCCTCGCCGGTGCGGGCGGCCTCGTCGACGGCGTCCGCGAACTGCTCGAACAGCCGCCGCGACACGTCGCCGGCCAGCGCCCGGCCGAACTGGGCGACGCGGCCGGTGAGGTGCACGTCGGCGTCGGCGGTGAGGGTGGTGCCGCCGGGGTCGGCGGGGTCGGCCGCCAGCCGGATGACCGCGTGGGTGCTCGAACCGCCACGGTCGGCGCCCTGGGCGAGCACGCGCATCCGGCGGGTGGTGTCGTCGCGGTCGGCGATGTGCGCGAGGCCCTCGAAGCGCAGGGACACCGGTCCGAGGGCGACGACGGCGCGCCCGCGGTAGCGGTCGTCGCCGAGGTCCTCGGTCATCTCCGCGCCGGGCAGGCAGGCGACGAGGCGCGCCGGATCCGAGAGCACCGCCCAGACGTCGTCCACGGGGGACGACAACGCACGGCGCACGTCGACGGTGATCGTCGGCGGACCCGCGGGAACCGCGATCTCTTCGGGCGACTGCGTGGCGTGACGGACACTCAGTGTCTGCGACGCCACGCCGCTGACACTCCCGAGGCGGCCCACCAGCGCGGGAGGCACGGCGGCGCGGGGTGGGGGGACGCCGTCGGGGTGCGCGCGGGCGACGTCGGCGACGGCGGCGAGGATCCCGCGGTAGCCGGTGCAGCGGCACAGCACGCCCGACATGTCCTCGGGCAGCGACTCCTCGGTGTAGGTGCCGCCGGCGAGCAGGTCGTAGGCGCTCATCAGCATCCCCGGCGTGCAGAAGCCGCACTGCAGACCGTGGTGGTGGGAGATCGCCTGCTGCAGCGGGTGCTGGTCGTCGGCGCCGCCGAGCCCCTCGACCGTGGTCAGCGCGGCGCCCTCGCACTGCACGGCGAACAGCAGGCACGCGCGCACCGCCTCGCCGTCGAGCAGCACCGTGCACATCCCGCAGACGCCGTGCTCGCAGCCGACGTGGGTGCCGGTGAGCCCGAGGTGGTCGCGCAGGACGTCGGAGAGCGTGGTGCGCGGGGAGACGGCGACCGTCACCGCCCGCCCGTTGACGGTCAGGGCCACCTCGACCGTGCCGTCGGCCTCGACCCTCATGCCGTCACCTCCTGCGATGCGTCCCGGTGTGCGCGGGCGAGCTCCCGCGCGGCGAGCACGCCCAGCAGGCGGGCGCGGTAGCCGCGCGAGCCGTGGGCGTCGCCGTCGGTGTCGACGACCTCGTGGGCCAGGGCGTCGGTGACCGGGCGCAGCCCGGCCTCGGTGGGGTCGGTGATCGAGACGTCGCGGACCACGGGCCGGTCGGACACCCCGAACGCCGCCAGCACGGCCTCGTCGCCGCGCACCCGCACCGCCACCCCGGCCAGCGCGAAGTCGCCGTGCCGGCGAGCGATCTCGGCGAACCCGAAGCCCTCGCCGTCGGCCGCCACCGGGAAGCGCACGCCGGTGACCAGCTCGTCCGGCCCCGCCGCGGTCGTCATCGCTCCCGTGACGAAGTCGCGTGCCGGCACGACCCGCTCGCCGCCGGGGCCGCGGAGCACCACCGACGCCCCGAGGCACGCGGCGACCGCGGGCAGCTCGGCGGCCGGGTCGGCGTGCGCGAGGCTGCCGCACACCGTGCCGCGGCTGCGCAGCTCCCGGTGCCCGACGAAGGGCATCGCGCGCCGGATCAGGGGGACCGACGCGACCTCCGCCGACCGCTCGACCGTCCGCTGGCGCACGGCGGCGCCGACGTGCAGCTGCCCGTCCTCGATCACCAGCGAGTCCAGCCCCGGCAGCCGCGTGATGTCCACCAGCGTGCCCGGCCGGCCCAGGCGCATCGCGAGCACGGGCACCAGCGACTGGCCGCCGGCGAGCACCTTGGCGTCGCCGCCGGCGAGGACGTCCACGGCCTCGTCGACCGAGTCCGGGCGGCAGTAGGCGAACGGTGCGGCCTTCATCGCCGGCTCACCGCCCCGTGAACGACGGCGCCCGCTTCTCGCCGAACGCCGCGACGCCCTCGGCGAAGTCGTGGCTCGAGCGCAGCATGGCGTAGGCCTTGCGCTCCAGCTCGATCCCCGAGTACAGCGGGGCGTCGATGCCGCGGTCGAGCACCTCCTTCGCGGCGCGCAGGGCGAGCGGGGAGAAGCCGAGCATCTTGGTCACCAGGGCCTCGGTGGCCTTGTCCAGCGCTTCGCGGTCGGGGTGCAGCTCGGCGACCACGCCCCAGTCGGCGGCCTCCTGACCGGTGATCCGCTTCGCGGTCATGATGTGGTGCTTGGCGCGCGAGAGCCCGATCAAGCGCGCCAGGCGCTGCGTGCCGCCCGAGCCCGGGATCATGCCGAGGTTCATCTCGGGCAGGGCGAAGCGGCTGCGCTCGGTGGCCAGGCGGATGTCGCAGGACAGCACCAGCTCGAGGCCGACGCCGAAGGCGTAGCCGTCGACGGCGACGATCACCGGCTTGGGGCTGCGGGCCGGCGCGGTGACGTTGTGGCCGAGGTCGGTGAAGTCGATCGGGTCGACCTCCATGAACCCGGCGATGTCGCCGCCCGAGGAGAAGTGCTCGCCGTCGGAGCGGATCACGACGACCTGGACGTCCGGGTCGCGGTCGATCTCGGCGAAGCGCTCGGCCATCAGCTGGCGCATCTCCCAGGTGATCACCGTGTAGGGCCCGTGGGACAGCGTCACGTCCGCGACGCGCCCGTCGTGCGAGCGGTCGAGCCGGACCTCGCCACCGGTCAGTGCCATGGGAACCCTTCGTCGTCGGTATGTGAGCGAAATTCCCGGCTATAGCCGGGAATTTCGCTCACATGAGGAGGTCGTGGATCACGGAGCCGTGCAGGGGCAGGGAGTCGATCGGGACGCCGGCCGGTGCCAGGGCGTCGGCGACGGCGTTGGCGTAGGCGACGGGCAGGCTCATCGAGCTGCCCTCGCCGCACCCCTTGGCGCCGAGCGGTGTGAGCGGCGACGGCGACGACACGTGGTCGGAGACCAGGTCGAACGCGGTCTCGGCGCTGGTGGGACAGAGGTAGTCGAGGAACGTCGCCGAGGTCGGCTGGCCCGCCGGGGAGTAGCGGAACTCCTTGTAGGCCGCGCCGCCCAGCCCGTGCACGAGTGCCCCGAGCACCTGCCCCTCGATGAGCACCGGGTCGAGCACCGTGCCGGCGTCGTGGACGGTCGCCACCCGGTCCAGCGTCACCACCAGCGTGTCCGGGTCGATGCGCACCCCGACCATCTCGGCGACGAAGCCGTAGCAGAGCGAGGAGTTGATCCGGTCCTCCGCGGTGGCCGCGACGGCCTCGGGCGGCACGAACTCGCCCTCGGTCGCCAGCCGGGCCGGGGCGCCCGCCGGCAGCGCGCCCGGGTCCCAGTGCACGACCCCGGCCGCGTGCCGGAACAGGCACTCCCGGCCCGAGACCGGGTCCCGGACGCTCCCGTCCGCCAGCTCCAGCCCGGCGGCGTCCGCGCCCAGCAGCACCGACGCCCCCGCGCGCACCGTCTCGGCCAGCCGGTCGACCGCCGCCACCACCGCGCTCGTCACCAGCGGCGCGAAGCGCGACGAGTAGCTCCCCGAGGTCACCGTCCACGGCGTCGAGGCGGTGTCCATGTCGACCACCACGCGCACCTGCTCCACGGGCAGCCCCAGCCGGTCCGCCGCCACCCGGCGCGCCACCGTCGCGTGCCCCTGCCCCTGCGGCACCGAGCCCAGCAGCACCGTCACCACGCCCTGCAGGTCCACCGACGCGCGCACGATCTCGGTCGACCCCGACTTGTCGCGGCCCGGCTTGCGCTCCGCCGCGGGCGTCGCCAGCCCGACGTAGCCGATGTTGGTGCCCGACGGGTCGACGACCAGGGCCAGCCCGACCCCGTAGTACGCGCCCTCGGCCCGCGCCGCCGCCTGGCGGGCGCGCAGCTCGTCGTACCCGCCCTTGGCCAGCAGCAGGTCCAGGGCGGCGGGGTAGTCGCCGGAGTCGTAGAGCCCGCCGGTCGGGGTGCGGTGCGGGAACGAGCGCACGAGGTTGCGACGGCGCACCTCGGCCACGTCGAGCCCGGCGCGCGCGGCGACGGCGTCCACGAGCCGTTCGAGCCCGAAGTAGAGCTGCTGGCCGCCGAAGCCCCGGTTCAGTCCGGTCGGCGCGCGGTTGGTGACGACGGCGCGGGCGCGGATCGCGACCGCGGGCACGTCGTAGGCGCCGGTGATGTTGCCGAAGCAGCGGTAGAGCGTGCTCGGCTCGGGCGGGCGCAGGTAGGCGCCGACGTCGTCGACGAGGTCGACGCGCAGGGCCTCGACCGCCCCGTCCTGCGACACGGCGGCCTCGAACCCCATCGCCCGCCCTGCCCCCGACGAGCTCGCCAGCAGGTGCTCGACGCGGTCCTCGGTCCAGCGCACCGGGCGCCCGGCGTGCTTCGAGGCCAGCGCCATCAGCACGACGTAGGGGTAGATGCCCGACTTGATCCCGAAGCTGCCGCCGATGTCGGCGGGCACGTGCAGCCGGAACCGCGACACCGGCACGCCCAGCGCGCCCGCGGCCACCGGGACCATCGTGAACGGGCCGTGGAAGTTCGCCCACACCTCGACGTCCTCGACGCCCCAGTGCGCCACCACCCCGTAGCACTCCATCGGCACCGACGAGTAGCGCGGGAACGTGTACTCGCCGCGCACGACGTGGTCGGCCCGGGCGAACGCCTCGTCGACCGGGCCGAACGCGAAGCTGCGGTCGGTGGCGACGTTCGTGCCGGCCTCCGGGTGCAGCAGGACCGCCCCGGGCTCCAGCGCCGCGCGGGTGTCGACGACGACGTCCAGCGGCTCGTAGTCGACCTCGACGAGCTCGGCGGCGTCCTCGGCGACGTAGCGGTCGCCCGCGACGACCACGGCGACGGGCTCGCCGACGTAGCGCGCGACGTCGACCGCCGAGGGCAGGTAGGGCATCGGCGTGGAGGTGGAGAGCGGGAACGGGCGCACGGCCGCGCGCACCTCGTCCGGGCCGATCACCGCGGCGACGCCGGGGTGGGCGCGGGCGCGCTCGAGGTCGACGCCGCGGATCCGAGCGTGCGGGTGCGGGCTGCGCACGACGGCGGCGACGAGCGTGCCGGGCAGCGGGTCGAGGTCGTCGACGAAGCGCCCGGCGCCGGCCACGAGCGCCGCGTCCTCGTCGCGCGACGGGGTCCAGGTCACCGTGCCGCCCGATCTGACCGAGGGGCACCTTCGCTCGATCTATCCGAGCGAAGGTGCCCTTCGCTCGGGATCCCGGCGCCCGTGTCCGCGAGTGCGGTGTAGTCGCCGCCGACGAGCACCCGGCGCAGCGTCTTGCCGACCGCGGAGCGCGGCACCGCGTCGACCGCGATCACGCGCTTCGGGCGCCGCAGCGAGGGGAGCGTCTCGCGCGCCCAGGCGTCCGCGGCCACGACGGCGTCGTCGGGGCCGACGCCGGCGGCGGGCACCACGAACGCGGTCACGGCCTGTCCCCAGCGCTCGTCGGGCAGCCCCACCACGACCACGTCGGCGACCGCCGGGCACCGCACGAGCGCGGCCTCGATCTCGTCGGGGTACACGTTCTCGCCGCCCGTGTTGATCATGTCGTCGACGCGGCCGGCCACCCAGAGGTCGCCGTCGTCGTCGGCCACCGCGAGGTCGCCGGTGAAGTACCAGCCGTCCCGCACGGCCTTCGCGGTCGCGTCCGGGCGCAGCCAGTAGCCGGCGAACGCCTCGGGGCTCGCCATCGACACCGCCACCTGGCCCTGCTCACCGGGCGCGACCTGGTCGTCGGGACCCGCGCCGGGGGAGGGGTCGACGAGCCGCACCCGGCTGAACACCCCCGCGCGCCCCGCGCAGCCCGGCTTCGCCGCGACGTCCGGGCCGATCGTGAACGTGTAGATCTCGGTCGAGCCGAAGTGGTTGACGAACGCCTCCGGCGCCACGGCGTCGACCAGGCGCTCGGCCAGCGCCGGCGCCATCGGCGCGCCGGCGTAGGCGAGCCGGCGCACCCCGACGAGCGCGGCGGGGTCGGCCTCGCGCAGCAGCGACCAGTACATCGTCGGCACGAGGTAGAGCGACGTGACCCGCTCGCGCGCGATCAGCTCGGCGGCCTCCGCGGCGTCGAAGCGCGCCTGGGGCACCCACGTCCCGCCCGCGACGATCGTGCCGAGCAGGGTGCGCACGCCCATGGTGTGGAACAGCGGCATCACCCCGAGCACGACGTCGCCGGGGCGCCCGCCGGTCTGCACGAGGTGCGCGACGGCCGCGGCGTGCTCGGCGCGGTGGGTGCGCGGCACGCCCTTGGGCCGGCCCGTGGTGCCCGACGTGTAGAGCATGACGCTGATGTCGTCGGCGGTCGGCGGGTCGGACGGCGCGGAATCGGGCTGGCGGAGGGCCTGGCGCTCGACCTGCTCGAGGTCGAGGTGCGCGACCGGGCGGATGCGCTCGTCGCCCAGGGCCGCCGCGGTCGCCTCCCCGGTCGCGGGCTCGCTGACGACCAGCGCGGGCGCGGCGTCGGCGAGGCAGTGCGCGAGCTCGGGCGGCCCGAAGCGCGGGGAGAGCGGGGTGGCCACGGCGCCGATCCGCTGGGCGGCGAGGTGCAGCGACGCCGCCGGCTCGCCGCCGTGCAGCACGAGGGCGACGCGGTCGCCGCGACGGACCCCGAGCGCGAGCAGGGCGTGGGCCAGGCGGGCGGTGCGGGCGTCCCACTCGGCGTAGGTCATCGGGCGCGGGCCGCCGACGGCACGCCGCGTCGGGAAGCGCTCGACCGCCCACGCCCAGACCGTCGCCAGATCCACGGGACCCCGCCTCCTGATCATGCTCCGACGCATACCATCTGTTTCGGACGGTATGGGACGTATCGCGGGGTGGCAAGGGTCGGTACGCTCCGTGGTCGTGGCCGACCGGCTCTCCCCGACCTCCTACGTCGTGCTCGGCACGATCGCGCTGCGCGGACCGTCGACGTCGTACGACCTCAAGCGGGCGGTCGGGCGCTCCATCGGCTACTTCTGGCACTTCCCGCACGCGCAGCTGTACTCGGAGCCGCAGCGCCTGGCCGAGCTCGGGCTGCTGGAGGCGGAGACCGAGGAGGAGGGCCGGCGCCGGCGGACCTACCGGCTCACCGACCAGGGGCTCGGCGAGCTCAAGGCCTGGCTCGCCGAGCCGACGCCCGAGCACTTCCAGATGCGCGACATCGCCGAGCTCAAGCTGTTCTTCAACGAGGTCGGCGAGCAGGGCGACGTCGCGCGGCTCGCCCGCGAGCAGGTGGCCGCGCACCGCGAGCGGATCGCGGTCTACGAGGACATGCAGGCCCGCTACGCCGACCTCGACGCCGTCGCCAAGCGCATGATCACCCTGCGCCTGGGGCTGGAGATGGAGCACGCCGCGCTGCGGTTCTGGTCGGCGCTGCTCGACGAGGTGACCGAGGAGGAGTCCGCGTGACCGCACGCGACGACGACCTCGTGGCCGGCGAGCCGCGCCGGGTGCTGCGCCGGGCGCTCGCGCACCTGTCCACGCAACGGCGCGACGACGGCTCGCTCGAGCTGCTGGGCGAGGTGCCGCCCGAGCTCGTCGACCCCCTCGTGCGGGCCATGCAGCGGGTCGCCGACGAGCTCGTCGCCGACGACGAACGCCGGGGCGAGGTGCCCCGCAGCGGCGGGCGGCTGCACGCCGACGCCTTCGTCGCCCTGCTGCTGCGGGTCACCGACACGCCACCTGATCAGGCCTGACGGGCCTTCCAGCGCGGGTTCCGCTTGTTGATCACCAGGACCTTGCCGTGCCGGCGCACGACGCTCGATCCCGGCTTCTGCTTCAGGGCCTTCAGCGAGGCGCGGACCTTCATCGGTGCTCCCTTCACCAGCTGCTCTTCCGCACGCCCGGCAGGTAGCCGGCGTGCACGTACTCGCGCAGCCGCACCCGCGAGAGCCCGAACGCGCGCAGGTGGCCCCGCGGGCGCCCGTCGACGGCGTCGCGGTTGCGGACGCGCGTCGCGCTGGCGTCCCGCGGCTGGGCGCGCAGCTCGCGCTGCGCCGCCGCACGGGCGTCCTCGGAGGTGGCGGGGTGCTTGATCAGCGCGGTCAGCTCGGCGCGGCGGGCGGCGTACCGGGCGACGGTCTCCCGCCGGCGGTCGTTCGCGGCGATCTTCGACGTCTTCGCCATCTCAGATCCTCTCCCCGGCGGCGCGCAGGCGGGCCACGACGGCATCGACGCCGTCGCGGTCCACGACCTTGATCCCCTTGGCGGACAGCCGCAGCCGGACGTACCGGCCGAGGCTCGGCGCCCAGTAGCGGCGGTCCTGCACGTTGACCCCGAACCGGCGCGGGGTGCGGACGTGCGAGTGCGAGACGTTCCGCCCGACGCCGGGGGAGCGTCCGGTGACCTGGCAGCGTCGCCCCATCGTCATCCCTTCCCCGGGCTGGAGGAGTACGGCAGCAGCGCCATCTCGCGCGCGGTCCTGATCGCCGTCGCGACCCGGCGCTGCTGCTGTCCGGTCAGCCCGGTGACGCGCCGCGACCGGATCTTCCCGCGATCGGAGACGAAGGTGCGCAGCACCGACACGTCCGACCAGTCGACGGTCTCGACGTCGCGCAGCGGGTTCGGCTTGCGGCGCCGGGGCGGGCGCGGGGCGCGGCTCATCGCTCCTCGCGGAAGTCGACGTGACGCCCCACGCGGGCGTCATACTTGCGCAGCACGAGGCGGTCGGGGTCGTTGCGGCGGTTCTTGCGGGTCACGTAGGTCGTGCCGGTCCCGGCGGTCGAGCGCAGCTTGACGATCGGGCGGATGTCGTTGCGGGCCATGCTTCCCCTCGTTGTTGAGAATGATTATCGTTCACAGTAACGCCATCGAAGGGAGCGCTATGCCCGAGGGTCCGGAGACCGGACTGACGCTGGTGTGCGGCGCCGACCGCGCCACCGCGGCCGCCACGGCGGCGTCACTGCGGGGGCGGCACGGGGTGCTCGTCGCCCACGACCTGCGCGGACTGGGCGAGGGCGTCGTGCACCGGCGGGTGGTCGACGACGACGGCGCGGCCGACACGGTGCTCGAGCTCGCGCACGGCTGTGTGGCCTGCACGCTGCGGGAGGACCTGCTGCCCCTGCTGCTGCGCCTGGCCCGCGACCCGGCGGTGCGGCACGTCGTCCTGCTGCTCGACCCGGGCATGGAGCCCGAGGCGGCGGCGGAGGCGCTGCACACACTCGTGCCCGAGGGCGCCGACGGTCCCGTCACCGGGGTGCTCGCGCTGCGCGGCGTCGTCGGTGTGATCGACGCGGAGACCTGGCTCGACGACGCGGGCAGCGACGACGCGCTCGTCGAGCGCGGCCTCGGGCTCACCGCGGACGACGAGCGCACCGTCGCACAGATGGTGGTGGCGCAGGCCGAGTTCGCCGACGTCCTCGTCGTCGCCGGGCGCTGCGCGACCCCCTGGGACCGCGTGCGCCTCGAGGCCGTCCTCGACCGCCTCGCCCCGCGCGCGGAGCGCCTCACGGTGGCCGACCCGCCCGGGGGCGCGCCGGAGATCGCGGTCGAGCTGGGCGCGGACGTCGTCACCCGGCTCGCCGGCCTCGGGCCCGACGCGCGCCGCGGCGTCCCCGAGGACGCCCACGCGCCGCTGCTGCGGGGCCAGCCCCCGCTGTCGCGCGACGCCGGGGTCTCGCTGCTGCACGTCGGGCACCGCCGGCCGTTCCACCCCGAGCGCCTGCACGCCGCGGTCGACGTGCTGCTGCACGGCACGATCCGGGCGCGCGGGCGGGTGTGGGTCGCCTCGCAGCCCGAGCACGTGCTGTGGCTCGAGTCCGCGGGCGGTGCCCTGCAGGTCGGGTTCGCCGGCACGTGGCTCGCGGCCGGTGCCGACGAGTGGGACGAGGTCGGCGACGAGCGCCGCGCGGCCGCGGCGCTGCGGTGGGACGACCGGTTCGGCGACCGCGAGCAGCAGCTCGTGGTGCTCGTCCACGACGCCGACCCGGCCGGGATCGTCGAGGCGCTGGACGCGGCCCTGCTCACCGACGCCGAGCTCGCCCGCGGGGAGGCGGCGTGGCGCCGGTTCCCCGACCCGTTCGAGCAGCGGCACGTCGACCCGTGCGACGACCTGCCCGGCACGGGTGTCGAGTCGTCGGGCCGGCGCGAGGGGGAGCGGTGACCGGCACCGTCGGCTTCACCGCCGTCTACTGCGGCACCGCGGCCTGCCCGCACCACCAGCGCCCCGCCCCCGGGCGCGAGGAGGTCGGCGAGGCGCTGCGCGGCACCGTCCGCCGGTGCCCGCACGGCGTGCTCGTCAGCGCCCCGTGCCTGACGACCTCCGCGTGCGGGCAGGGCACCGCGCCCCACGGCGCCGGGGCGCTCGTGCTCGTCCAGCCCTGCGACCACGACCGGGCGCCCACCGGCCCCGCCGTCGTCGCCGGCCCGCTGCACGAGGCCGCCGACGTCGACGACCTGTGCGCCTGGCTCGCCGGCGGCGTCGAGCACCCGCCGCCGGGACATCTGCGCGCCGGCTGACGGACTCGATGGGCCAGCTCCCCTATCGGCGTGCTCCCCTTGACCGCTCCGTGACCTGCCGTGACAGCGTCTCCGGCGTGACGGAGGTGCGCTCCCCGGCGACCCGCACGCGGCTCGACGCGGTGGTGATGGTGCTGGTCGGCCAGTTCTCCGTGCAGTTCGGGGCCACCGCGGCCACGGGGCTGTTCGCGCGCGTCGGCCCGGTCGGCGCGGTGTCGCTGCGGCTGGCGTTCGCGGCGCTGGTGCTGCTGGTGGTCTGCCGGCCGCGGGTCCGGCGTCTCGGGCGGCGCGACTGGGCGAGCGTCGTCGTCTTCGGCGTGGCGCTCGCGGGCATGAACACGCTGATCTACGAGGCGATCGCGCGCATCCCGCTCGGTGCCGCCGTGACGCTCGAGGTGCTCGGCCCGCTCGTGCTCTCGGTCGCCGCGTCGCGCCGGGCGTCGAGCTGGCTGTGGGCGGGGCTCGCGCTCGCCGGGGTGGCGCTGCTCGGCCGCGCGGGCCTGACCGGGCTGACGCTGACCGGCGCGCTGTTCGCGCTGGGCGCGGCGACGATGTGGGCGGCGTACATCCTCGCGTCCCGGCACGCCGGCGGGCGCTTCGAGCGACTCGACGGCCTGGCGCTGGCGATGACCGTCGGCGCGGTGCTCACGGTCCCGTTCGGCGTGGTGTCGGGCGGCGCGGCGATGGTCGACCCCGTCGTGCTCGGGTGGGGGTTCGCGGTGGCGCTGCTGTCGTCGCTCGTGCCCTACAGCCTGGAGCTGCTCGCGCTGCGCCGGATGCCGACCTCGACCTTCTCGGTGCTGATGAGCCTCGCGCCGGCGATCGCCGCGACCGCCGGCTTCGTCGTGCTCGGCCAGGAGGTCACCGTGGTCTCGGCACTCGCGATCGCGCTGGTGGTCGCGGCGAGCATCGGGGCGGTGCGGACCTCACGCCCTCTCGAGTGAGCCGAGCGTCGCCAGGAGCCGTTCCCGTAGGTCGGCGCCGCGCTCCGCGAATCCTCGCTGGGCGTCGGCGTAGGCGGCCTTGCCCTCGGCGGTCTCGATGCGCACCGGCGCGTAGCCGAGGTCGGCGAGGTCGTAGGGCGAGGCGCGCATGTCGAGCACCCGGATGTCGTGGGCCAGCGCGAACGTGTCCAGCAGCAGCTCGCCGGGCACGAGCGGCCCGAGCTTGTCCGCCCACTTGTAGAGATCCATGCCCGCGTGCAGGCAGCCGGGCTGTTCGAGCTCGGCCTGGCGGGCGCGGGTCGGCGTGACGGTGTTGCGGGGCGCGGCGGCGTCGGTGAAGAACCGGTAGGCGTCGAAGTGCGAGCAGCGGATGCGGTGGGACTCGACGACCTCGTCGGTGCCGGCGGCCCCGAGGCGCAGGGGCACGGGGTGGCGGGTGTCGTCGTCGCGGTAGACCATCGCCCACTCGTGCAGCCCGAAGCAGCCGAGCTGGGCGGGGCGCCGCGCGGTGGCCCGGAGCAGGCCGGCGACGAAGGTGACGGTCGCGTCCCGCTCGGTGCGCAGGCTCGCGTGGTCGACGC
Organism: Actinomycetospora rhizophila; assembly: GCF_042657905.1. Classification (NCBI taxonomy): domain Bacteria; kingdom Bacillati; phylum Actinomycetota; class Actinomycetes; order Pseudonocardiales; family Pseudonocardiaceae; genus Actinomycetospora; species Actinomycetospora rhizophila. Next base: position 65,650 of record NZ_JBHSKG010000016.1, on the reverse strand, counting down.
GGACGCCGTGCTCGTCGCGGACGTAGTGGCGCCAGCCCGCGCGCTCGTCGGCGCCCTCGAGGAGGACCCCGGCACCGGGGTGCCAGCGCCGCAACCGGCTGGGGCGGGTGGGGTAGTAGGTGTAGAGGAAGTCCTCGACGGGGTGCGCCTCGCCGCGGGCCTTGCGCGCCCGGTGCCCGGCGGTCAGCGCGTCCGCGCGCTCGGCGTGCGCCGCGGCCCGCGCGCGCCACACCTCGCTCGCCAGCACCTCCACCCGGCCCATGCTGCCAGCGCGCGGGATGTGTCAGCGGTGGGCCATCGCAGACGTTGAGTGTCCGTAGCGCCACACGCTCGAACGGGTGAGGAGCACGCCGTTCGACGATTCGGCGCACGCCGCAGCGTCGCGCTCCTACCGTCGGGGCCATGGCACCGGAGACCGTCGGGGGCGACGTCGACATGGCCGCCGTGGGCGAGCTGCTCGCCGACCGCGCCCGCTGCCGCATGCTGCTGGCGCTCGCCGACGGCCGCGCGCTGCCGGCCAGCATCCTGGCGTCCGAGGCCGGCGTCGCCCCGTCCACGGCGAGCGGGCACCTGGGCCGGCTGACCGAGCGGGGGCTCACCGAGGTCGTCGCGACCGGCCGCTACCGCTACTACCGCCTCGCCGGGCCGGACGTCGCGCGGCTGGTCGAGGTGCTCGGCCGGATCGCACCGGCCCGCCCGGTCCGGTCGCTGCGCGAGGGCACGCGGGCGCACGCGCTGCGGCTGGCGCGGCGCTGCTACGACCACCTCGCCGGGCGTCTCGGCGTCGCCGTCACCGACGCGCTGCGCGACCGCGGCTGGATCGCCGGCTCCGACGGGAGCGTCGACCCCACCGAGCGCCACGGCCACCAACTGCCCGGCTACGTCGCCGAGGACGGGGCGTACCACCTCACCGACGCGGGCCGGGCCGGCTTCGCCGGCCTCGGGGTGCGCGTGCCGGACGGACTGGCCGCCGTGCGGTGCTGCGTCGACTGGACCGAGCAGCGCCACCACCTCTCGGGCCCGCTGGCCGCGGCGCTGCTCGCGCGGTTCGACGCGGACGGCTGGCTGCGCCCGTCGCCCGGGCACCGCGCGCTGAGGGTGACCGACGCGGGCGTCGCCGGGCTCGCCGACCGCCTCGGCGTGGGCTGGCCGCCGCCCGCGGTGGGCCTCTCGCGGGCCTGACCGGGGGATCACGAGCACGTGGTGCACGTCCGCCGGCGCGCCGGGGTCGATGAGGTGCTCGTGATCACGAGCTGCCCGCCCCCTCGCCCGTCAATCGACCGAAGGTGCCCCTCGCTCGGAACCCCGCGGCGCGCCCCCCGACCTCCCCGGTGGATCCTGGTCCCGTGAGCGAGACGAGCGCGTCGGTGGATCCGGAAGCCCGCGAGCCCCAGCCCGGCGACCGGGCCACGGGGCTCGGATCGTGGCCCGGCACCGACGGGCGCGAGGCCGCCCGCACGATCGTCGGCGAGGTGCCCGGGCTCCCGTACGTGCCCGAGCTGCCCGCACGCGGGGCCGGCGCCGACATGATCGGGCGCACCGCCGCGCTGCTCGTCGACATCGCCGTCGAGGTGTGGCCGTCGGGCTGGCGCGTGGCGCGCCGCCCGGGCGGGGAGCACCGGCGCGCCGAGGAGCTGCTCGCCCGCGACGTGGACGCGCTCGACGAGGCCCTGGGGGAGGTGGGAGCCCAGCCGCCGGCGGTGAAGTGCCAGGTCGCGGGCCCGTGGACGCTCGCCGCCGGGGTCGAGCTGCGGTCGGGGCACCGCGTGCTCACCGACCGCGGGGCGCTCGCGGAGTTCGCCGCCAGCCTCGGCGAGGGCCTGCGCACCCACGTCGCCGAGCTGGCCCGGCGCACCGGGGCGCCCGTCGTCGTCCAGATCGACGAGCCGACGCTGCCCGCCGTGCTCGAGGGCTCGCTGCGGACCCCCTCGGGCTACGGCACGGTCGGCGCGGTCCCCGGTGCCGACGCCCGCGCGCTCCTCGAGCAGACCGTCCGGGCCGCCCGCGACGCCGGCGCCGCGAGCGTCGCCGTCCACTGCTGCCACCCCACCCCGCCGCTCGCGCTGATCGGGGCGACGCGCCCCGACGCCGTCGCCGTCGACCTCACCGCGCTCGGCGGCGCGGACGCACCCAAGGACGTCCTCGACGCCCTCGGCGAGCTCTGGGAGGCGGGCACCGAACTCTGGCTCGGCGTCGTCCCCTCGACCGATCCGACGACGAAGCCGGAGCTCCGCACGCTCGCCCAACCGGCCCTCGACCTCGCCGACCGCCTCGGCTTCGACCGCGCCCGCCTCGCCGACCGCGCCGTCGTCACCCCGACCTGCGGCCTCGCCGGCGCGAGCCCGGGGTGGGCGCGGCGGGCGACCGGCACGAGCGTCGAGCTGGCCCGCGCCTTCGCCGACCCGCCGGAGGGCTGGTGACGCCCCGGTGATCCGATAGGAGCGTGCGGATCGGACTGGTGGGCGGTGGGTTCGCCGCCCTGCGCGGGGCCCTCGAGACGGCGTTCGACGCGGTCGGCTGGACCGGTGTCGAGATCCTCGACATGCCCGTCGAGGTCCCGGACGGCGGCCTGCCGCACGTCGACGTCCTCTGCCCGATGGGCAGCACGATCTCGGGCGCGCTCATGGACGCCACGACGCCGCGCATGATCCAGCAGTTCGGCGTCGGGCTGTCCGGGGTCGACCTCGACGCGGCCGCCGCGCGGGGCCTCCCGGTCGACAACGTCTCGGGGGCCGAGTCCGGCAACGCGGTCGCCGTCGCCGAGGTCGCCCTGCTCCACCTGCTCGCCCTGCTGCGCCGCTTCGAGGAGGCCCGGGCCAACGTCGGGAAGAGCGTGGTGGGCGCGCCCTCCGGGCGGACCCTCGCCGGACGCACCGTCGGCGTGCTCGGCGTCGGCGACATCGGCGCCGAGGTGATCGTGCGCCTGCGGGCCTTCGGCGCCGAGCCGGTCGGGATCGGGCGCCGCCCGCGGGTCGAGACGCCGCGGGCCGCCGAGCTGCTCGACGACGCCCACTACCACCGCGCCGACGACCTGCCCGCCGCGCTGGCCCGCTGCGACGACCTCGTCGTGGCCTGCCCGCTGACCCCGGAGACGCGCGGGATCGTCGGCACCGCCGCGCTCGACGCCCTGCGCCCCGGCGGCCACGTCGTCAACGTCGCCCGCGGCGGGGTCGTCGACAAGGACGCCCTGCTCGCCGCCCTGCGCGACGGGCGGCTCGCCGGGGCCGGGCTCGACGTCACCTGGGTCGAGCCGATCGAGGTCGACGACCCGCTGCTGGCCGAGAACGTCGCGGTCACCCCGCACGTCGGCGGCGTCACCGAGACCTCCTACGCCGGCATCGCGCGGGGCTTCGTCGCGTCGGTGGAGCGCCACCTCGGTCGACACGGCTAGTCACCGCCGAAGCGTCGAGGCCAAGAATCCCCTCCCCGAACGGCCGATCACGAGTACTCTCCGTGTGCACCACGGTGGATGCTTCCCGGGGAGGCGACCATGCCCCGATCGTTGGCGCTCCCCGGCGCGGTCTGCGCGCTCGCCTGGGTCGCCGCCCTGCCCGTGGCGGTCACGGCCGTCGCCCGCCGCGACCTCGCCCTCGACAGCCCGCGCGGCGCGTGGCACGCGGTGCTGGTCGTGTCCCTGCTCGCGGTCGCGGCCCTCGCCGTCGTCGCGGCCGTCCGGCGCGACCCGCGTCCGGGACCGCGGCTGGTGCTCGCCGGCGTCGTGTGCGGGATCGCGTGGGGCGCCGCCCTGCGGGGCTTCATGGCCGCGGTGGCCGGACCGGAGTCGGTCGTCTCCTGGCTCGGCACGTTCGGCTTCATCCTGCTCACCAGCGCGGTCGTCGGCGGGATGCTCGGGTACGCCGAGCACCGCCGCCGCCAGGGCCGCCCGGGCCGCCGCCTGACCCCTCGTGCCCCTGATCTTCGCCATCGACCCGTCCGCGCTGCTGCTCGTGCTGCCGGCGATGGCGGGCGGGTGGGCGCTCGCCGGGCGGGGGACGCCGCGCCGACGCCGGTGGGCGTGGTCGGCCACGGTCGTCCCGGTCGTGGCCTTCCTCGTCATCGTGGCGCTGCTCGGCGACCTCCGCGAGCTCCTGCGCCCGGAGGGCCTCGTCGCGACCGTCCTGCTGTTCTCCTGCTTCGCCGTGCTCACGCTCGCGTGCTCGATCCCGTTCCGCGCCGCACCGCCGCCGGGCCCCGACACGGTCGAGTCACGGTTCACTGTCGGGGTGCGCGGCTAATCTCGGGCCCGTGACCAGCACGGAACACACCGACGTGCCCACCGACGCGGCACAGCGCCACCGCGAGCTGTCCGAGGTCGTGGCCGACCACCAGTTCCGCTACTACGTGCTCGACGCCCCGATCGTCACCGACGGCGAGTTCGACGAGCTGTTCGGCGAGCTGCAGCGCCTCGAGGAGGAGCACCCGTCGCTGGTCACGCCGGCGTCGCCGACGCAGCGGGTCGGGGGCGGGTTCTCCACCGACTTCGTCGCGGTCGACCACCTCGAGCGCATGCTCTCGCTCGACAACGCGTTCGCGCCCGAGGAGCTGCGCGAGTGGGTGCTGCGCGTGCAGCGCGAGCTCGACTTCCCCACCGAGGAGCTGCTCTACCTCTGCGAGCTCAAGATCGACGGGCTCGCGGTGAACCTGCTCTACGAGAACGGCCACCTCACGCGCGCGCTCACCCGCGGCGACGGCCGCACGGGCGAGGACATCACGCTCAACATGCGCACGCTCGCCGACGTGCCCACCGAGCTGACGGGCACCGACGAGTTCCCGGTGCCCGAGCTCATGGAGGTCCGCGGCGAGGTGTTCTTCCGTCTCGCCGACTTCGAGGAGCTCAACGCCGGGCTCGTCGCGGCGGGCAAGCAGCCGTTCGCCAACCCGCGCAACTCCGCGGCGGGCTCGCTGCGCCAGAAGGACCCGCGGGTGACGGCCACGCGCCCGCTGCGGCTGATCTGCCACGGGCTGGGCCGGCGCCGCGGCTTCACCCCCGAGCGCCAGTCCCAGGCCTACGACGCCCTGGCCGCCTGGGGCCTGCCGGTGTCGACGCACACGCGCGTGCTCCACGGCGTCGACGCGGTGATCGACCACGTGCGCTACTGGGGTGAGCACCGCCACGACGCCGAGCACGAGATCGACGGCGTGGTCGTCAAGGTCGACGACGTCGCGCTGCAGCGCCGACTGGGTTCGACGTCGCGGGCGCCGCGGTGGGCGATCGCCTACAAGTACCCGCCCGAGCAGGCCACCACGACGCTGCGCAACATCAGCGTCAACGTCGGGCGCACCGGGCGCGTCACCCCGTTCGCCGAGATGGACCCGGTGCTCGTCGCGGGCTCGACGGTCTCGCTCGCGACGCTGCACAACGCCGGCGAGGTCGAGCGCAAGGGCGTGCTCATCGGCGACCGGGTGATCATCCGCAAGGCCGGTGACGTCATCCCCGAGGTGCTCGGGCCGGTGGTCGAGGCGCGCACCGGCGACGAGCACGCGTTCGTCATGCCCACCCACTGCCCCGAGTGCGGCACCGAGCTGCGCCAGATGCGCGAGGGCGACAAGGACCTGCGCTGCCCCAACGCCCGGTCCTGCCCCGCGCAGCTGCGGGAGCGCCTGTTCCACGTCGCGGGCCGGGGCGCGTTCGACATCGAGGTGCTCGGCTACGAGGCCGCCACCGCGCTGCTCGACGCCGGGGTGGTGGCCGACGAGGGCGACGTCTTCCGGCTCACCGAGGACGACCTCATCCAGGTCGACCTCTTCCGCACCAAGGCGGGCAACGTCTCGGCCAACGGGCGCAAGCTGCTCACCAACCTCGACACCGCCAAGCAGCGCCCGCTGTGGAAGGTGCTCGTCGGGCTCTCGATCCGCCACGTCGGGCCGACGGCCGCCCAGGCGCTGGCGCGCCACTTCCGGTCGGTCGACGCCATCGACGCGGCCGGCGAGGAGGAGCTGGCGGCGGTCGACGGGGTCGGGCCCACCATCGCGCACGCGGTGCGGGAGTGGTTCTCGGTCGACTGGCACCGCGAGGTCGTCGAGAAGTGGCGCTCGGCGGGGGTGGTGCTCGCCGAGGAGGCCGACGAGTCGGTGCCCCGCACCCTCGAGGGCCTGTCGATCGTCGTCACCGGCTCGCTCCCGACGTTCTCCCGCGACGAGGCGAAGGAGGCCATCCTCGCCCGCGGCGGGCGCGCGGCGGGCTCGGTGTCCAAGAAGACGGCGTTCCTCGTCGTGGGTGACGAGCCGGGCTCGAAGTACGACAAGGCGGTGGCGGCGAAGGTCCCGATCCTCGACGAGGACGGCTTCCGCGTGCTGCTCGCCGACGGCCCCGAGGCGGCCCGGGCGGCGGCCGTCGATCCGGCCGCCGAGTCCGCCGCGGACCCCGCCGCGGACTCCTCGACCGGGGAGAGCTGACCCGCGCTCTGCCGTCCTCCCGGCTCGTCAGGCAGACTCACACCGTCGGGTGACGACGCCTGCGTCCGTCCGGGTGGCATCGCGGCGGGTTTCCCGACGCCGTCGGCTCGGCGTTGCCCTCGCCGTCGGCAGCGTCGAAGCTGGGTACCCCCGGTCCGGAGCCGGCTGAGGGTCGCGCGAGAGGGGAGGACACCGCGGTGCTGCAGTGCTGCCCCAACGGTGCCCGACCCGCCGACGTGTACCCGGCGGTGCCGATGAGCCCGCGCCACCTCGCCCGCGACGCCCGTGCCGTGGCCCTCCTGGGTGTCGAGAGCCTCCACGTGCACCCCCGCGACCGGGACGGTCAGGAGAGCCTCGACCCGCGCGTGATCGGCACGGTCGTCGACGCGATCCGGCGCGAGGCCCCGGAGATGGAGATCGGCGTCACGACGGCCCGCTGGGTCGAGCCGGACCCCCTGAAGCGCACCGAGATCATCGGGCAGTGGGGGCGCCTGCCCAAGCACGCCCGCCCCGACGTGGCGTCGGTCAACGTCCACGAGCGGGGCTGGCAGCGCGTGTGCGCGGCGCTCGACGCGGTCGACATCGGCGTCGAGCTCGGCGTGTGGACCACCGGCGACGCCGTGCAGCTCAAGCAGGCCGGCCTGCCGCGCGGCACCGTGCGGGTGCTCGCCGAGGTCACCGTCACCGACCCGGACACCGCGGTCGCCGAGGCCGTGCGCATCCTCAAGGCCCTCGGGCCGGTACCCGCGCCGGTGCTGCTGCACGGCGAGGAGGCGGGCGCCTGGCCCGTGCTCGAGTACGCCAAGCGCAACAACCTCGACACCCGCATCGGCTTCGAGGACACCCTCAAGGGCCCCGACGGCACCTGGCTCGCGACCGGCAACGAGGAGCTCGTGCGCTACGCGCTGGGCCACGACGTCGGCGGGCGCTACGAGCGGCGCCGCAACGGGGTCCGGGGCGGCCTGCGGTCCTCGGGGTTCTGGCCCGGGTCGCGCGCCGAGCACCGACGCTGAGGGTCCGCCCGCTCACAGTGCGCTGTTCGTGACGCGAATTGCGTGCGATCTCTCACGTGGTGTCACCGAATAGCTCTTCAATCTATCGATTGCACCTCACCGCGACTCTTTCAGAGCAGCGCGCGAATACGCACGGTCGCCCTACCCTGGTGTGCTCCTGTCGGCGCGAGCGGAGCACGATCATGACACAGGTCATTTCCCGATTCGACGATCTGCGGACGGCGCTCGCGGGCACCGTCGTCACCCCGGACGACCCGGGGTACGACGAGGCCCGCGAAGTGTGGAACGGCGAGATCGACCGGAGACCGGCCGTCATCGCCTACTGCGAGAGCGCCGAGGACGTCGCCCGCGCGGTCACGTTCGCTCGAGAGTCCTCACTGGAGATCTCGGTGCGCAGCGGCGGTGCCCATTCCGGAGCCGGGATGGGCGTCGGCGACGCCGGGATCGTCATCGACCTCGGTCGCATCAACGACGTCGTGGTCGACCCCGTCGCCCGCCGCGCGGTGGCCGGCGGCGGGGCGTTGTTGCGCGACGTCGACGCGGCGACCCAGGCCCACGGGCTCGCGGTGCCGATGGGGGAGATCGGCCACACCGGGCTCGGCGGCATCGCGACCGGTGGCGGGATGGGCTGGCTGACACGCGTGCACGGACTGACCTGCGACAACGTCGTCGCGGCACAGATCGTCACCGCGGACGGACGGATCCTGCGCGCGGCGCCGGACGAGAACCCCGACCTGTTCTGGGCGATCCGTGGCGGCGGCGGCAACTTCGGGGTGGTCACGTCGTTCGAGCTCGCCCTGCACGAGGTGGGACCCCAGATCGAGCTCGGCCTGCTGTTCTACGCGATGGACGACGCGGCGGCCGCCCTGCGCGTCGCCCGCGACGTCATCACCGATCTGCCGCCCGACGTCACCTTCCAGGTGGTCGCCCTGAACGCGCCGCCGGAACCGTTCGTGCCCCCGGAGCACCATGGAAAGCTCGGCTTCGCACTGGTCGTCGTGGGGTTCGGCGCCGAAATGGGCCACCGGGCCGTCGTCGACCGGGTTCGCGGCGCGCTGCCCCCGCCGTTGTTCGAGTTGGTCACGCCGATGCCGTACACGGCACTGCAGCAGATGTTCGACGAGGCGTTCGCGTGGGGTTCCTACGTCTACGTCAAAGCCCTGTATCTCGAGAACTTCACCGACGACGCCATCGACGTGATCGTCTCGCGGACCGCCGAGACGGCCTCGGGGAGGTCATCGGTGCACTTCTACGTGCTGAGTGGTGGGTACTGCGACATGACGGACGACGCGACGGCGTTCAGCGGCGGGCGCACCCCGCGGCTCGGTGTGTTCCTCGTCGGACTGGCGTCGGACGCGGCGGTCCTCGCCGGGGAGCGCGCCTGGGTCCGCGGCTTCTTCGACGCGATCGCACCCCATGCGCTGGGGAAGGGCGCCTACGTCAACGAGCTGATGCCCGACGACGTCCACCGCCTGCCGGCGTCCTACGGCGCCAAGTTCGGGCGGCTGCAGCAGATCAAGGCCGCCTACGACCCGGAGAACGTGTTCCACCGCAACGCGAACATCCTCCCGGCGTCCTGACGTGGTCAGCCGGTGATCGTCGCGACGATCCCGGCGAGGTGCGACAGGCGGGCGAGCTCGGAGGGCCGGAAGGCCGGTCCACCGGGCCGGCCGACGACGACGGCGCGCTCCGGACGGCCCAGGGGCGCGGCGGCGAGCTCGGTGTCGAGGGCGGTCCAGGCGTCGGGCACCGTCTGGCCCGCGTCCGGGTCGAGCACCGTCGCCTTGCTCAGCGGCAGCCAGGGGAGCTCGGCGGCCTCGGTCTCCGGGGCCGCCGCGCTCGAGGCGACGCGGCGCACGCGCCGGCCCTCGCCGGTGGTCTCGGTGATCAGCGCCCAGGCCGAGCGGAACAGGCGCGGGACGCCCTCGGCGAGCCGCGTCAGCCCCTCCTCGGGGTGGGCGGTGATGGCCTCGACGAGCTCCAGCTCGCGGGTGGTGTCCAGGGCGCCGGCGAACGGGCGCACCGACTCGACCACGACGCCGTCGACGGCCTCCGCGGCGGTGATGAGCACGTCGGGGAGCCGGGAGCTGGGCATGTCGACGACGAGGTCGTCCACCGCCGATCCGCCCCCGCGCTCGACGACGTCGACGGAGAGGATGTCCGCCCCCTCGGCCCCGAGGGCGGACGCGAGCGCCCCGAGCGTGCCCGGACGATCCGGCAGCACCACGCGCAGCAGGTAGGTCACGGCCCTCCTCGACTCGGGACTCCCGACGGCACGGCGTGCTCTCGCGGCGGGGCCGTGGGTTCGACCCGCTCGCCGCCGGGCGGCGCCACGCCGGGCGCCCGTCGTGGACCCGCCGACGGGACCGGCGCATCTTCGCAGGAGCACCCCTGTCCGGGCGAGGATTGATCAGGCACGACCGCCGGAAACCTCGTCGGCGCCGGTCCTAGACTGGGTGTTCGCACTCGGGAGTCGCAGTGACGCGCCTGGTCCCGAGGACTGTGCACGACCCCGGAGGGACATGTCCGACATCACCCGCGACGACGTCGCCCACCTCGCCCGCCTGGCCCGGCTCGCCGTCTCCGACGCCGAGCTGGACATGTTCTCGGGACAGATCGACGCGATCGTCGACACGGTCTCCCGGGTCGGCGAGATCCCCGACGACGTCCCCCCGACCGCTCAGGTCGTGCCGCAGACCAACGTGCTGCGACCCGACGTGCACGAGCCGTCCCTGCGCCGCGACGTCGCGCTGGCCGAGGCCCCGGCCGCCGAAGAGGGGCGCTTCCGCGTGCCGCGGATCCTCGGGGAGGAACTGTGAACGAGCTGATCTCGCTCGACGCCGCGGAGCTCGCGCGGCGCATCCACGCCCGCGAGGTGTCGTCGGTCGACGTCACCCGGGCGCACCTCGAGCGCATCGAGGCCGTCGACGGCCCGGCCGAGAGCGGCGTGCACGCGTTCCTGCACCTCGACGCCGACGGCGCGCTCGCCGCGGCCGAGGCCGCCGACCGCGCCATCGCCGACGGCACGCCCGCGTCCCCGCTGGCCGGGGTGCCGATCGCGCTCAAGGACAACCTGACCACCACCGACATGCCCACCACCGCCGCCTCGCGCATCCTCGAGGGCTGGCGGCCGCCGTACGACGCGACGGTCGTGGCCCGGCTGCGCGCCGCGGGCCTGGTGCCGCTGGGCAAGACGAACCTCGACGAGTTCGCCATGGGCAGCTCGACGGAGAACTCGGCGTTCGGGCCCAGCCGCAACCCGTGGGACCTCACGCGCATCCCCGGCGGCTCCGGCGGCGGGTCGTCGTCGGCGGTCGCCGCCGGCGAGACCCCGCTCGCGCTCGGCTCGGACACCGGCGGCTCGATCCGCCAGCCCGGCGCGGTCACCGGCACCGTCGGCGTCAAGCCGACCTACGGCACGGTCTCGCGCTACGGGCTCATCGCGTTCTCGTCGTCGCTCGACCAGATCGGGCCCTGCGCGCGCTCGGTGCTCGACGCCGCCCTGCTGCACGAGGTCATCGGCGGGCAGGACAAGAACGACCAGACCTCGGTCAGCGCGCCGCTGCCGCCCGTGGTCGAGGCCGCGCAGGCCGGGGCCCGCGGCGACCTGTCCGGGGTGCGCGTCGGCGTCGTCACCGAGTTCTCCGGCGAGGGCTACCAGCCCGGCGTGCTCGGGGCGTTCACCGACGCCGTCCGGGTGCTGGGCGAGCTGGGCGCCGAGGTCGTCGAGGTCTCGTGCCCGTCGTTCGGCTACGCGCTGCCGGCGTACTACCTCATCGCGCCGAGCGAGGCCTCGAGCAACCTCGCGCGCTTCGACGCCATGCGCTACGGCCTGCGGGTCGGCGACGACGGCGAGCACGCGGCCGACGAGGTCATGTCGCTGACACGCGAGGCGGGCTTTGGCGCCGAGGTCAAGCGCCGCATCATGATCGGGACGCACGCCCTCTCCGCGGGGTCGTACGACGCGCTCTACGGCAAGGCCCAGAAGGCCCGCACGCTGATCGTCCGCGACTTCACCGCCGCGTTCGAGACGTGCGACGTGCTGATCTCGCCGACGACGCCCACCACGGCGTTCCCGATCGGCGAGCGCGCCGACGACCCGCTGGCGATGTACCTCGCCGACCTCTGCACGATCCCGTCGAACCTGGCCGGCAACGCCGCGCTCTCGGTGCCGTGCGGCCTGTCCGCGGACGACGGGCTGCCCGTCGGCCTGCAGATCATGGCCCCGGCGCTCGCCGACGACCGTGCCTACCGGGTGGCCGCCGCCTACGAGGTCGCCCGCGGCCCGGGCGCCGGCCCCCGCATCCCCGAACTGCGTGCCCTGGAGACCTCGCGATGACGGCCACGATCGACGCCGCCCCGTACACCGTCGAGGAGGTCTGCGAGCGCTTCGACCCCGTGATGGGGCTCGAGGTGCACGTGGAGCTCAACACCGCGACCAAGATGTTCTGCGGCTGCGCCAACGCGTTCGGCGCCGAGCCCAACACGAACATCTGCCCGGTCTGCCTCGGCCTGCCCGGCGCGCTGCCGCGGCTCAACGGCACCGCCGTCGAGTCCGCCGTCAAGATCGGGCTGGCGCTGAACTGCCAGGTGCGGGAGCGCTCCGGCTTCGCCCGGAAGAACTACTTCTACCCGGACATGCCGAAGAACTTCCAGATCTCCCAGTACGAGGACCCGATCGTCTTCGACGGGTACCTCGACGTGCCGCTCGACGACGGCACCACGTGGCGCGTGGAGATCGAGCGCGCGCACATGGAGGAGGACACCGGCAAGTCCCTGCACATCGGCGGGGCCACCGGGCGCATCCACGGCGCGGACCACTCGCTGCTCGACTACAACCGCGCCGGCGTGCCGCTCATCGAGATCGTCACCAGGCCGATCGTCGGGGCCGGGGTGCGCGCGCCCGAGGTCGCGCGGGCCTACGTGACGGCGCTGCGTGACGTCCTGCGCGGGCTCGGCGTCTCCGACGTGCGCATGGACCAGGGCTCGATGCGCTGCGACGCCAACGTGTCGCTCAAGCCGAAGGGCACGAGCGAGTTCGGCACCCGCACCGAGACGAAGAACGTCAACTCGCTGCGCTCGGTGGAGCGCGCGGTGCGCTACGAGATGGGCCGCCACGCCGGCGTCCTGCTCTCGGGGGGCACCGTCACCCAGGAGACCCGGCACTTCGACGAGCAGTCCGGGACGACGTCGGCGGGCCGGCCGAAGGAGACCTTCGCCGACTACCGCTTCTTCCCCGAGCCCGACCTCCCGCCGCTGGAGCCGTCGCGCGCGTGGGTGGAGACGCTGCGCGCCGGCCTGCCCGAGCGGCCGTGGGAGCGCCGGGCGCGCATCCAGACCGAGTGGGGCCTGTCCGACGAGGAGCTGCGCGACCTGGTCAACGCCGAGGCGCTCGACCTGGTCGCCGACACCGTCGACGCCGGCGCGCCGCCCGAGGCGGCCCGCTCCTGGTGGGTGTCCTACCTCGCGCAGCAGGCCAACACCGCCGGGGTCACGCTCCCGGAACTCGCGATCACGCCCGCGCAGGTCGCGCGCGTGGTGGCGCTGGTGGCCGAGGGCACGCTGACCAACAAGCTGGCGCGCCAGGTCGTCGACGGGGTGCTGGCCGGCGAGGGCGAGCCCGACGAGGTCGTGGCCGGGCGGGGGCTCGCGGTGGTCAGCGACGAGAGCGCGCTGACGACCGCGGTCGACGAGGCGCTCGCCGCCCAGCCCGACATCGCCGAGAAGATCCGCGCCGGCAAGACCAAGGCCGCGGGCGCGATCGTCGGCGCCGTGATGAAGGCCACCCGCGGCCAGGCGGACGCCGCCCGCGTGCAGGAACTGGTGCTGGAGCGCTGCCGCTAGGTGCCGCAGCGAAGATCTGGATCATGTTTTTCGTGATCTAGCCGTAACCCGGACGGGATCCCTCCGTTGGGTGATTCAGGGAGCAGCGTGTAGCGGCTTCTTGACCGGGCGTCACAGCGTGCCCTCGCTCGGTCGTATCCCCCGACGCCACACGAAGTACTGGAGGGTCCCGAATGGGTGCACACAGTGCCCGGCAGACCAGCACGGTCGGCAAGGTCGCCGGCCGCGGCGCGCTCACCGCTGCCGCTGCGCTCGCGCTGACGGGCGGCACCGCCTCGTTCGCGTTCGCCGACGAGCCCGCGAACTTCGACAACACGTCGTCCACGCTGCAGGACGTCGCGCAGAGCAACGCCGAGGGCCTCGCGGAGCTCCCCGAGACCGACGCGCCCACCACGTTCAAGGGTGCCGAGGAGTTCGTCGGCGGCCACGTGTCGGCGGGCCAGCACGACGTCAGCCGCATCACCTCGGCGGTCACCTCCGACGTGCAGACGGCCGCCAACGCCCACGGCGTCCCGGTCGGCAGCCAGGCCACCGACACCGAGCAGGAGATCTCCGGCGCCGTCTCCGAGGCCTCGGGCAAGATCCACGACGCCACCGGCGCCGGCGCGCTGAAGCTCGACGAGGCGGCCTCGCAGGGCTCGAGCGTCCTGTCGTTCGGCGGCAGCGACAGCGACGACGACTGACCTCCTCGCCTGGTCCGCTCCCCAGACCGGGCGAGCCCACGGCCCCGTTGCCCCGCACTCCGACGCGGGGGAGCGGGGCCGTGGTGCGTCCGGAGCTAGTCGGCCCCGCTCGCCCCGCCCGACGGGGGCCGGATGCGCACGACGCGGTCGTCGGTCGGCGTCACGGGCCCGCCGCCGCCCTTGTTGGCCGTCGTGAACCAGATGAGCCCGTCGGAGGCGACGTCCGTGCCGGTGATGCGCCCGTACGTGCCCGCGAGCACGGCCTGCGGGGTCCCGACGAACGAGCCCTGCGGCGTGGGGCGCAGCACGAACATCGCGCTCGAGCCCTCCAGGCCGACGACGAGCGTGCCCGGCAGCGCCGCGCACCCCGCGACGCCCGGGCGGTCGGGCCACGTCCACGCGGGTGAGGTCGCCGCGTTCGCGCCCGGCGCCTCCCCGGGCCGCACGGCGAGCAGGACGTCGCGCGGTCCCGCCTGGTCGGTCACCCAGCTGACGCCGGTGGCGGGGTCGGCGCACACGTCGCCCGGCGCGTGCAGCCCGCTGCCCACGATCGGCGAGGACGGGTCCGGCGTGCCGGGCGCGGGCCGGCCGAACGGGTCGATGCGCAGGAGCTTGCCCGCCAGCGAGGTGGGGGAGGTCGCCGCGGCCCGGTCGCCGCCGTCCCCGGTGGCCACGAGCAGCGTGCCGTCGGGCTCGACGCCGACCGCGCCGCTGTTGCCCGACGGCCCGCTCGGGATGCCGCCGAGCACGGTCTTGGGGACGTCGCCGGGCGCGACGCGCATGACCGCGTTGCCGCCGCCGGTGGTGGCGTAGGCGTACACGAGCTGGTCCTCGGCGTAGCTGGGGGAGAGCGCGATGCTGGTGAGCCCGCCGTCGCCGGTCGCGGTCACCGGCACCGTCGCCACCGTCTCCGGCTCCTCGTCGGGCGCCACGCGCAGGATCCGCCCGGTGGTGCGTTCCGCGACCAGCGCGGCCGCCCCGCCGGGCAGCGTGACGACGGCCGACAGCGGGGCGAGGCAGGTGGCGACCACCTGCGGGTCCGGGTCGACGCACGGCGGGGGCGTCGAGGGCGGGCCGGAGTTCGGCGCCGGCGTGGGCTCGCCGGTCTCGGGCAGCTGCGGCTGCGGGGCGCGCTCGGCGCCGAGGTCCGGGCGCTCGCGCCACGGCTGCTGCCCGGCGTCGGGGAACTGCGCGCAGCCGGCCAGCAGCGCGGCCAGCACGGCCAGCAGGACCGCCGCCCGCCGGGAGACGCAGCGCCGCGGACCGATCACGGATGGACACCCTAGGCGCCGCCGTCTCTGCCGGCCGTGAGACGGGTGGACTACCGTCCGCGAACCGTGAGCACCGAACCCGTGACCGTCCTCGTCCCGCACGCCGAGGGCGAGGCCGCGCTCGCCGACATCGACGGGCTCGAGCTCGTCCGCTACGACGAGCAGGCCGAGGAGCTGCCCGAGGCCGCGCAGCGCGCCGCCGTGCTCATCCCCGGCTTCCTCGCCACGACCGACGCGCTGAAGCTGGTGGAACGCTGCCCGGCGCTGCGCCTGGTGCAGCTGCTCTCGGCCGGCGCGGAGATGTGGGTGGGCCGCCTGCCCGAGGGCGTGCAGCTCTCGGACTGCCAGGGCGCGCACGGCGGCGTCACCGCCGAGTGGGTGCTCGCCACGACCCTCGCCGTCCTGCGGGAGATCCCCCCGTTCGTGCGGGCCCAGGACGAGGCCCGCTGGGACCAGCACATCACCGACACGCTCACCGGGAAGCGCGTGCTGCTCGTCGGCGCGGGCGACCTCGCCGAGCAGACCGCCCGCCGCCTCGAGACCTTCGACGTCGCCGCGATCACGCGCGTCGGGCGCCGCGCCCGCGACGGGGTGCACGCCACCTCCGAGCTGCCCGACCTCCTGGGCGACCACGACGTCGTCGTGCTCCTCGTCCCGCTGACCGACGAGACGCGCGGGCTCGTGGACGCCGCGTTCCTCGCCGCGATGCCCGACGGCGCGCTGCTGGTCAACGCCGCGCGGGGCCCGGTGGTGGACACCGACGCCCTGCTCGCCGAGCTGCGCGCGGAGCGCCTGCGCGCGGCGATCGACGTCGTCGACCCCGAGCCGCTGCCCGCTGACCACCCGCTGTGGTCGGCGCCCAACCTGCTCATCACCCCGCACGTCGGCGGCAGCGTCCCCGGCCACCTCGACCGCGCCTACCGCGTCGTGCACGACCAGCTCGCGGCCGTCGCGCGCGGCGAGGACCCGCCGAACCTCGTCATCAACGGGTACTGAGACGACTAACTTGCCAGACAACACGCAAGTATGTAGAAAGGGTGCAGCGCCCACGCACCCCTGACGTGGACGACGTCGAGAGTGGAGTGGGCGATGACAGCCTGGACGACCGTCAGCACGGGTGCCGGCGAGGAGATCGTGTCCGTGCAGGTCGAGGACGGCGACCCGTTCGCCGTGATGGCGATGGGCCGGCACACTGCGGTGCTCACGCGCGACGAGTGCCGCCGGATCGCCGACGCCCTGCGCGCCGCGTCCCGGCGGGACGCGCCGCGCTGACGTAGCGTCCGGCGCGTGACCCGCCCGATCGACGTCGGCGACCTGGTCGGGGCGTTCTTCGGGACGCTCTTCGTGGTCCTCAACGCCGGCCTGCTCGGGGCGGTGGGGCACACGGTCGCCGCGGTGCTGGCGCTGGCGTGCGCCGCGACCGTCGTCGCCGCGTTCGTCCGTCGCCGCCGCGCCGCGGGCAGCAGCGGGATGTTCCCCCTGACCCGCTCCTACCGGGTGATCCTCGCGGTCGAGGTGGTGGCGCTGTTCGGCGGGACGGCGGTGCTCGGCCGGATCGCGCCCCAGCTCTCCGTGCCGTGGGTGGTGCTCGTCGTCGGCGTGCACTTCCTCGCGCTCGCCCGCTGGTGGCTCGTCGGCGCGCGCCCGTTCGGCGTGCTGGGCGCCGTCCTCACGCTGATCGCCCTGGTCGGGGGCGTGGTCGGCGTCGTGGGCGGCCCGGCGTCGGCGCCGGTCGCGGCGTTCGTCGCCGGCGTCGGCGCGGGGGTCGTCATGCTCGGCGGGACGACCCCCCGCGCCGTGCGCGCGCTGCGGATCTAGACCGAGCGCACCGCGCCCGTCGCCCCGGAGGTGACGAGCTTCGCGTAGGCGCGCAGGGCGCTGGTGAGCTGCCGGTTCCGCTCGACGGCGGGCTGCCACGGGCGCTCGGAGGCGTCCATCTTGGCGCGGCGCTCGGCGAGCACGTCGTCGTCGACGAGCAGCTCGATGCGGCGGCGGTCGACGTCGAGGAGGATCTCGTCGCCGTCCTGGACCAGCCCGATCGCCCCGCCCGCGGCGGCCTCGGGGGAGACGTGCCCGACCGAGATGCCGCTCGAGCCGCCCGAGAACCGGCCGTCGGTGACCAGCGCGCACACCGCGCCGAGGCCCGCGCCCTTGAGGAACGCGGTGGGGTGCAGCATCTCCTGCATCCCCGGGCCGCCGGCCGGTCCCTCGTAGCGCACGACGATCACGTCGCCGGGCTGGACCTGCTTGCCGAGGATGATCGAGACGGCCTCCTCCTGGGACTCCACCACGCGGGCGGGTCCGCGGAAGTGCCGCCCGTCCTCGGGCAGGCCGGCGCTCTTGATGACGGCGCCGTCGGGGGAGAGGTTGCCGGTGAGCACCGCGAGCCCGCCGTCGGCCGAGAACGCGTGCTCGACGTCGTGGATGACGCCGTCCGTGCCGTCGGTGTCGAGCGAGGACCAGCGGTTGGTCGTCGAGAACGGCTCGACCGTGCGCACCCCGCCGGGCGCGGCGTGGAAGAGCTCGACGGCCTCGTCGGACGGCGAGCCGCCGCGGATGTCCCAGGTCCCGAGCCAGTCGGCGAGCGACGGCGCGTGGACCGCGTGCACGTCGCGGTGCAGCAGCCCGGCGCGGTCGAGCTCGCCGAGGATCGCCGGGATGCCGCCGGCGCGGTGCACGTCCTCCATGTGGTGGCTGGAGTTCGGCGCGACCTTCGACACGCACGGGACCCGCCGGCTGACCGCGTCGATGTCGGCGAGCGTGAAGCCCAGGTCGGCCTCGTGCGCGGCGGCGAGGATGTGCAGGACCGTGTTGGTCGAGCCGCCCATGGCGACGTCGAGCGCCATCGCGTTCTCGAAGGCGTGCTTGCTCGCGACGTGGCGCGGCAGCACGGAGTCGTCGTCCTGCTCGTAGTACCGGCGGGCGAGGTCGACGACGGTGCGCCCGGCGTCGAGGAAGAGCTGCTTGCGCGCGGCGTGCGTGGCGAGCGTCGAGCCGTTGCCGGGCAGCGAGAGCCCGAGGGCCTCGGTGAGGCAGTTCATCGAGTTCGCGGTGAACATGCCCGAGCACGACCCGCAGGTCGGGCACGCGGAGCGCTCGACCTCGGTGAGCCCGTCGTCGCTGACCTGCGTCGACGCCGACGCGGAGATCGCGGTGATGAGGTCGGTGGGCGCCTGCGCGACGCCGTCGACGACGACGGCCTTGCCGGCCTCCATCGGCCCGCCGGACACGAACACCGTCGGGACGTTCAGCCGCAGCGCGGCGTTGAGCATGCCCGGGGTGATCTTGTCGCAGTTCGAGATGCACACCAGCGCGTCGACGGCGTGGCCCTGGACCATGTGCTCGACGGCGTCGGCGATCACCTCGCGCGACGGCAGCGAGTGCAGCATCCCGCCGTGGCCCATCGCGATGCCGTCGTCGACGGCGATCGTGTGGAACTCCCGCGCGATCCCGCCGGCCTCGCGCACGGCGCCCGCGACGAGCTCGCCCAGCTCCTTGAGGTGCACGTGCCCGGGCACGAACTGCGTGTAGGAGTTGGCGATCGCGACGAGCGGCTTGCCGAAGTCGGAGTCGGTGAGGCCGGTGGCGCGCCAGAGGGCGCGAGCCCCGGCGGCGTTGCGGCCCTGGGTGGTGACGCGTGAGCGCAGCGGCGGCACGGGTGACCTCGCAGGAAGGTGATCAGTGGTGGACCACCGGCGAGGTTACGCCCGGCTCTCGCCGTCCTCGCTGGTCGCCTCGGTACCCGGCTCCTCGGCACCCTCGGCGCCCGTCTCCTCCGTCTGCCGCTCGCGCAGCCGCGCGATCCGCATCCGGGTGGCCTCGAGCTCGCGCTGGTGCTCGCGCGCCGCGGCGACCTCGTCGGGGGTCGGCATGTCGATCCGCCCCTCGCTGGCCTCCGCGACGCGGCCGAGGTCGCGGGGCCGCACGCCCACCAGCGGCACCTCACCCCCGTCGCTGCGCACCGCGCGCACCCAGCCCCGCTCGGCGACCCGCAGCGTCGCCAGGTCGTCCCACGCCACCCGGGTCGCGCCGAGGATCGACAGCACCCGCAGCGCCGACCCGTCGACGACCGTGCGCGTGCGCAGCAGCCACCAGGCCGGGACCAGCGGGAGGAGGAACAGCAGGAACCACGCGCCGCCCTGGAACGCGATGGGGGACAGGCCGATGACGACGAACCCCACGGCGACCAGCGCCACCAGCGGCACCGGCCGGAACGTCGCCGGCCTCGCCGACCCCGCCGACCCCGTCGTCGCGCTCTCGGTCGCCTGCTCGCTCGTCACACCTCACGATGCTGCCAGCCACCCCGGTTTGACGCCGTCCAGACGGGCCACCTACTCTCGTCGCCGTGATCCAGCGGCGAATTCTCGTAGTCCCGGGGCGCGTCAGCGCCTGACGGGCCGTGCCGCCCGCCGCGAGAACCTGCTGACGCGCCTGCCCTCCCCGCCTCGAGGCGGTGGGGGCTTTTTCATGTTCGGCCCCAGTTCCGTATCCGGATCGACCCACCGAGGTGGACCACCCGATGACCACAGCCAGACCGGCGCCCCCCGGCACCACGGGTCCGGCCGCGAACGGCGCCGAGACCCGGCGCCCGTCCCCGCGGACCGGTGCGCCCTCCGAGCAGCAGGACACCCACCTGCAGGCTCCCGTGCAGCAGGACGCGACCCGTCCCACGCACGTCGACCCGTCCCCGGCCACCGGCGCCCAGTCGCTGGTGCGCTCGCTCGAGGCCGTCGGCTGTGACGTCGTCTTCGGCATCCCGGGCGGGGCGATCCTCCCGGCGTACGACCCGCTCTTCGATTCCCGTCTCGTGCGGCACGTCCTCGTGCGCCACGAGCAGGGCGCGGGCCACGCGGCCACCGGCTACGCCCAGGCCACCGGCCGGGTCGGGGTCTGCATCGCGACCTCGGGCCCGGGGGCGACGAACCTCGTCACCCCGCTCGCGGACGCGATGCTCGACTCGGTGCCGATCGTGGCGATCACCGGCCAGGTCGGCCGCAAGCTCATCGGCACGGACGCGTTCCAGGAAGCCGACATCTGCGGCATCACGATGCCGATCACCAAGCACAACATGCTGGTCACCGACCCGGCGGACATCCCGCGCGCGATCGCGGAGGCGTTCCACATCGCGGCCAGCGGCCGTCCGGGTCCGGTCCTGGTCGACCTACCCAAGGACGTGCTGCAGGCCCAGACCACGTTCAGCTGGCCGGTCGAGACCCGGCTGCCCGGCTACCGGCCGACCACCCGGCCGCACAGCAAGCAGATCCGGGAGGCCGCCCGCCTGATCGGCGAGGCGCGCCGTCCCGTCCTCTACGTCGGCGGCGGTGTGATCAAGGCCGAGGCCTCCACCGAGCTCCTCGACCTCGCCGACGAGACCGGCGCGCCCGTGGTCACCACCCTCATGGCCCGCGGCGCCTTCCCCGACGGCCACCGCCAGAACCTGGGGATGCCGGGCATGCACGGGACGGTCGCCGCCGTCGCCGCGATGCAGAAGGCCGACCTGCTGATCGCCCTCGGCACGCGCTTCGACGACCGCGTCACCGGCGACCTGTCGACGTTCGCCCCCGAGGCGAAGGTCGTGCACGCCGACGTCGACCCCGCGGAGATCGGCAAGAACCGCGTCGCGGACGTGCCGATCGTGGGCGACGCCCGCGAGGTCATCACGGAGCTGACCGCGGCGCTGCGCAACGCCGCCGACGGCGGCCGCGACGCCCGCGCCGAGCGGCTCCTGCCCTGGTGGGACCAGCTCGAGCGGTGGCGCCAGACGTTCCCGCTCGGGTACGACGACCCGGCCGACGGGACGCTGTCGCCCGAGTACGTCATCGAGCGGATCGGGGCCATCGCGGGCCCGGACGCGATCTACTCGGCGGGCGTGGGCCAGCACCAGATGTGGGCCGCGCAGTTCATCCGCTACGAGAAGCCGCGCACCTGGCTCAACTCCGGCGGCGCCGGGACGATGGGCTACGGCGTGCCCGCCGCGATGGGCGCGAAGGTCGGCATGCCCGACACCACGGTGTGGTGCATCGACGGCGACGGCTGCTTCCAGATGACCAACCAGGAGCTCGCGACCTGCGCGATCGAGGGCATCCCGATCAAGGTGGCGGTCATCAACAACGGCAACCTCGGCATGGTCCGCCAGTGGCAGACCCTGTTCTACGAGGAGCGCTACTCGAACACCGAGCTCGGCACGCACAAGCACCGCGTGCCCGACTTCGTGCTGCTCGCCCAGGCGCTCGGCTGCGAGGGGCTGCGCTGCGAGTCGAAGGACGACGTCGACCGCGTCATCGCGCAGGCCATGGCCATCGACGACCGCCCCGTCGTCATCGACTTCACCGTCGGCGCCGACGCGCAGGTCTGGCCGATGGTCGCCGCCGGCACCGGCAACGACCAGATCATGGCGGCGCGCGACATCCGCCCGCTGTTCGACGACCCGGAAGCGGGCGGAGCGGACGAGGTGCCCGCATGACCACCACCCACACCCTCTCGGTGCTCGTCGAGGACAAGCCCGGTGTGCTCGCGCGCATCTCGGGACTGTTCTCCCGGCGCGGCTACAACATCCAGTCGCTGGCCGTGGGCCCCACCGAGGAGGAGGGGATCTCGCGCATGACCATCTGCGTGACGGTCGACGACTTCCCCCTCGAGCAGGTCACCAAGCAGCTCAACAAGCTCGTCCACGTCATCAAGATCGTGGAGCTGGAGCCGGCGACGTCGGTCCAGCGCGAGCTCGTGATGATGAAGATCCGGGCCGACGCGAGCGTGCGGTCGCAGGTGCTCGAGGTGACGCAGATGTTCCGCGCCAAGGTCGTCGACGTGTCGCCCGAGGCGGTCACCGTCGAGGCCACCGGCACCGAGGACAAGCTCAACGCGCTGCGTCGCATGCTGGAGCCCTACGGGCTCCGCGAGATCGTGCAGTCCGGCATGGTCGCGCTGGCCCGTGGGCCGCGCTCGATCGCCGCGCACCACCGCTAGATTCGTCTCCCGTACCGCCCCCGGAAGGAAGTAGTCCCGCATCATGAGTGCCCCGACCACCGGCAACGCCGAGGTCTTCTACGACGACGACGCCGACCTCTCGATCATCCAGGGGCGCAAGGTCGCCGTCATCGGCTACGGCAGCCAGGGCCACGCCCACGCGCTCTCCCTGCGCGACTCGGGCGTCGACGTGCGGGTCGGCCTGCCGGAGAGCTCGAAGAGCCGCGCCGGCGCCCAGGAGGAGGGGCTGCGCGTCGTCACGCCGGCCGAGGCCTCCGCCGAGGCCGACGTGATCATGATCCTGGCGCCGGACACGAAGCAGCGCACGATCTACGCCGACGACATCGCGCCGAACCTCGAGTCGGGCAACGCGATCTTCTTCGGGCACGGCTTCAACATCCGCTACGACCTGATCCAGCCGCCCAAGGACGTCGACGTCGCCATGGTCGCGCCCAAGGGCCCGGGCCACCTCGTGCGTCGCCAGTTCGTCGACGGCAAGGGCGTGCCGTGCCTCATCGCGGTCGAGCAGGACGCGACCGGCGGCGCCCAGGCGCTCGCGCTCTCCTACGCCGCGGCCATCGGCGGCGCCCGCGCCGGCGTCATCAAGACGACGTTCACCGAGGAGACCGAGACCGACCTCTTCGGCGAGCAGGCCGTGCTCTGCGGCGGCACCTCGGCGCTGGTCCAGGCCGGGTTCGAGACCCTGGTCGAGGCCGGCTATCAGCCCGAGATCGCCTACTTCGAGTGCCTCCACGAGCTCAAGCTGATCGTGGACCTCATGTACGAGAACGGCATCTGGGGCCAGCGCTACTCGATCAGCGACACCGCCGAGTACGGCGACCTCACCCGCGGCCCGCGCATCGTCAACAACGCGGTCAAGGAGGAGATGCGCAAGATCCTGGGCGAGATCCAGGACGGCACCTTCGCCCGCGAGTGGGTCGCCGAGGACGACAACGGCCGCCCGAACTTCCAGAAGCTCGAGGACGAGGGCAAGGCCCACCAGATCGAGCAGGTCGGCGCCAAGCTCCGTGGCCTCATGCCGTGGATGGCGCGCCCGACCAGCTGAGTCGCCGTCAGTGCCGGAGCGAACGGGTATCTCGCTGCTTCTACGCGCGCGAAGTCCCCGTTCGCTCCGGCGTGCCCGGCCTGTGAATCGGTTCACGACGGGTCGGTAAGGTCGCCGTGAGTGCGGGACGATCCCCCGCGAGCACGTCGGCGTGTGAGACATCGGTAGGTGCAGGGCTCGTCGGCGTGGACCGACCGCCGACCCCTCGGGAGCGATCACACGTGACCACCGCCGCCAGCTTGCCCGTCGTCCTGATGGCCGAGAAGCTCGCGCCGTCGACGCTGGAGGTGTTCGGCGACGAGGTCGAGATCCGGACCGTCGACGGCACCGACCGTCCCGCGCTGCTCGAGGCCGTCGCCGACGCCGACGCGCTGCTCGTGCGCTCCGCGACCCAGGTCGACGCCGAGGTCTTCGCCGCCGCCAAGCGGTTGAAGATCGTGGGCCGCGCTGGTGTCGGGCTCGACAACGTCGAGGTCCCCGCGGCGACCGCCCAGGGCGTCATGGTCGTCAACGCGCCGACGTCGAACATCGTCTCCGCCGCCGAGCACGCCCTCGCGCTGCTGCTGGCCACCGCCCGCCACATCCCGCAGGCCGACGCGAGCCTGCGCGGCGGCAAGTGGGAGCGCAGCAAGCTCTCCGGTGTCGAGATCCAGGGCAAGACGGTCGGCGTCATCGGCCTGGGCAAGATCGGTCAGCTGTTCGCGGCGCGCATCGCGTCGTTCGGCACGCACGTCATCGCCTACGACCCCTACCTGCCGCAGGCGCGCGCCACGCAGCTGGGCATCGAGCTCGTGGAGCTCGACGAGCTGCTCGCGCGCGCCGACATGATGACGATCCACCTGCCGAAGACGCCGGAGACCCAGGGCCTCATCGGCAAGGAGGCGCTGGCCAAGACCAAGCCGGGCGTCATCATCGTCAACGCCGCGCGCGGCGGGCTCGTCGACGAGGACGCGCTGGCCGAGGCCGTGCGCTCCGGGCACGTCGCGGGCGCCGGCATCGACGTCTACGTCACCGAGCCGACCACCTCGAGCCCGCTCTTCGAGCTCCCGCAGGTGACGGTGACGCCGCACCTCGGTGCCTCCACCGCCGAGGCGCAGGACCGCGCCGGCACCGACGTCGCCCACTCCGTGCTCGCCGGCCTGCGCGGCGACTTCGTCCCGGACGCCGTGAACGTCTCCGGCGGCGCGGTCGGCGAGGAGGTCCGCCCCTGGCTGGGGATCACCCAGAAGCTGGGCACGCTGCTCTCCGACCTGGTCGGGGCGCCGAGCGAGCTGCAGGTCCAGGTGCGCGGCGAGCTCGCCCACGAGGACGTCTCGGTGCTCTCGCTGGCCGCGCTGCGCGGGGTGTTCGGCGAGGTCGTCGACGAGCCGGTCACCTTCGTCAACGCCCCGGCCCTGGCCGCGGAGCGCGGGGTCACCGCCACCGTCGAGACGGCCACCGAGAGCCCGAACCACCGCAGCATGGTCACCCTGCGGGCCGTGCGCGACGACGGCGAGGCCGTCACCGTCTCCGGCACGCTCACCGGCGCCGACGAGGTCGAGAAGCTCGTCGAGATCAACGGCCGCAGCTTCGACCTGCGCGCCGAGGGCCACGTGCTGCTCTTCGAGTACTCCGACCGCCCGGGCGCGATGGGCACCGTCGGCACCATGCTCGGCGAGTCGAGCGTCAACATCGAGGCCGCGCAGCTCTCGCAGCAGCGCGACCGCGCCTCGTCGATCATGCTGCTGCGCGTCGACCAGGCGGTCGCGCCCGAGGTGCTCGAGCCGATCGGCCGGGCGCTCGACGCGCGGACGACCCGGCTCATCTCGTTCGGCTGAGCCGATCGGCGTGCACCTGAGCCGCTGATCTTGTTGCGCCCGGCGGGGGAGTGGCCCCGATGTCAAACCCCGCCGGGCGCTGCAACCCCGTCGGACACCGCGTTACCACGATCCGGCGATCCGGTTCCGTGATCGACCGATACGCCTAGTAGTCTCCCCGGGTCGGCCCCGGTCACCCCGTCGCGGGGCGACCCGCTCGTGGAGGTTGGTAGGGATGCGACTCGCGGTGGTGCCCGGCGACGGCATCGGTCCCGAGGTCGTCGGCGAGGCGCTCAAGGTGCTGGACGAGGTCGCCCCGTCGGTGGAGACCACCCAGTACGACCTCGGAGCGGCGCGCTGGCACTCCACGGGCGAGCTGCTGCCCGAATCGGTGCTCTCGGAGCTGCGCGAGCACGACGCGATCCTGCTCGGGGCGGTCGGCGACCCGTCGGTGCCCAGCGGGATCCTCGAGCGCGGGCTGCTGCTGCGCCTGCGCTTCGAGCTCGACCACCACGTCAACCTGCGCCCCGCCCGGCTCTACCCGGGCGTGCGCGGGCCGCTGGCCGGCAACGCCGAGATCGACCTCGTCGTCGTCCGCGAGGGCACCGAGGGGCCGTACGCCGGCAACGGCGGCCTGCTGCGCAAGGACACGCCGCAGGAGATCGCCACCGAGGTCAGCGTCAACACGGCGTTCGGCGTCGAGCGGGTCGTGCGCGACGCGTTCACCCGGGCGGCCGCGCGCCCCCGGCGCAAGCTGACGCTGGTGCACAAGACCAACGTGCTGACCCACGCCGGGTCGCTGTGGTCGCGTGTGGTCGAGGAGGTCTCGCTCGAGCACCCGGACGTCTCGGTCGACTACCAGCACGTCGACTCGACGACGATCCACCTGATCACCGACCCGTCGCGCTACGACGTGATCGTCACCGACAACCTGTTCGGCGACATCCTCACCGACCTCGCGGCGGCCGTCACCGGCGGCATCGGCCTCGCGGCCTCGGGCAACCTCGACGTCTCGCGCGCCAACCCGAGCATGTTCGAGCCGGTGCACGGCTCCGCGCCCGACATCGCCGGCAAGGGCATCGCCGACCCCACCGCGGCGATCCTGTCGGTGGCCCTGCTGCTCGACCACCTGGGTGAGCCCGAGCTCGCCCGCCGCGTCGAGGCGGCCGTGGCGTTCGACCTCGCGACCCGCGACCACGCGAACCCGGGCGGCACCCACGCCGTCGGCGACCGCCTCGCGGCCCTCGTCTCCTCCGCCGCGGGCACCCGCACCCCGGCCTGACGGTTGCACCGTCCCGGTGCGAGCCATGCGGCTTTCCTGGCGTGTGACGCCAGGATCGCCACAGGCTCGCTGACGTGACACGCCGGGCCGATCTCGTCGTCGCCGCGGTCGAGCTGATCGGCGGGGTCGGCATCGCGCTGTACTTCGTCGTCCTCGGTGTGACCGCCGACGGCGCGGACCGCACGGTGTTCGATCGCGCGTTCCCGTTCGTCCTGGCCGCGCTCGGCCTCGGGGTGCTGGGCACGATGGCGTGGCGCAGCGTGCGACGGGCCCGGGCGACCCCGGCACGAACGCAAGATCGTGGGGCCTTTCCTGACGTTGAACGCCAGCGTGGCCGCCAGGCTGGAGCTCCCCGGACCACGCCCACGGCGACGCCCACGGCGACGCCCGCGCCCCCGCCGGTCGCGGTGCCGGAGCTGTCGGCGGAGGGGCGGGCGGAGACGACGCGGTTGCTGCGGGTGCTCGGCGAGGCCGGGGTGCTCGCGCGCACCCCGGACGTCGACGCGATCGCCGAGGCCGTCGCCGACGCCGGCGAGCCGCCGACCGCCGGGTCGGTGCTCGGCGCGATCGGGGAGGCCGACTTCTGGCACCCCGGGTTCGACCCCGAGCCCCACCTCGCGCACCTCGCCTTCCACGACGGTCACACCGAGCAGTTCGTCGACACCCTGCGCGATCAGGTCGACGACCTCGCGCGCCTCCTGGGGAACGAGCCGGCCGTCCACCTCGAGCACGCCGCGATCGGCGACGACGGACGGCACCACCTGCGCCTGCGCCTCGGCGACGAGGTCCGGGAGGTCGAGTACCCCGGGCACCCCACGTACCTGAGCACCGTCCTCCACGCCGCGGTCGCCCGCGCGGCGCCCGGCCGTCTCGCGTGGCTGTGGGTCGACCAGGGGGTCTGGATCGCCACGCCCACCGTCGACGTCGACCGCCTCAACGCCGAGCTCGGCGCCCCTGACCACGAGCGCTGGACGTGGGTCCACGAGGAGGAACCGGTCGCCGCGGGATAGGGTCGGCGGCCGTGCGCCTCGCCCGGATCGCCCACGCCGACGGAGTCTCGTTCGCCGCGCTGCAGTCGCCGACCACGGCGGGCGGGGAGCCCGGGGCCGGGGACGTGTGCGCCGAGATCGCCGAGCACCCCTTCGGCGACCCGACCTTCACCGGCCGGACGTGGCCGCTCGCCGACGTCCGGGTGCTCGCGCCGATCCTGCCCACCAAGGTCGTCTGCATCGGCAAGAACTACGCCGCGCACGTCGACGAGATGGGCGGCGAGGCCCCGCCGGCCCCGCTGATCTTCATGAAGCCCTCGACCAGCGTCATCGGGCCCGGCCTGCCGATCCTGCTGCCGCCGGACTCGCAGCGCGTCGACTACGAGGGCGAGCTCGCCGTCGTCATCGGGATGCCGTGCCGCGACGTCCCCGAGGCCCGCGCGCGCGACGTCGTCCTCGGCTACACCGTCGCCAACGACGTCACGGCCCGCGACCTGCAGCAGGCCGACGGGCAGTGGACGCGCGCCAAGGGCTTCGACTCGTTCTGCCCGCTGGGGCCGTGGATCGAGACGACGGTCGACCCGTCGGACCTCGCGGTCCGCACCGAGCTGGACGGCGAGGTCCGCCAGGACTCGCGCACCCACCTGCTGCTGCACCCGGTCGACGAGCTCATCGCCTACATCTCGCGGGTGATGACGCTGCTGCCCGGCGACGTGATCCTCACCGGCACCCCGGCCGGCGTCGGCCCGATGGCGGCGGGCCAGCAGGTCAGCGTCACCGTCGAGGGCATCGGCACGCTCACCAACCCGGTCCAGGCGCGCGAGCGCTCGTAGACTGGCCCGGACCGAACTCCTGAAGGGGCACGTGCAGGTGGTGGAGACGGCCGGGGCACCGGAGCCGGACTGGGTGTCGACGATGGCCGACGAGGTCGTCGAGCGGGCCGGGCCGGGCACGAGGATCGTCTGCGCCTCGGGGCTGTCCCCGTCGGGCCCGATCCACCTGGGCAACCTGCGCGAGGTCATGACCCCGCACCTCGTCGCCGACGAGATCCGCCGCCGCGGCCACGACTGCGAGCACCTCGTCTCGTGGGACGACTACGACCGCTTCCGCCGCGTGCCCGCCGGGGTGGACCCGGCGTGGGAAGAGCACATCGGCAAGCCGCTCTCCGAGGTCCCGGCCCCGTTCGGCAGCCCGTTCGCGAACTGGGCCGAGCACTTCAAGGCGCCGATGATCGCCGCGCTGGCCGACCTCGGCGTGCCCTTCCGCGGCATCAGCCAGACCGGGATGTACACCTCGGGCGCCTACCGCGACCAGGTCCTGCTGGCCATGCGCGAGCGCGCGCGGATCGACGGCATCCTCGGCCGGTTCCGGACGAAGAAGAAGGGCGCCCCCGAGAACGACGACGAGGACGGCGCAGGCCAGGACGGGGCCGGGGGCCGGGAGTACTACCCCTTCAAGCCCTACTGCGGGGGCTGCGGGCGCGACGACACCACGATCACCGCCTACGACGACGACTCCACTGAGATGACCTACACGTGCGCGTGCGGGTTCACCGAGACGGTGCCGCTGCGCGAGTTCACCCGCGGCAAGCTCGTGTGGAAGGTCGACTGGCCGATGCGCTGGGCCTACGAGGGCGTGCACTTCGAGCCCTCGGGGGTCGACCACTCCTCGCCCGGGTCGTCGTACCAGGTCGGCGGGCTGATCGTCGACGAGGTGTTCGGCGGCCGGCAGCCGATCGGGCCGATGTACGCGTTCGTCGGGATCACCGGGCAGGCGAAGATGTCCAGCTCGCGCGGCTCGGTGCCGACGCCGGGCGACGCCCTGGAGATCCTCGAGGTGCCCGTCCTGCGCTGGCAGTTCGCGCGCCGCCGGCCCAACCAGGCCATCAAGGTCGCGTTCGACCAGGAGATCCACCGCCTCTACGACGAGTGGGACGCCCTCGAGCGCAAGGTCGCCGCGGGCACCGCGGGCGGCATCGAGACCACCGGCCACGTCCGCGCGGTGACCACCGCCGAGCGCGAGCTGACCCGGACCCCCGAGCCGGTGGCGTACCGGACGCTGGCGTCGGTCGTCGACGTCACCGCGGGCGACCCCGCCCAGCTCGAGCGCATCCTCGCTGGCCTGGGCGCGACGCCCGAGGGGGCCCGGCCGCGCCTCGACCGCGCCACCGCGTGGGTCGAGACCTACATGCCCGACGAGGCCCACACCCGCCTGCGCGAGGAGCCCGACACCGCGCTGCTCGCCTCGCTCGGCGACCAGGAGTCCGAGGCCGTCGCCATGCTGCGCGACCACCTCACCGACGACTGGTCGCTCGACGGCCTGACGACGCTGGTCTACGGCGTGCCCAAGAAGCAGGCCGGCCTGCCGCTGGACGTCAAGCCGACCGACGAGCTCAAGGCCGCCCAGCGCCGCTTCTTCGTGGTCGTCTACCAGCTGCTCGTGGGCGCCGACACCGGCCCGCGCCTGCCCACGCTGCTGCTGGCCGCCGGCCCCGAGCGCGTGCGCCACCTGCTCGGGGGCTGACCCCGCGCGTCAGCGCAGGAAGCTGCCCAGCACCCCGCCGACACCGCTCTGGCCGGCCTGCTCGCCGCCGCCCTGGCCGCCGACGCCGCCGACCGGCACCTCCTCGGAGGGCTGGACGATGACGAAGCCGTGGCCGCCGAAGGTCATCGTGAACGCCTCGCCGGTGGTGCGCCCGAACAGCGTGCCGAGCCCGATCTGGTCGGCGCGGTGCACCCCGACCTGCAGCCCGGCCGACCACGCGACGGCGGCCTGCGGGTCGGCGAAGGTCGGCTGGTCGACGTTGAGGACGACCGGCGTGCCCTTGCACGTGATCGCGAGGCGCCCACGGCCGGAGAACACGCAGTTGAACAGGCCCGCGCCCGACATCGTCCCGGCGCCCGAGACCATCTGGATGTCGTAGGAGAGCGTCGGCTCGAAGGCCAGCACGTTCTTGCCGTTGATCGACAGCGCGTCGTGCGGGCCCTCGAGGTCGATGAGGTGGACGTCCTGGGCCGCGTCGGCCAGGAAGACGTCCCCGCGGCCGCTGACCTTCATCAGCGGCACGCCCTCGCCGGTGAGCTGCTTCTTGAGAAAGCCGCCGATCCCGCCCGAGCCCAGCGCCTCGAAGCGGACGTCGCCCTGGAAGGCGACCATCGACCCCTGCCGGGCGAGGCACTCGCCGGCGAGCTCGACCTTGAGCATCTTCGAGTTCTGCAGGCGCAGGCCCGGCTGGGCCGACTCCTGCTCCTGGTTCTCCGGGGCGAAGAGGTTGCTGCGCACGCCCGGGAGTGTGTCAGCGCGGCGAGGCGAAGACGACGACGTTGTCGACGTACGAGCGGGTGGCGGGGTCGAACGGCCCGCCGCAGGTGACCAGGCGCAGCGCGGGGCCGGCGGTCGGGCCGTAGACGCGGTCGGTCGGGAAGGTGTCCTTGCCGAACTGCTCGACCGAGTCGACGACGAAGTGCGCCACCGTGCCGTCGCTGCGCGGGACGTCGACGGTGTCGCCGGCGCGCAGCTCGCGCAGCCGCGAGAACACCCCGGGGCCCTGCCACGAGTCGACGTGCCCGACGACGACGGCGGGCCCGGCCTGCCCGGGTACCGAGCCCTCGGTGAACCAGCCGACGTCCTGGGGGCCGGCGGGCACCTGGAGGGTGCCGCCCCGGCGCTCGACGCCGAGGTCGCTGAGGTGCCCCGCGGCGACACCGGCCGCGGGCACCGACAGGCCGGTCGGGCGCAGCGCCGTGCGGGACGAGACCGGCGGCGCGACGACGGGCATCGGGGCCGCCGCCGGGGCGGCGAACGGCGCCGACGCCCCGGCGAGCCCGCCGTAGCCCGCGGGCACGCCGCCGCTGGGGGTCCGGCGCGGCGCGGGCGTCGGGGCGGTGGTCGTCGGGGACGGCGTCGCCGTGGGCGCCGGACCGGTGGTGGCCGGCGGGCTCGACGGCGGCCCGGCGCTCGACGTCGGGGTGGGACCCGCCGTCGTGGTGGGGTCGGCGGGAGCGGACGGCGATGCGGCGCCGTCGGGCACCGCGGTGACCGCGAGCGCGCCCTGCGGGTCGCGGGTGACGATCACGGAGCCCACCGACGACTCCCGACGGGCAGCGTGACCTGCGTCGACTGCCCCGAGCTGGTGGTGACGTCCATCGTCCAGGTCCGCGCGTCGACGGTGGCGTAGTCCGAGGCGGCGCCGTAGAAGACGTCGTCGGCGAGCGGGCCGCCGCCGCGGGCGGTGACGTCGACGGCGCCCACCCCGGCGGCCGCGGAGATCACGCGCACGAGCGCCGAGCCGGCCGGGGGCGCGGTCGTCCGGTCGCTGAGGAGCTCCGCCTGCGGCGCGGCGTTCGGGCCGACGTCGACGAACGCGGCGGTCTGCGCGGAGCCCGCGGTGACGGCGACGCTCGCGGTGAGCGCGGGCGCGGTGGTGGCGGCGGCGCCGGCGGGGCGCGCCTGCAGCGTGTAGACGCCCGGCGCGGCCGGGAGGTAGTCGGTGAGCCCGCGGTACGACACGCTCCCGGCGACCTTGGTCAGGGGCAGCCCCGGCCCCTCGGCGTACATGTCCACCGCACCGGTCGAGGGCGAGAGGTGCGCGACGCGCAGCAGGCCCTGCCCGGTCGGCGCCGACTGCGACGAGGGTGCGACGGCCAGCGACACCACCCCGGCCTGGGCCAGCACGCCCGTCCCGCCGATCGCGAGCGCCGTCGTGGTGAGCGCGAGTGCGGCCGTCCCCGCCCGCCGACCGACCAGCGGTCCGACCACCCGCCCGACCGTCCGCCCCATCCGTGACCCCGTCCGTGGTCGCATCCGCCGTCCCCTGCTGCTCGCCGTGCCCGATCTCCGCCCCGCCCCCGATGCGTTCGACCGAACGGGGGGATGTGGTTCGCATGATCGAGACGACGTCGCTCACAACGAGCGGTACCGCGCGGGGATGCGACGGGACGGGCACGATCAGCGGCATGCCCGACTCCCCGGCTCTCCCGCTCGACGGTGTCCTGGTCGTGGCCTGCGAGCAGGCGGTCGCCGCGCCGCTGGCCACGCGCCACCTCGCCGACCTCGGCGCCCGCGTCATCAAGGTCGAGCGGCCGGGGCGCGGGGACTTCGCGCGCGACTACGACACGGTGGTCGGCGGGCTGTCCAGCCACTTCGTCTGGCTCAACCGCGGCAAGGAGAGCGTGACGCTCGACCTCAAGGACCCGGACGCGCTCGCGGACCTGCGGCGGATCCTGGCGCACGCCGACGTGTTCGTGCAGAACTTCGCGCCCGGGGCCGCGGAGCGCCTCGGGCTCGGCGCCGAGGAACTGCGCCGGGTGCACCCGCGGCTCGTGCACTGCAGCATCTCGGGTTACGGCTCGGCCGGCCCGTACCGCGACGCCAAGGCCTACGACCTGCTCATCCAGGCCGAGGCCGGGCTGGTGACGATGACCGGGACGCCCGAGCACCCCGCGAAGGCGGGCATCCCCGCGGCCGACATCGGCGCCGGGATGTACGCGTTCTCGGGGATCCTCGCCGCGCTCTACGAGCGGGAGCGCACGGGGGAGGGGACGGCGCTCGAGGTCAGCCTCTTCGACTCCCTGAGCGAATGGATGGGCTTCCCGCTGACCTACGCCGCCGGCGCCGGCCGCGCCCCGCAGCGGGCGGGCACCTCGCACCCCGCGATCGCCCCGTACGGGACGTTCACCGCGGGCGACGGCACCGAGGTCGTCCTCGCGATCCAGAACGAGCGCGAGTGGGCGCGGTTCTGCGCGGAGGTCCTGGGCGACGAGGCGGTGGCCACCGACGAGCGCTTCGCCACCGGCTCGGCGCGCGTCGAGCACCGCGCCGACCTGCACGCGGTCATCGACGGGGTGCTGGGCGGGCTCGACGGCGAGGAGGCGGTCGCCCGGCTGGTGCGCGCCCACATCGCCCACGCCCGCCGGCGCGACCTCGTCGGCGACGAGGGCGTGCTCACCCACCCCCAGCACCTCGCCCGCGACCGGTGGCGCACCGTCCGGTCCCCGGGCGGCGAGGTGCCCGCCCTCGTCCCGCCGATCGGGCTCGGCAGCGGGGGGACCGGGCGCCCGCTGCGCATGGGCCCGATCCCCGACGTCGGCGAGCACACCGACGCCGTGCTTTCCGAGTTCCGGAAGACCTGACGCGGCCGGGTTGTCCTCGCCGCGCCGGTGCACTTCCCTGCCACCCCATGGCCGGACCGAGCACAGCACCGTCGCGCCGGAGCATCTTCACCGCGAGCTTCGTCGGCACGTCGATCGAGTGGTACGACTACTACATCTTCGGCACCGCCGCGGCGCTGGTGTTCGGGAGCCTCTTCTTCCCGCAGTTCTCCTCGGTGGCGGGCACCCTCGCCGCGTTCGGCACCTTCGCGGTCGGCTTCATCGCCCGCCCGCTCGGCGCCGCGGTGATCGGGCACTACGGCGACCGCCTCGGCCGCAAGGCCATGCTCGTGCTCACCCTGCTGCTCACCGGCGGCGCGACGGCGCTGATCGGCCTGCTGCCGACGTACGCGGCGATCGGCATCGGCGCCCCGCTGCTGCTCGTGCTGCTGCGCCTGCTGCAGGGCTTCGGCGTCGGCGGGGAGTGGGGCGGCGCGGTGCTCATCGCCACCGAGCACGCCACCAGCCGCCAGCGCGCGGTCTACGGGAGCTTCGCGCAGTTCGGCGTCCCGATCGGCGTGCTCACCTCCAACCTCGCCTTCCTCGCGGTCGCCGGGCTGCCCGACGAGGCGTTCCGGTCGTGGGGCTGGCGCATCCCGTTCCTGCTCTCGGTGGTGCTCGTGGTGGTCGGGTTCGTCGTGCGCAGCCGCCTGCAGGACGCGCCGGAGTTCGAGGCGGTGAAGCGCAACCGGGAGACGAGCACGGTGCCCGTCGCCGAGCTGGTGCGCCGGCACCCGAAGGTGCTCGTGCTCGCGAGCCTCGCCTCGATCGCGCCGCCCGCGATCGGCTACACGGTGATCGTCTACATGCTGAGCTACGGCACCACCGTGCTCGACTACGAGCGCACCACCCTGCTCACCCTGATCATGCTGTCGACCGTCGTCTGGGTCGCGACGATCGTCGGGGCGGCGGTGCTGTCCGACCGCATCGGCTCGCGCCCCGTGTACGTCGCCGGGGCGATCACGGCGGTGCTCTGGCCGCTGCCGATGTTCGCGCTGGTCAACACGGGGTCGGCGGCTCTCGCGGGGCTGGCCTTCGCGGTGGCCGCCGTGGTCCAGGGGATCATGGCCGGCGCGCAGGGCGGGCTGTTCAGCGAGATCTTCCCGGTGCGCGTGCGCTACAGCGGCATCTCGATCGCCTACCAGGTCGGCGGCATGGTCGGCGGCGCCGTGACGCCGATCGTCGCCACCGCGCTGTTCGGCGCCACCGGGTCGTCGACGCCGATCGCGCTCTACGTCGCGGCCCTCTCGCTGCTGACGCTGCTCGCCGTGTTCGGCCTGCGCGAGGGTTCGGGGCGCACGGAGACGGTGCGCGCCGGTGCGGCGCGGCATCAGCCCAATTGATGTCGGTCATTCCCGATCGCAGTTTCTCCGTCCGCCGATGCCATTCCTACGATCGGTGACGTGCGGATTCCGGTGTCACGGCTCGACGAGTTCCCGCCGGGGGAGCGTCGCATCGTCGAGGAGGGCCGGCGGTCGATCGGCGTGTTCCGCGTCGGTGACCGCTTCTACGCCCTGAACAACCACTGCCCCCACCAGGGCGGGCCGCTCTGCCTCGGGCGCACCGCGCCGTGGGTGCGCTCGACGCGGCCCGGCGAGGTCCGCGTCGACGGCGACCACGCCCTCGTGGCGTGCCCCTGGCACGGCTGGGAGTACGACCTCGCGACCGGGCAGTCGTTCCTGGGCCCGGGCGAGGCGCCGGTCCGCACCTACGGGGTGTCGGTGGGCGCCCGCGAGATCGACAGGGAACCCGGTCCGTACGTGGTCGAGACGTACCCGGTGCACGTCGAGGACGCCTGGGTCGTGGTGGACACCGCGACCCGCGGGGAGGAATCCGCATGACGATCACCCAGACCGCCACCGCGCCGGCCGCCCGCCGGACGGCCCGCACGCTGGTCGACGCCGACATCCACCCGCACGCGCTCGCCCCGCAGATCGCGGCCCGGCTCGCGCCCGCGCACCGCCGGCGCTGGGAGATGTTCGGCAGCCGCGTGCTCGCGCCGCCGGAGATCTACCCGCGGGTGCGCAACGCCGGGTTCCGCACCGATGCCTGGCCGCCCGGCGGCTTCCCCGGCAGCGACCTCGGGATGGTCCGCAGCCAGCTGCTCGACGAGTTCGACGTCGACCACGGCATCCTCATCCCGCTGCAGGGCCACAGCTGGGGTGTCGAGGCGCCCGACTACGCGGCGGCGCTGT
The DNA here is from genome assembly GCF_042657905.1 of Actinomycetospora rhizophila. Classification (NCBI taxonomy): domain Bacteria; kingdom Bacillati; phylum Actinomycetota; class Actinomycetes; order Pseudonocardiales; family Pseudonocardiaceae; genus Actinomycetospora; species Actinomycetospora rhizophila. The sequence goes on along the minus strand of NZ_JBHSKG010000016.1, from coordinate 30,000 downwards.
GCGGCGCGCTCAACTCCTGGCTGCGCGAGGAGTGGCTCGACCCCGAGCCGCGGCTGCGCAGCTCGATCGCCGTCCCGCACGAGGCGCCCGACCTGGCCGCCGCCGAGATCCGGCGCCGTGCCGACGACCCCGGGTTCGTCCAGGTGCTGCTCTCGACCGGTACCGAGCTCTCCCTCGGGCGCCGCAACTACTGGCCGATCTTCGCCGCGGCGCAGGAGGCCGGCCGCCCGATCGCCGTGCACACCGGCGGGCTCGCGCAGCACCGCTCGGCGGGCTGGCCGTCGTTCTACCTCGAGGAGCACGTCTGGAACGGCAACACCATGGCGGCGGTGCTGACGAGCTTCCTGCTCGAGGGCGTCTTCGAGGAGTTCCCGTCCCTGCAGCTCGTGCTCGTCGAGGGCGGGATCGCCTGGGCCGGGCCGCTGCTCTGGTCGCTCGACCAGGCGTGGGCGGCGCTGCGCGAGGACGTCCCGCGCCTGACGCGGCCGCCGTCGGAGATCGTGCGCGAGCGGGTCTGGTTCACCACGCAGCCGATCGAGGAGCCCGAGGACCCGCACCACCTCGAGATCGCGCTGCGCCACCTCGACATGGACGACCGCATCCTGTTCGCCTCGGACTACCCGCACTGGGACTTCGACTCGCCGCGCCACGCGCCGCGGGCGTTCCCGGCCGCCATCCGCGACACGGTGATGGGCGCGAACGCGTGCCGCCTCTACGGCCTGCCGGTCCGGGGGAGCGCGTGAGCGCCCCGGTGCTCACCGGCGCGGTCGACGCCGACGTGCACGTCGCGCCGGCGCACCTCGACGTGCTCACCGGCTACTTCGACGACTACTGGCGCGGCTACGTCGTCGACGGCGGCGTCTCGCTCTCGCCGAGCCAGGCCGGCGCCTACCCGCCCCTCGCGCCGACCAGCGCGACCCCCGAGGCGCGCGCCGCGGGCCTGCTGCCGGCCGCGGGCACCGTCGACGCCCTGCGCGACGCGCTGCTCGACCCGGCCGGGCTGGCGACGGCCGTGCTGAGCTGCACCAGCGCGTTCCCCGTCAACCGCAACCCGTACTACGAGGCGGCCCTGACCCGCGCGGTCAACGACTGGCTGCTCGAGCACTGGCTCGCCCACGACCCGCGCCTGCGCGCGAGCATCGTCGTGCCGAGCCTGGACACCGGGGCGGCCGTCGCCGAGATCGAGCGGGTCGGGGGGCACCCCGGCGTCGTCGGTGTGCTGCTCCCGGTGCGCACCGACGCGCCGTGGGGCAACGTGCGCCACCGGCCCGTCCTGCAGGCCGCCGCGGAGCACGGGCTGGTCGTCGGCCTGCACGCGTGGGGTCGCGTCGGGCACGCGGGGACCCCGTCGGGGCTGACCCACACCTACATCGAGGACTACCTCACCAACTCCCAGGTGGCCGCTCAGGCCCAGCTCACCAGCCTCGTCACCGAGGGCGCCTTCGCCGCGGTGCCCGACCTGCGGGTGACGTTCCTGGAGTGCGGCTTCTCGTGGCTGCCCGCGCTGCTGTGGCGCTTCGACAAGGACTGGAAGGGCGTGTGGCGCGAGGTGCCGTGGGTCGCCGGGCGCCCGTCGCAGATCGTCCGCGAGCACGTGCGGTTCACCACGGCCCCGGCGGCGTTGCCGGCCGACCCGGCGCGGATCCGCGAGGTGCTCGAGCTCCTCGGCGGCACCGACCCGCTGCTGTGGGCGAGCGACCACCCCCACGACCACGGCCCCGGCGGGCAGTGGCTGCTCGACGCGCTGACCGACGATGAGCGGACGGCGGTGACCCGCGACAACGCCGTCGCGTGGTACGGGCTGTGACCCTGCCGGGGTTCGCGGCCCGGGACGTCGAGACCGAGCCGGGCGTGCGGATCCGGGTGCACGAAGCGGGGTCGGGGCCGCCGGTGCTGCTGCTGCACGGGTGGCCGCAGACCTCGGCGATGTGGCACGCCGTCGCCCCCGACCTGGCCCGCGACCACACCGTCGTCGCCGCCGACCTGCGCGGCTACGGGGCGAGCACGGCCCCGCCCGGCGCGCGCTTCGACAAGCGCGCGATGGCCCGCGACCAGCTCGCGGTGATGGCCGCCCTGGGCCACGAGCGCTTCGCCGTCGTCGGCCACGACCGCGGCGCGCGCTGCGCCTACCGCCTCGCCCTCGACCACCCCGACGCCGTCACGGCGCTCGCGGTGCTCGACGTCCTGCCCACCGGCGACGTGTTCGCGGGCGTCGACGCGGCGTTCGCGCTGGCGGCCTGGCACTGGTTCTTCCTCGCCCAGCCCGGCGGTGTCCCGGAGCGGATGATCCTGGCCGACCCCGACGCGTTCTTCGCCCGGTACGTGCCCGACCCGGTCCCGCACCGCGACGCGTGGCGCCGCCCCGAGGTCGTCGCGGCCATGTGCGCCGACTACCGCGCCGCCGCGACGGTCGACGCCGCCGACGACGAGGCCGACCGCGGCCGCCGCGGGATCGGGTGCCCGACCCTGGTGCTCTGGGGTGCCTCGGGGCCGCTGGGCCGGGCGCCCGACGTGCTCGGGACCTGGCGGCGCTGGGCCCCGGCCGCGACCGGGCGTGCGCTCGACTGCGGCCACCATCCGGCCGAGGAACGGCCCGGCGAGACGTTGGACGAGCTGCGGAACCTTCTCGCCCCCTGAGCTTCTCGGACTCCGGGAACGACCGTTGACGCCGGCGGTCGGCCCACCAACAGAATCACCCATGAGCCGCCCCCGCGCGTCGCTGGCCAACCTCGACCTCAACCTCGTGGTCTTCCTGCGGGAGCTGCTCCGCGAGCGCAACGTCACCCGGGCCGCCGAGCGGATCGGGGTCACGCAGCCCGCCGCGAGCGCGGCCCTGCTGCGCCTGCGCCGCCACTTCTCCGACGAGCTGCTCGTGCGCAACGGCGCGCAGTTCGTGCTCTCCCCGCTGGCCGAGCAGCTCGCCGGGCAGGTCGAGCCGGTCTGCGAGGGGCTCGAGGCGCTGTTCGTCACCACCGGCGACTTCCGCGCCGACGACTCGCGGCGCGAGTTCACGCTGCTCATGCCCGACTACGTCGTCTGTGCCCTCGGGGAGACCCTGTCGCGCACGATGCACCGGGCCGCGCCGGGCACGCGGCTGCACGTCAAGCTGGTCAACGAGGCGCTGCCGGCCGACCCGCTGGACACCCTGCGGGTGATCGACGGGATCCTCTCGGCCCCGACGCAGGCGTTGCGCACGGCGGGGATCCGCGACCTCGAGCTCTTCCGCGACCGGTGGGTGTGCGTGCTCGACCGCGACAACCCCGCCGCGGACGGCTTCGGCCTGGCCGACCTCGAGGCGCTGCCCTGGGTCGTGCCGCACCACCCCGACGGCGGCTATCCGGCCAGCTACCCGCTGACCCCGCTCCTGGCGCGGCTCTCGCGGCGCCCGCACGTCGCCGTGCGCGTCGACAGCTACCGGGCCACGCCCTACTTCGTGGCCGGCACCGACCGGGTCGCGGTCATGCAGCGGCGCCTGGCGGCGACGTTCGCCGACCGTCCGGACCTGCGCATCGTGCCGTGCCCCGGCGACCCGCCCGAGATCGTCGAGTGCCTCTGGTGGCACCAACGGCTCGACGACGACCCGGCGCACCGGTGGCTGCGCGGCGTCATCCGGCAGGCGGCCCGGGACGCGCCCGAGATCCCGACCCCCGATCACGGAGCGATCACGGCGGCGAGCCATACACCCCGATGATGACGTCAATTCGAACTACTGATTGGCCGCCGGCGCGAAAGCGTTCGTAGTGTGATTTTCCACGCGGCCGGCGTCGGATCCATTCCGGGACGCGCCGCCACGATGCCACGAGGAGGCTCGGGTGACGACGTCGTTCCCGATCAGTTCGACGCCGGGGCTGTCGCGCCGTCGTTTCCTGCACCGGGCCGGGCTCGCCGCCGCGGTCGGGGCCGCCGCGGTCGTCGTGCCCGCCTGCTCGTCGGGGGCAGGCGGGTCCGGCGAGCGCGTCACGTTCCTCAACGTGCTGCCGCTGGAGACCCTGTCGTTCACCCCGGAGCTGGTCGCCGCCGCGGGCGGGCACTTCGCCCGCGAGGGCCTCGACGTGCAGTTCCAGACCACCCGTGGCTCGGCGCAGGCCATCCAGACGCTGATCGCGGGCAGCGCGCTGGTGTCCCGCATCGGCGACATCGAGACGATGATCGCCGTCGGCGAGCGCAACGCCCCGCTGGTGAACGTCAGCACGATGCTGCAGCAGGTCACCGTGCGGATGGTGTCCGCGGCGAGCGCGCCCATCCGCACGCCGGCCGACTTCGCCGGGAAGACGATCGGGCTCCCCTCGCAGGGCGGCACCAGCGAGACCACGCTCGACCTCGTGCTGGCCCGCGGCGGCGTCGACCCCGCGAGCGTGCAGCGCCAGGTGGTCGGGCTCGCGCCGGGCGTGTTCGACCTCGTGGCGCAGGGGCGCATCGCCGCCTACGTCGCCTCGCTCGACACCTCCGAGCAGCTGCGGCTCCAGCGCCCCGACGCGGTCGTGTTCAACCCGGCCGACGTCATCGCGAGCGGTGCCCAGCTCTACGCCACCTCGCGCCCCCAGCTGGACGACCCGCGCAGCCGCGACCTCATGACCCGCTACCTGCGCGGCATCCGCTCGGCGGTGAACGCGGTGCTCGCCGACCCCACCGGCGACGGCGATCCTGGCGTTCTTCCCGATCCTGCTCAACGTCCTGCTCGGCGTGCGCTCGGTCGACCGCGGGCACCGCGACGTCATGCGCGGGCTCGGCGCGAGCCGGTGGTCGACGTTCCGCAACCTGGAGCTGCCGAGCACGCTGCCCTACGTCTTCGCGGGCATGGAGGTCGCGATCGTCTTCTCGGTGATCGGCGCGATCGTGGGGGAGTACCTCGGCGGCAACGAGGGCCTCGGGTTCCTCGTGGTCTCGAGCCTCAACGCCCTCGACGCCCCCGCGCTGTTCGCCGTCATCGTGCTGCTCGCCGCCGTCGGCTCCGTGCTCTTCTTCGCGGTGAACCTGGCCAAGCGCCTGGTCATCCCGTGGCACGAGTCGGTGAGCGAGAAGGAGTTCGCGTGACTCAGGCGGGCTTGCGGGCGAGGTAGCCCGCCAGGTCGATCTCGGCGCGCAGCGGGAGGCCGTCGCGGACCTGCTGCTCGGCGGCGCGGACGGCGGCGTCGTGGAACGCCTCCTCGCCCACGGCCCGGATCGCCTCCCAGGCCGGGCCGGTGGAGGCGAGCGTCCGGGCGAAGGCGTGCGGGTCGGCGAACTCCCAGGCGAAGCGCGGCGACACCCGCCGGACGTCGGTGAACCCGTGGGAGGCGAGCAGCTCCTCGCCCGCGCCCGGCCGGCCCAGCGCCACCATCGCCGCCTGGTTGGCCACCGCCGGTGCCTCGGCCAGGCGGAAGGGGGAGAGGGCCCAGGCGCCGGGCGAGATCTTGATGTGCCCCCACACGGTCAGGCCGAGGCGGCCGCCGGGCGCGAGCACCCGGTGGACCTCGGCGAGGGCCTCGGGCGTGGTGCCCCAGATGCCCCGGAAGCTGGTGACGACGTCGAAGTTCCCGTCGGGCCAGGGCAGGGCGTGCATGTCGCCCACCCGCACGTCGGCGTCCGGGTTGCGGTCGCGGGCCACGGCGACCAGCCGCTCGGAGGCGTCGATGCCCGCGCACGTCGCCCCGCGCAGGGCGGCCAGCTCCAGGGCGAGCCCGGAGCCGCAGGCCACGTCGAGGAGCCGGTCGCCGGCGTCGACGCCGAGCGCGTGGTGGATCGCGACGTACTCGCGGCAGTTGCTGGGCTCCGACAGCGTCGCGAAGTCCACGGCCCGGCGGCCCCAGCCCTCGTCGACGACGGTCCAGTCGTGGGTCGTCACGGCCATGAGCTGCAGTGTCGACGCCTAGGTGCCGGAGCGGTAGAGCTGCGCGACCTGCGCGGCGGTGAGCGCGCTCGTCATCACGGCGGTGTCGTACATGCTGCCCGCCCAGGCGTAGGTCGTCGGCGCGGCCGGCCAGCCCGCGAGGTTGTCCCAGCCCAGGCGCCAGTACCCCGTGCGGGTCGTGCCGCCCTCGGCGGTGGTGGTCGTCGGGTCGGCGGCGACCGCGACGCCGTCGACGTAGAGCACCATCCCCGCGGGCGAGAGCGTCGCGACGGCGAGGTGCCACTGGTCGTCGTTGTAGGCGTTGGGGCTGGTGATCGTCCTCGTGGCGTTCGGGTAGACGCCGAAGACCAGCTGCCCCGAGTTGGTCATGTAGAGGTGCCGGTCGTAGCCGCCGCCGGTGAGCCCGGTCCGGGCGCTCCCCCAGCCGATCATCCGGCCGCCGAGGGTGGTGCTCGTCCGGAACCACCCGACCAGCGAGAAGACGTTGGTGCTCGCGATCGCGGTCGTCGCGGTGGTGGCGACATACGGTGTGAGGACCGCCGAGCCGTTGAACGTCGTCGCGCGGGCCGGGGTGTCGCGCGAGCACGGCTTGGTGGCGGCGGTGGTGAAGCCGAGCAGGCCGTTGTAGGTGCCGGTGGTCCCGCCGGTCAGCGAGCGGGCGGTCGCCAGGTTGGCCACGTTCGCGTCGTCGAGGGGCCAGGCGACGAAGGTGCTGCCGAAGCCCGCCGTCGCGCCGAGACACGTGAAGTACGGGCTCGCCGTCGTGGTGTTCGCCGCGTTGGCCACCCGCGCGGTGAAGGCCGCGGTGCTCGGCGACGCCGTCAGCGTCAGCACGAGGGCGAGCGCCGTGCCGACGACCGTCGCCCCGCCGCCCGGCCGGCTCCCGGGGGGAGCGGGCTGCGGGGCGTCCGGATCCGTGTCGCCCGGACCGGTGCCGTCGCCGAGCGGGTGGCGCCGGGCCGCGACCAGGCCGTAGACCATCGGCAGCAGCCAGAACGCGGTCATGACGATCCACAGCCACCAGGGCATGTGCACGCCGCTGGTCAGGACGTTGCCGTTCGTCTGCGGGGGCCGCGGGGTGATCAGCAGGCCGGTCTGCCCGCTGACCAGGTCGAGCTCGCCGCCGGTGTCGGCGGTGACCCGCGTCGGAAGCACGCCGGTCGAGACGAGGGTGATCTGCGCGTCGCCCCCGACCGCGGACGTCCCGAGCGTCGTCGTCCCGACGAACGGGCGCAGCCAGAGGCTGACCGCGGCGAGCAGGATCGACAGGCCGAGCACCCGCGTCGGCACCGTCCAGAACCACGGCAGCCACCGCCTCGTGGCCCACCACAGCAGGACGATCCCGGCGATGAGCGCCGGCAGGGCCCGCACGAGCCAGCCGACACCGGGCAGGACGAGGACGACGCGGCCGGTGAGGTCCGCCGCGTGGAGCGTCCACGGGTCGACCCCGCCGTTGATGTCGCCGCGCGTCTTGAGTCCCGTGCCCGTCGGACCGGGCTCGACCGCGACGATGCGGTGGGTCACCGAGCGGGCCCGTTCGGGCGCCGGCGGCGTGAACGTGAGGATGTCCCCGATGACCGGGGTGTCGGTCGGTCGTGTCAGCACCACCGAGCCCACCGGCGCGGCCGTGCCCATCGACGGCGTGGTGATGATCTGCCAGCGCCCCCCGGTGAGGTGCCAGGCCAGTGCGGCGCCGAAGACGGCCACGACGACGGCCGTGACGGCGAGGACGACGAGCACCCCCGGCACGATCGAGGTCGGTCGCCGGGGCGGGGACTGCAGGGGGAGCGGCAGCGGAAGGGGAGCCGTCACCGCGTCGGGATCGACGTCGGTGTCGGGGAGGCGTGTGCCCACTCGGTACCGGCGCTCAGCTCGTGAGGGTCCAGGTGATCGGCTGCGAGGCCGACAGCCCCTGGTAGGTGTTGCCCGCCGACTGGTCCAGGTAGACGGTGAAGGTCAGCGGGATCGCGGTACCGCCGGGCGTCGGGACCAGGGCCGCGGGGAGGTTGACGTTCGTCCCCGCCAGAGCCGAGGCGACCGTGTCGGGCTGGACCACCGTCGCGCCCGACGTGACCTTGACGTGCAGCTTGGTGCAGAAGTCGGTGGCCGAGCCGGCGCCGACAGGCGCGGTGGGCTGGGTGCAGGGACCGAAGGCCATGGTGAAGGCCGTCGCCGGCAGCGTGCCGGTGTTCCGGAAGTTCACCGTGGTGACGACGTTGTTCGTGGTCCCGGTGGCGTTCGAGGGCACCATCGTGGTGCTGCCGCCGTACTTGTTGTACGTCGCGCAGGTGGCGGAGTTGGTGCTGACGCCGCCGCCGTCGGTGCTGGTGCATGCGGCCGTGGTGCTCCCCGCCGGCCCCGTCTCCTGCAGGATCAGCGATCCCGCGGCGGCGGTGTCGTTGGTGTTGGTGATCGTCGCGACGAAGGCCGCGAACGTGTTGGTCATCGCCAGGGACATCATCAGCGCGCCGACGAGGCCGGCCGCGACGATCAGCCGGATGAACCGGCGCTGCTGGGGGGACGCGGGCATGCGGGTTCACCTTCCGAGCGATGACGACTGCTGCTCGGTGGGCGCATCCCACCGTGCGTCCTGGCCAACGGACGCACGGCGCTATGTCTTAAGCCGAATAGCCCCATGAGTGACGGAGTGTTCGGCGTGTCGCGCGCGGACGCGCCCGTCAGGCCTCCGTGGGGGTGATCGCGACGGCGAGCGCGAGGTCGTCGGAGCGGGCCGCCGCCTCACCGTTGACGGCGCCCTCGGTCATCGACACCGCGAGGACCTCCTCGGCGATCGTGCCGGCGTGCGCGCGCACCGCGTCGGCGACGTCGGCACGCTCGGCGGCCCAGGTCAGCGCGATGCGGTCGGAGACCTCGAGGCCCCGGGTCTTGCGGGCCTCCTGGACGACGCGCACGACGTCGCGGGCGAGCCCGGCGGCGCGCAGCTCATCGGTGAGCTCGGTGTCGAGCCCGACCGACAGGCCGCTCTCCGACCGGACCGCCCAGCCCTCGCGCGGCGTCTCCTCCACGACGATCTCGTCGCCGGACAGCGTGATCTCCTCGCCGTCCACGACCACCGTCAGCGCCCCGTCGACCGGGGCCGCGGTGGAGGCCTTGACGGCCTCCGCGACCACCGGGGTCTGCTTGGCGAACCGCTTGCCCAGCGCGCGGAAGTTGGGCTTCACGGTGACCTCGACGAGGTCCGAGCCGGCGGCCTCGACCCGGCCGACGTTGAGCTCCTCGGCGATCTCGGCGAGCAGGGCCCTGCCCTGGTCGTCGGAGTCGAGGGCCGCGAAGCCGGGTGCGGCGACGACGGCGCGCGACAGCGGCTGGCGCGTGCGCACCCCGCTGGCCGCGCGCGTCGAGCGGCCGAGCTCGACGATGCGCTGCACGAGCGCCATCCGCTCGGCGAGGCCGGGATCGATCGCCGCGTCGTCGAGCTCGGGCCAGTCGGCGAGGTGCACCGACTCGGGCGCCCCCTCCACGACGTCGCCCTGCAGGAGCGTCCACAGGTAGTCGGTGGCGAACGGCGTGAACGGCGCCATGAGCCGCGAGAGCGTCTCGACGCAGGTGTGCAGCGTGCTCAGGGCCGTCGGCTCGCCCGCCCAGAAGCGGCGGCGCGAGCGGCGCACGTACCAGTTCGACAGCTCGTCGACGAACCCCGAGATCGCGCGGCCGGCGCTCGAGGAGTCGAAGTCGTCGAGCGCGCGGGTGACCTCGCGGACGCAGGTGGCCAGCTCGCCCAGGACCCAGCGGTCCATGGGGTGGTCGCTGGAGACGGGCCCGCCCGACGGCGTCCACCCCGCCGCGTTGGCGTACGTGACGAGGAACGACGCGGTGTTCCAGTACGTCAGCAGGATCTTGCGGACGATCTCGCGCAGCGCCTCGTGCCCGACGCGGCGGTCGACCCACGGCGAGCCCTGGGCCAGCATCAGCCAGCGCACGGCGTCGGCGCCGTGGGAGTCGAAGAGCTCGAACGGGTCGAGCACGTTGCCCAGGTGCTTCGACATCTTGCGGCCCTGCTCGTCGAGCAGCAGGCCCAGGCACACGACGTTCTCGTAGGACGACCGGTCGAACACCAGCGTGCCCACGGCCATCAGCGAGTAGAACCAGCCGCGGGTCTGGTCGATCGCCTCGCAGATGTACTGCGCGGGGTAGGCCTGCTCGAAGTCGGCCTCGTGGTGGTGCGGCGCGCCCCACTGGGCGAAGGGCATCGCGCCCGAGTCGTACCAGACGTCGATGACGTCGGTGACGCGGCGCATCGTGCCGGTCCCGCTCGGCGCCGGGAAGGTGACGTCGTCGACGTAGGGGCGGTGCGGGTCGAGCTCGGCGAGGTCCTGGCCCACGTACTCACCGAGCTCGGCGAGCGAGCCGACGCACACCATCTCCGACGGGTCGGCGTCGTTGCGCCAGATCGGCAGCGGCGTGCCCCAGTAGCGGTTGCGCGAGAGCGCCCAGTCGACGTTGTTCTCGAGCCACCCGCCGTAGCGGCCGTGCTTGATGTGCGGCGGGTACCAGTTCGTCCGCTCGTTCTCCTCGACCAGCCGGTCGCGGATCTCGGTGGTGCGGATGAACCACGAGGGCAGCGCGTAGTAGATCAGCGGCGTGTGGCAGCGCCAGCAGTGCGGATAGGAGTGCTCGTAGGACTCCGAGCGCCACAGCACGCCCCGGGCGCGCAGCTCCTCGACCAGCGTCGGGTCGGCGCCCTTGAAGAACATCCCGCCGATGAGCGGGACGTCGGCGTGGAAGTGCCCGTCGGGCCCGATCGGGTTGACCATCTCGAGGCCCTCGGCCTTGGCCACGAGGTGGTCCTCGGCGCCGAACGCGGGGGCCATGTGCACGAGGCCGGTGCCGGCGTCGGTGGTGACGTGGTCGCCGTGCACGACGCGGTGGGCGTCCCCGAAGCGCTCGGCGTCGATGAGGTCGAGCGGGCGGCGGTAGTGGCTGCCGAGCAGGTCGGCGCCGGTGGCGCGGTCGGTGACGGTCGCGCCCTCGCCCAGCACCGACAGGAGGTCCTCGGCGACGACGAGGTCGTCACCGTCGGCGGTGATCGCGCGCACGTAGGCGATGTCGCGGGCCACGGCGACCGCGGTGTTCGACGGCAGCGTCCACGGGGTCGTCGTCCAGACCAGGAGGTCGGCGCCGGCCCAGGGCCCGTCGGTGAGCGGGAAGCGCACGTAGACCGAGGGGTCGACGTCGTCCTCGTAGCCCAGCGCCACCTCGTGGTCGGACAGCGGCGTCTCGTCGCGCGGGCAGTAGGGGGTGACGCGGTGGTCCTCGACGAGCAGGCCGTCGTCGAAGATCTTCTTGAGCGACCACCAGACGCTCTCGACGTAGCGCGGGGCCATCGTCAGGTAGGCCTCGTCGAGATCGACCCAGTAGCCCATGCGCTCGGTCATCGCGGCGAACGCCGAGACGTTGCGCAGCGCCGACTCCCTGCACGCCGCGTTGAACTCGGCGATGCCGTAGGTCTCGATGTCGGCCTTGCCGGTGAAGCCGAGCTCCTTCTCGACGGCGAGCTCGACGGGCAGGCCGTGGCAGTCCCAGCCGGCGCGGCGCGGGACGTGGTAGCCGCGCATCGTCTTGAACCGCGGGAAGAGGTCCTTGAACGCGCGGGCCTCGACGTGGTGGGTGCCCGGCTGGCCGTTGGCCGTCGGCGGGCCCTCGTAGAAGATCCACGGCTCGCCGTCCGCAGTGCGCTCGAGGCTGCGACGGAACACGTCGCGGTCGGCCCAGCGGGCCAGGACCTCGCGCTCGATCGCGGGCAGGTCCACGCTCGCGGGGAGGGGAGCGAACGCGGGCTTGCCCGCGGGACCGGGGGACGGCGATGAGCTCACGTCTCGATCTTCCTGGTGGTGCGGCAGCCGAACTCACCCAGGTTACCGGGGAGCGCAGGGCGGTTCTGACCTGCGGGTCCGGGCACGCTCCGGGGGGTGTCGAACCGGCGCGCGAGCATGTCCTAGACTGGTCTCCGTCATCGGGCAGGGCGTTCTCGTCACGCTCGGTGACTGCCATGGGGTATGGTGTAATTGGCAACACGGCTGATTCTGGTTCAGTTGTTCTAGGTTCGAGTCCTGGTACCCCAGCTGCGAGCGGTGGCTGAGCGTGATCTAGGCTCGGCGCCGTTCTCCTAGGGCCCCGTCGTCTAGCGGCCTAGGACGCCGCCCTCTCAAGGCGGTAGCGGGGGTTCGAATCCCCTCGGGGCTACACCACGAGCGCGGTGCACCGGTCACGGTGCACCGCGTTCGTCGTCACCGGGGGTGCACCGTGCCGACCACCTATGTGCTCGTCCACGGCGCGTTCGCCACCGCCGCCCACTGGGGTCCGGTGGCGCGCGCGCTCGCGCTGGCCGGCCACCGCGCCGTCGCCGTCGACCTGCCCGGCCACGGGCTGGACGCGCGCCCCACCGGCATGGCCGGCCTCTCGACCGCCGACGACGTGGCGGCCGTGACCGGGGTCGTGCGCGCGGCGCGGGAGCACGGCCCGGTCGTGCTCGTGGGCCACAGCCGCGGCGGGATGACGGTCACCGCGGTGGCGAACGCCGTGCCCGAGCTGCTCGCCCACGTCGTCTACGTCTCCGCGTGGTGCTGCGTGGCCGCCGGGCCGTCGACCTACCTGGCCGAGACGGGCCCGTCGGCGCTCGACCTGCTGGCGCCGAGCCTGGTCACCGCCGACCCCGCGGAGGTCGGCGAGCTGCGCGTCGACCTCCACACCACCGACCCGGTCGCCCTCGACGCCCTCCAGGACGCCCTGCTCGCCGACGGGACGCGCGCCGAGCTGCGTGCGGTCCTGGCCTCGATGGACGTCCGCGAGGCGCTCGCGATCGACGAGGACGCCGTGCGCGTCGACCCGGGCGCCTGGGGCCTGCTGCCGCACACCTACGTGCGCCTCTCGCGGGACCGGGCGCTGCTGCCGGAGCTGCAGGACCGCTTCGTCGCCGAGGCCGACGCCGCGCTGGCGCAGCCGTTCACCGTCGTCGACGTGCCCACCTCGCACGTCGGCATCCAGCTCTGGCCCGCGCGGCTGGTGGAGGTGCTGACGGGGCTCGCGCCGGCCGGCGGGTAGGTGCTCGACCCGTGTCCTGCGGGACACGGGTCCTCAGCCGGTCGTGGCGGGCGCGTCCGGCGGCTCCGCCCACCGGATCAGCGCGATCGCCGCGACGACGAGCACGCCGCCCGCGACCTGGGTGGCCGTCGGCTCCTGGGCGACGAGCCACCAGGCCCCGAGCACGGCGAAGAGCACCTCGCTCAGCCCGACGAACGACGCGAGCCGGGACCCGAGGCGCCCGACGGCGGCGATGCCCGTCAGGTAGGCCAGCGCGGTCGAGAGGGCGGCGACGAGCACCACGCCGACCCACCACGGCGCGGTCCAGCCGGCGAGGTCGATCGGGGCCGTGGTCGCCTCGAGGGGCAGCAGGCCGACCAGCCCGACGAGCACGACGACGGCGCTGCCGACGAGCGCACCGCCGGCGGTGAGCACGAGGGCGGGCGGGCCGTCGTCCCCGCCGGCGTCGGCGGACAGGCGGAAGTACGCCGCGAGGCACACCGCGGCGCCCAGCCCCCAGAGCACGCCGACGACGTCGACGTCGGCGCCGCGCCCGACGTCGAGGACGAGCCCGAGGCCGGCGATCGCGAGGGCCGCGCCGAGCAGCGTCGCGGGCCGGGGCCGGGCGGCGGTGCGCGCCCAGGTCCAGGCGAGCAGCAGGACCGGGGCGGTGTACTCGATCAGCAGCGCCACGCCGACCGAGAGGTGCCCGACCGCGCTGAAGTAGCAGACCTGGGCGCCGGCCAGCGGGACGACGCCGTACACGACGACGGGGCGCAGGTGGCGTCGCCGCAGGTAACGACCGCGCGCGGCCATCACCGCCAGCGGCACGACGAGCAGGAGCGCGGCGCCGCCGAGCCGGCCCAGCACGACCGCGAGCGGCGACCAGCCGGTGGCCAGCAGCGCGGCGGCGAACGGGCCGGCGAGGCCGAAGGAGAAGCCCGAGAGCAGCGCGATCGCGAGGCCGGGCGCGGTGCGGGCCCGTGGTCGGTCGGCGCGCACGGTCGATGATCAGAGCAGCTGGGGCGGCGCCGGGCAACCCATCACGGATCGCTGATGCCTTCCCCGTCTTTCCGGTATTGGTGCTGATGGATGGCCCGCTCCTAGCGTGGGGCGCTCCCCGCGACCGAGGAGCCACCCATGACCGCGACGACGCCGTTCGCCCTCGACGACCCCGCCTTCCTCACCGGCGACCGCCACGCCGAGTACCGCGCGATGCGCGACGAGGGTGCGGTCCTCGCCGTCGGGGACCCCGACCACCCGACGTACCTGCTCACGCGCCACGAGGACAACCAGGCCGTCCTGCGCGACACGACCGGGCGCATGCAGCCGGCGGGCCGGGACGCGCCGGCGTGGATGGCGCCGGGACCGGCGCGGCGGCGGCTGCGGGCCAACATGGTGCAGACCGACCGCCCCGTCCACACGCGGCTGCGGGGCGTGGTCGCGCCCCTGTTCACCGCGCGGCAGGTGGAGAAGCTCCGGGCGGCCGCGGCGGCGGAGGTCGCCGACGAGCTGCAGGCCCTGACGGCGGCGGGCGGGCGGTTCGACGCGGTGACCCAGCTCGCGGCGCGGGTGCCGCGCGGCGTGCTGCGGCTGCTGATCGGGATGCCCGACGAGGACTGGGAGCCCCTCCTCCGGACGCAGATCGACTTCCTCATGATCTTCTCGCCGTTCCCGCTGGACGAGGAGCGCCGGGCCCGCCTCGACGAGGTCTCGCAGTTCTACTTCGACTACTTCGACGGCCTGCTCGGCCGCGCCGCGCCGACCGACCTCGTCCGGCGCCTGCTCGACGCCGAGGAGCGGGGCGAGCTCTCCCGCGACGAGGTGCTCTCGCTCATGCACACGGTGCTCGTCGCCGGCTTCGAGACCACCCGGACCTCCATCGCCAACCTCGTCGAGCTCTTCGCGACCGTCCCGGGGCTCCTCGCCCGGGTCCGCGACGATCCCGCACTGGTCGCCCCGCTGGTCGAGGAGACCCTGCGCCTGCGGGCGCCGGTGCAGGTGATCCCCCGGATCCTCGGCCAGGAGTACGTCGCCTCCGACGGCACGACGGTCCCGGCCGGCGCGACGACCCTGTGCGGGCTCGGCGCGGCCAACCTCGACGAGCGCACCTTCGCCGCGCCGGAGCGGGTCGACCTGACGCGGCCGAACGCGTCCCGCCACCTGGCCTTCGGCGGCGGCCTGCACCACTGCGTCGGCGCGCCGCTCGCGCGGATCCAGCTGCAGGAGACGACCGCCGGGCTGGCCCGTGCCGTGACGCGCATCGAGCCGGACGGCCCGTCCGAGCGTCACCCGTCGCTGATGTTCCCGTCGCTCGCGACCCTGCCGGTGCGCGCCGGCTGCTGACGCTTGCTCGCCGCCACCTCGCGCAGGACCGCGACGGCCGCGCGCTGCAGCGGGGAGAACCAGCTGCTGTCGCGGGAGAACAGGCCGATGCCCTCGGCGAGGTCCGCGTCGCGGATCCGCACCGCGCGCAGGCGCCCGGACGCGACGTCGTCGGCGACGCAGTACCGGGGCGCGAAGCAGACCCAGTCGTTGGCCGCGACGGCCTGCTTGAGGGCCTCGGCGTGCCCGAGCCGGATGACGTAGGTCGGCGCCGGCAGGCCGCGGGCGCGCAGCCCGGCGTCCAGCACCCGCTCGATGGCGACGCCGGCGGGGACCCCGACGATCGGGAGCGCCAGGGCGTCGGCGAGGTCGATCTCGTCGCCGTCGGGCGGCCCGCCGGGGGCCGCGCAGAGCACGATCTCCTCGTCCCACAGCTTCTCGGCCTGGACGCCGGCCGGGGGCACGTCGTCGTACCAGGTGGTCACGGCGAAGTCGACCTCGCCGATCTCGACGCGGCGCATGGCGACCGCGGGCTCGCTGATCGAGATCGTGATGTCGGCGCCCGCGCGCTCGCGCCGCAGGTCGGTCATCAGCGGCGGGATGAGGTAGGTGCCGATCGCCATGCTCGTCGCGACCGAGAGCGACCCGGCCGCGCCGGCGTTGAGGTCCTCGATGTCGCGCTGCACCTGGGCGCCGCTGGCCAGGACCTCCTTGGCCCAGGCGTAGAAGCGCCGGCCCGCCTCGGTGAGCACGATCCGGCGGCCCTCCCGGACGAACAGCGGCGCCCTGACGGCCTTCTCCAGGGTGCGCAGCTGCGCCGACACCCACGGCTGCGCCACCTGGAAGCGCTCGGCCGCCCGTGTCACCCCGCCCTCGTCGACCACCGCGCAGAACATCTCGTAGCGGCGCAGCTGGTCCGAGAGACTCATAAGCGAAAGCGTATCGAATAGACGCATTACTCGTCATGGTGCTATGTGTTCCAGCTCTCTAGCGTCGAGAAGCACACCACCACGGACGAGGAGGTCTGCGATGCATCCGCTGCTGCGCAGCAACACGCTCAAGCTCGGGCTGTTCTGCACGAACGGATCGGGGGCGTCGCAGACGCTGGTGCCCGAGGCCCACGAGATGGACTGGGATCTCTCGCTGCGCACCGCCCGCGCCGCCGACCGCGCGGGGCTCGAGGCCGTCGTGCCGTTCGCGCGCTGGAAGGGCTATCCCGAGGGCCGCCCCGAGCACCGGTCCGGCCGGGTCATGGAGCCCTTCACCTGGGCCGCCGGCATCGCCGCGGCCACCGAGAACATCGGCGTGTTCGCCACGTCGCACGCGCCGACGATGCACCCGATCGTCGCCGCCAAGCAGGCGGCCACCGTCGACCACATCTCCCGCGGGCGGTTCGCGCTCAACGTGGTGGGCGGCTGGAACCGGCCGGAGCTCGAGATGTTCGGGGCCCCGATGCGCGAGCACGACGAGCGCTACGACCACCTCGCCGAGTGGCTCGAGGTGATCCGGAAGCTCTGGGCCGAGACCGAGGAGTTCGACTTCCACGGGCGGTTCTTCGACGTCGTCGGCGGTGTCTCGCAGCCCAAGCCGGTGCAGCCGACCATCCCGATCATGAACGCCGGCGGGTCGCCGCGCGGCATGCGCTTCGCCGCCGAGCACGCCGACCTGTGCTTCGTCATCGTGCAGTCCGAGCAGGAGGACGCGATCCGCGCGCAGGTCGAGGGCTACCAGCGGATGGCGCGCGCGGAGTTCGGTCGCGAGGTCCGGCTCTGGACCCACACCGTCGTCGTGCAGCGGGACACGCAGGCCGAGGCCGAGGCCTACCTGCGGCGGTTCTCCCAGGAGCTCGAGGACGTCGAGAGCGTCGACGCCTGGATGCGGCTGCAGGGCGCGAACACCCAGGTGGTGCCGCCCGGGGTGATGGCGGCGATGCGGCAGCGCTTCGCGGCGGGTGCCGGGGGCTTCCCGCTCGTCGGCACCGCCGAGACGATCGCGGAGCGCCTCGAGATGCTCAGCGCCGCGGGCATCGAGGGCGCGCTGCTGACCTGGGTCGACTACGACGCCGGGCTCGCCGACTTCACCCGCGACGTGCTGCCCCGCCTCGAGCGGGCGGGGCTGCGCGCGCCGGTCGGGACGCCCGCCGCGACGCGTGAGCCGGTGGCCGCGGGATGAGGATCGCCCGCTTCCGCACCGGCTCCTCGGCGGGCTTCGGGGTCGTGCTCGGCGACGAGGTCGCCCGCCTCGACCACCGCGTCCCGTCCTTCGAGGCCCTGCTCGCCGACCCCGTGACCCCCCGGGCCGACGACCCCCGCCTGCCCGTCGCCGACCTCGCCTGGGCGCCGCCGCTCGGCGACCACCCCAAGGTGATCTGCGTCGGCTTCAACTACGCCGCGCACGCCGCCGAGTCGACGCGCGCCCCCGACGAGCCCGCCCGCCCCACGCTGTTCGCCCGCTTCGGCGACTCGTTCGTCGGCGCCGGCACACCCGTCGTGCGGCCCGCCGGCGAGGACTCGCTCGACTGGGAGGGCGAGGCGGCCCTGGTGATCGGCCGTCCCGGCCGGCGCATCCCCGTCGCCGACGCGTGGTCGCACGTCGCGGGCGTCACCTGCGTCGCGGAGAACAGCGTGCGCGACTGGCAGCTGCACTCCACCCAGGCCACCGCGGGCAAGAACTGGCACCGGTCCGGGGCGGCCGGGCCGTGGCTGACCACGACCGACGAGGTCGGCGCGGACCCGCTGCGCGTCACCACGCGGCTGAACGGCGCGGTGGTCCAGGACGACACGACCGACCGGCTGACCTTCTCGTTCGCCGAGCTCGTCGCCTACGTCAGCACGTTCACGCCGCTGCGTCCGGGCGACCTCATCGCCACGGGGACGCCGCAGGGGATCGGGCTGCGCCAGGAGCCGCCCCGGTTCCTGCGCCCGGGCGACGAGCTGGAGGTCGAGGTCTCCGGGGTCGGCGTGCTGCGCCACGGGGTCGTGGACGAGGCCCCGGCGCTCGTGGGGGTGGGCGCGTGAGGATCTGGACCGAGGACGACGTGCGCTCCGGCCCGTCGGTGCCCGCGGTGATCGAGGCCCTGGAGGCGGTGCTCACCCACGAGGCCGACGGCAGCGCGTGGAACCTCGACAAGACGATGAGCACCTGGCCGGTCGGGTCCGGGCGCGGCAGCGCCCACGCGCTGGGCGCGGTGGACCTCACCGCCGGCCTGACGATCTTCAAGACCTGGGTGAACACGCCGGGCGGGGCGAGCGCGCTGATGACGCTGTTCGCCGCCGCCGACGGCGCCACCCTGGGCGTCGCCGAGGCCGGCGCGGCGGGGGCACTGCGGACCGCGGGCATCTCGGGGGTCGCGACGCGCCGGCTCGCCGACCCGGGCGCCGACGAGCTCGCGGTGCTCGGCGCCGGGCGCCAGGCGCTGCGCCAGGTCGAGGCCGTGGCCGCGGTCCGCCCGCTGCGCCGGGTCCGGCTGTGGAACCGCACCGCGGCCGGGGCGGAGGCGCTGGCGGCGAGGGTGCGCGACGAGCTGGGCCTGCGCGCCGACGTCGCGGCGAGCGTCGAGGACGCCACCCGCGACGCCCCGGTCGTCACCGCGGTCACCCGCGCCGACGAGCCGTTCCTGGCGGCCCGGCACCTCGCCGCCGGCGCGCACCTCAACGCCGTCGGGGCGATCCTGCCGACGCACGCCGAGCTCGCCCCCGACGTGCTCGCGGCGTCCGCGCTCACGGTCGTCGACAGCGAGCCCAACGCGCGCCGCGGGTCCCGGGAGCTGCGCGAGCACGGCGACTGGGGGAGCGTCCGCACGCTCGCCGAGGTCGTCGCCGGCAAGGTCGCCCGCCCCGCCGGCGCCCGCCTGACGGTGTTCAAAGGGATGGGCACGGGCCTGTCGGACCTGGCCGTGGCCGGGCTGCTCACCGGGTCCCTGACGGGGGTGCGGCCGTGAAGTTCCGCAGCGACCCCGCCCGGATCCGCGGCTCGATCGCCCCGGTGATCACCCCGTTCAGCGCCGACGGCGCGCTCGACCTCGACTCGCTGCGCGGGCTGGTCCGCTGGCAGCTCGCGTCGGGCGCGCACGGCGTCTCCATCGGCGGGTCGACCGGCGAGCCGTCGGCCCAGTCGGTGGCCGAGCGGATCGCGGCCATCCGGGCCGTGGCCGCGGAGGTCGACGACGCGGTGCCGTTCCTGCCCGGGACCGGCTCGGCGAAGCTCGACGAGACCCTCGAGATCACGGCCGCCGCCCGGGATGCGGGCGCCGACGCCGCCCTCGTGATCACGCCCTACTACGCGCGGCCCACCCAGGAGGCCCTGTACCGCTGGTTCGCCACGGTCGCCGGCGAGTTCCCGGACCTGCCGGTCGTGCTCTACAACGTGCCCTCCCGGACGGCGGTCGACGTCGCCCCCGAGACCGTGGCCCGGCTCTTCCGCGACCACGACAACGTCGTCGGGGTCAAGGAGACGACCAAGGACTTCGAGCACTTCTCCCGCGTGCTGCACCTGTGCGGGCGCGACCTCATGGTGTGGTCGGGCATCGAGCTGCTCGGGCTGCCGCTGCTCGCGCTCGGGGGCGCGGGCTTCATCTCGGCGGTCAGCAACCTCGCCCCCCGCGCCGTCGCCCGCATGTACGAGGCGTGGGAGGCCGGCGACCACGAGACCGCCCGGGAGCTGCACTACGGGCTGCACCCGCTGGTCGACCTGCTGTTCGTCGAGACCAACCCGGCGCCGGCCAAGTCGGTGCTGCAGGGCCAGGGCCGGATCGCCTCCGACCACGTGCGCCCGCCCCTGATCCCGCTCACCGCGCAGGCCCGCCCACGGGTCGACGCGCTGCTCGCGCAGGGTGCCGCCCTGCTCGAGCACCCGTCCCGAGAAGAGACCTGATGTCCACGTCACCCCGTCCGCGCCGGGTGGCCCTCGCCGGCCTCATCGGCACCACCATCGAGTGGTACGACTTCTTCATCTACGGCACCGCGGCCGCGCTGGTGTTCGCGCCGCAGTTCTTCCCGCAGGTGTCGCCGGTCGCGGGGACCCTCGCGGCCCTGTCGACCTTCGCGATCGGCTTCGTCGCCCGCCCCGTCGGCGGCGCGCTGATGGGCCACTTCGGCGACCGCCTCGGGCGACGCCGGATGCTCGTGGCGTCCCTGCTCGTCATGGGCGTCGGCACCCTGCTCATCGGGCTGCTGCCGACCTACGCCGCCATCGGCGTCGCCGCGCCGGTGCTGCTCGTGCTCCTGCGGTTCGTGCAGGGCGTCGGGGTCGGCGGGGAGTGGGGCGGCGCCACCCTGCTCGCCCTCGAGCACGCCCCGCCGTCGAAGCGCACGCTGTACAGCTCGCTGCCGCAGGTCGGCCTGCCGCTGGGTGTCGTGCTCGCGAGCCTGGTGTTCCTCGTCGTGCGGCTCGGCCTCGACGAGGCGGCATTCGCGGCCTGGGGCTGGCGGGTGCCGTTCCTGCTCAGCGCCGTGCTCGTCGTCTTCGGGCTGGTCCTGCGGCTGCGGCTCGACGAGAGCCCCGAGTTCGAGCGCGTCCGGGCCGAGGCCGAGGTCCGGCGCGCGCCGCTCGCCGACGTCCTGCGCGCCCCGCGCGTCCTGGTGCCCGCGGCCGGGCTCAACGTGCTGGTGTCCGGCCTCGCCAACATCCTGCTCGTCTTCACGCTGAGCTACGTGGCGGCGCGGCAGCTGGTCGGCGCGCCGACCATGCTGGCGATCACGGTGGTCACCGCGCTCGTGTGGGCCGGCGTGATCCCGCTGGCCGCGGTGTGGGCCGCCCGCCGCGGGCGGCGCCCCGTGATGCTCGCCGGCGTCGTCGCCCTGACCCTCTGGGCGTTCCCGTACTTCTGGCTGATCGACACCGGCTCGGTGCTCGCCACGCTCGTGGCCTGCGTGGTCGCCGGCGCCGGCTTCGCCGTGGCGTCCGGGCCCTACGGGGCCTACCTCGCCGAGGCGTTCCCGACGGCCGTGCGCTACAGCGGCTCGTCGGTCGCCTACGCGCTCGGCAGCGTCGTCGGCGGCGCGCTGGCGCCGATCGTCGCCACCGTCCTCTTCGCCGCGACCGGCACCGGCACGGCGATCTCCGCCTACGTGGTCGTCCTGGGGCTGGTCAGCCTCCTCGCGACCCTCGCCCTCCGCAGCCCGCACCCCGCGCCGGTCCCGGCCGACGCACCCCTCGAGAGGAAGCCCGCATGAGCCTCACCGACGCCCGCCCCGAGACCGCCACCCCCACCACCGGCACCGCGATGCGCGACGTCAGCGGCGAGCCGGCCGCCACCCCGCAGCCGTGGGCCCCGCTCAAGGTCGCGCGGGCCGAGATCGAGGCCGAGATCGAGCGCCTCGCCGCCGCGCCGCGCCCGGCCAACGGGCGCCGCGGCAGCCGGATCGTGCACCCGTCGGCGGTCGCGCCGGGCCTCGGACTCGCGCCCGGGGTGGCGGTGACGATCGAGGTGCTGAACCCGGGGGAGGAGACCGCGCCGCTGCGGGAGAACGCGCACCGGGTGGAGATCGGCATCCGCGGTCGCGGCCGCATCGAGGTCGCCGACACCGCGATCGACCTCGCCCACCTCGACGTCGCGAACCTGCCCTCGATGCAGCCGTTCCGCTTCCGCAACGACGGCACCGACGTCTGGGCCCGGCTGAGCTACTCGAACGCACCGCTGCTGGAGAAGCTCGGCGTGCACTACGCCGAGGACCTGCCGGTCAGCTGGCGCCCCTCCCCGGACGACGCCCCGGCGGCGGCGACGCAGGACAGCGAGAAGGTCGCCTACACCCGCGCGACCGCTCCGGACGTCGCCATCGGGACCCAGGGCGCGCGGCTGCGGGGCTACGAGTTCCTCGTCGACATCGAGGTCGTCGAGTCCCGCGCCCTGCACTGGCCGTGGGCCGAGGTCGCGCCGCACCTGTCCCGCGAGGCCGGCGACGGCAAGCGCACGATCATGGCGTACTACAACCCGGCGACCCAGCGGCGGCAGGGCGCCACGCACAGCTTCTTCGTCACCGCCTCGGCCATGCCGGCGGGCCGCCCGCCCCGTCCCCGCGGCCGCGGTCACCGGCACTCCTCGGTGGCCATCAACTACCACTTCGCCGGCTCCGGGGTCAGCACCGTCGACGGCGTCGACATCGCCTGGGAGGCCGGCGACCTGCTGCTCTCGGCGCCCGGCTGGCTCGAGCACGCCCACTACGAGGGCCCCGACGGCCTCGCCGTCTACACGGTCCAGGACCACCCGCTGCACATCGGCATGGAGTCGCTGGTGTGGCAGGAGAAGATGGGCGGGCCGGTGCTGGCCCTGGGCTCGGAGGCGGGGCAGACCGGGTACGTCGGACCCCGCGAGGCCGGCGCGTGACCATCGACCTGGACCCCTACGACCCGGCGCTCACGGAGCCCTCGGTCTGGGACGCCTACGCGGCGGCGCGCGCGGCCGGACCGGTCGCGCGCTCCGGGCGCCGGGGCGGGTTCTGGGTGCTCACCGGCTACGACGATGTCCGCGCGGTCCTGCGCGACCCGCAGACGTTCTCGTCGGCGTCCGGGCACCGCATCCCCACCGACGGCACCCAGCGCTCGATCCCCATCGACTACGACCCGCCGCGGCACACGGCCTACCGCCGGCTCATGGGCCCGCCGCTCTCGACGGCGCGGGTCCGGCAGATGCGGCCGTTCCTCGAGCGCACGATCGCCGACCTCGTGGGCGGGTTCGCCGCCCGCGGAAGTGGCGACTTCGTCCGCGAGGTGGCCCTGCCACTCCCGCTCGCGGTGCTCACCGAGCTCGTCGGGTTCGCGCCGGACACCGTCGACCGGTTCCGCGAGGTCACCGAGGAGGTGTGGTCGGGGCTGGGCGCCGACGGCGAGGCCGTCGACTTCGCCGGCGCCTTCCGGCGGATCTCCGAGCTCATGGCCGCGGAGCTCGACGCGCACCGGGCGCACGGCGCCGACGACTTCGTGACGACGCTGCTCAGCGCCGAGGTCGGCGAGGAGGAGCGGATCAGCATCCTCGCCACGTTCGCGGTCGCGGGGCACGAGACGACGATGAACGCGGCGAGCACGCTGGTCGCTCTGCTGCTCGAGGACCCGGCGCGGCAGGACCGGCTGCGCGCGGACCCGTCGCTGGCGCGCGGGTTCGTCGAGGAGATGCTGCGCCACCGCAGCCCGGCGCAGAACTTCGCGCGCCGCGCCACCTGCCCGGTCACCGTCGCCGGGCAGGCCGTCGAGGAGGGCGACGCCGTCCTGCTGTCGTTCGCGGCGGCCAACCGCGACCCGGCGCGCTTCGCCGACCCCGACCGCTTCGACCCCGGCCGCGACGTCAGCGGCCACCTGGGCTTCGGGTGGGGCATCCACATGTGCCCGGGCGCGGCGCTGGCGCGCGCGGAGCTGACGATCCTGCTCACCACGCTCGTCGGGCACCCGCCCCTGCGCCTGGCCGGCGAGGTGCGCTGGAGCGGGCTGCAGGGCGGCAACCACCTCGGTCCGACGACGCTGCCGGTGCGGTTCGAGGGGTGATGTCGCGGCGGCGATGATGCCCCCATGACGACGGCCGCGGTGACGGCACTGGTCCTCGACCTCGCCGGGACGTTCGCCTTCGCCCTCAACGGTGCGCTCACGGCGGTGCGGGCGGCGCGGCTGGACATCGTCGGCGTGGTGACCCTCGGCATGATCACCGCGCTGGGCGGCGGCATCGTGCGCGACATCCTGCTGGGCGCACTGCCGCCGGCGACGTTCAACGACTGGCGCTACCTGGCCGTCGCCGCGGGCGGGGGCCTGCTCGCCTTCGCCCTGAGCCGGCAGCTCGAGCGCCTCGCCACGCCGATCGAGATCTTCGACGCCCTGGGCCTGAGCCTGTTCGCCGTGACGGGCGCGGCGAAGGCGATGACGCTGGGCGCGGGGGCCGGGCAGGCGATCCTGCTCGGCGCGATCACCGCGGTGGGCGGGGGCACGATCCGCGACGTGCTGGTGCGCCGGGTGCCCACGGTGCTGTCCAGCGAGCTCTACGCCATCCCGGCGCTGCTCGGCGCGGCGGTCGTCGTCCTGGGGACGCGGGCCGGTCTGGGGCCGCTGCTCCCCGCGCTCGCGGGGGCCGGGCTGTGCCTGCTCGTCCGCCTGATCGGGCTGCGCTTCCGGCTCGACGCCCCGCACCCGCCGGGCCGTGCCGGGTGAGGTCCCGGGCGGTGCTCAGCCCTCGCGCGGGATGTTCGCGCACTGCTCGTCGTCGTTGATGCACTCCGCGCCGCGCTCGGACTGCGCCACGGTGGCGAGGTTCTCGTAGTCGGAGTGGTCGGTGCGCGGGTCGTGCTGCTCGTTCGGGAAGCTGTCGATCGAGAACGCGCGACCCGCGGGCTGGTCGTAGGTCAGCGTGATCCGCAGGGCCGGCACCGGCACCTCGTCGCTCTCGCAGTTGCCCTGCTCGTCGGGGAACGTCATGTGCGAGCGGAGGTCCTCGGTCTCGAGGTTCTCGCCGTCCCAGCAGCTCGGGTAGTCGAGCAGGCGCATCAGCCTGCCGTCGCCGCTGCAGATCGGGTACCGGTCGGTGACCCTGTCCTGGGCGTTGGAGCAGGTGTACTTCGCGTTGACGTTCTCCTGGTCCTGCGCGCCGGCCTTCGCGTTGCCCATGATGATCATCAGGTGGGCCGGCATCGCCTCCACCGGGCGGTCGCCGTGGCCGTGGAAGCTCAGCTGCGCCGAGCGGGGCCGCAGGATCGCGCCGACGTTGCCGTCGCGGCTGCCGCCGTCCTCGCCGACGTCGGGCCCGGTGCCGTTCAGGTCGCGGAGCACCGGCCAGAAGAAGGTCGACTGGTCGCCGTTGACGCAGGTCGTGGCGCCCTCCTCCAGCGACCGCTCGTCCGAGTCGGCGTCGGTGGTCCGGTTGCCGACGTAGTCGTGGACGTGCTGGGCGCCGTTCCGCTTGCCCGGCGCGGCCATGTAGTTGTCGGAGTTGTTGTGGTCGCTGACGCCGCAGTCGACGGTGTACGAGCCGCCGCTGAACACGCCGCCCTCGCCGATCCCGCTGCCGGCCTCGACCTGGCCGATGTCGACGTAGTCGTCCGCGCCGGCCGGGGCGATCTGGTCACGGCCCGGGAAGGAGTCCTCGGCGGCGGCCGCCGCCCGGTTCGTGCCCTGGACCTCGCCCACGTCCTCGGCGGGACGCGGCCGGTCCACGCGGTCGCTCCGGCGGTCCTGGTCGCCGGCGTCCTCGGCGCGCTCGGTCTCCTCGGCGCGCTCGGTCTCCTCGGCGCGCGCGGTCTCCTCGGCGCCGGTGTCCTCGGCGCCGGTGTCCTCGGCGCCGTCGTCGCCGCTCTCGGTGCGCTCGTCGGTGCCGTCGTCGTCGGTGCCGTCGTCGTCGGTGCCGTCCTCGTCGGCCCGGCCGGCGGTCCGGTCGTCCTGCCCGCCGCTCGGGGTGTCCTGGCCGTCGTCCTGGCCCTCGTCCTGGCCGGTGCCGTCCCGGGTCTCGTCACCGCCGGTGTCGTCCTCGGTGCCCTCGTCGCTGCTGTCCCCGGACTCGCCGTCGCCGGACTCCCCGTCGCCGGACTCGCCGTCGCCGGACTCGCCGTCGCCGGACTCGCCGTCGCCGGAGCCGTCCCCGTCCGAGCCGTCCGAGGACTCGCCGCCGGTCAGGGCGCTGAGCAGGCCGCCGCCACCCTCGCCGGAGTCGTCGGCCGCGGCGGAGCCGGCGACCACGACGACGCCGAAGGTGACGAGCAGGGCCGCCACGATCGCGATGAGGCGTGTCGGCAGGCTGGAGCGGTGTCGTCCGCGTCGGGGCACGGGAACCTCCTGACGGTGCCCGCGGCGTCGGGGGAGCTCGCCCGCCGGGGCAGGGGTGTCCTGCGAGGAGTCGGCGGAGCGCGGGCGGCGGGACGAGGGGGAGCGTCGCCGCCCGGCTCCGACGACGATCACGCTAGGGACACGACGATCCGGGGACCGCCTGTCTGAGAACCCGCGGCTCGCGCCGCCGCCCACCGGGCCGCCTGCCGCGGCGAACGACGTCGCGTATGCCCCGGATGTCGCAATTCGGCGACGGGGACTCTCAGGTCCCGGTCGGGCGCCCCAGCACGCGCAGCGCGACTGCGGCGAGCGCCGTGAGCAGCAGGAAGCCGCCGGCGAGCGCGAGGAAGATCCAGGAGCCGGTCAGGACCCAGACCACGAGCCACGCGACGGCGAAGGCGGACGTGGTCCACACCTGGAACACGTAGCGCCGCCGCTCCTCGGGTCGCACCCGCTTCGCGAGCCCCCGCCCGGCGGCCTCACGTCCCGCCGCGGCGGCCAGGGCGCGGCGTCGTTCCTCGGCTCGCGTCGCCGTCGTGTCGGGCTCGTCCACGCGCCCCCCTTCCCGTCCGACCGCACGCTACCGGCGTCAGCTCTGTCCGGACGTTCCAACGATCGTTAGCGTGTTGGCATGAGCGCCGACGACCAGTGCGACCTGCTCTGCCTGGACCTTCCGCACGCGGAGCACATCCGGATGTCGCTGCCCGACCTCGAGGTCCTCACGACGCGCGCCGCGCTCGGGCGGGCGCTCGCCGACCCGACGCGCCTCGCCGTGGCCGCCGCCCTGCTCACCGGCGACGAGCTGTGCGTCTGCGACATGGCGTGGGTGGTCGGCCACGCGCAGAACCTGGCGTCGCACCACCTGCGCCAGCTCCGCTCGGCGGGCCTCGTGACGTCGCGGCGTGACGGCAAGCTCGTCATGTACCGGCTCACGCCGGTCGGGCAGGAGCTCGTCCGCGCCGTGCTGGGCCCGGCGGTGGTCGAGGAGGTGTGACCGTGTCCGACGCGTGCTGCGGCCCCGACGAGGCGGTCGCCCCGTCCGTCCGCGGGTGGTGGCGGGTCCGCGAGCTGCAGTACGCGGCGGCCGCGGCGGTGCTGCTGGGGCTCGGGTGGGCGTTCCCCGAGCCGGTGGCCGACGGTCTGCACCTGCTCGCGGCGGTGGTCGGCGCGTCGAGCTTCGTGCCCGGCGCGCTGCGGGGCCTGCGGCGCGGGCGGCTCGGCGTCGGCCTGCTGATGACGATCGCGGCGGTGGGCGCGGTGGCCCTCGGCCGCTTCGAGGAGGCCGCCCTGCTCGGGGTGCTGTTCTCCACCGCCGAGGGCCTGGAGCGCCACGCGGTCGACCGCACCCGTCGGAGCCTGCGGGCGTTGCTGTCGCTCGTCCCGCGAACGGCGTCGGTGCTCCGCGAGGGCGGGGAGGAGCAGGTCGCGCCCGAGGAGCTGGTCGTCGGCGACCGCCTGCTGCTGCGACCCGGCGAGCGGGCGGCGACGGACGCGACGCTGGCCGGCGGGGCCACCATCCTCGACGTCTCGGCGATCACCGGGGAGTCGGTGCCCGTCGAGGTCGGCGAGGGCGACGGGGTGCCGGCGGGCGCGATCAACGCCGGCAGCGCGGTGGAGCTGGTCGTCGCCGCGCGGGCCGTGGACTCGTCGCTCGCGCGGATCGTGCACATGGTCGAGCAGGCCCAGGAGCGCCGCGGTGCCGGGCAGCGCCTCGCCGACCGCATCGCGCGCCCGCTGGTGCCGGCGATCCTGGTGCTCGCGGTGCTGGTGGCCGGGCTGGGGCTCGTGCTCGGCGACCCGCTGCGCTGGATCGAACGGGCCCTCGTCGTGCTGGTCGCCGCCTCGCCGTGCGCGCTGGCGATCGCGGTGCCGCTCACGGTCGTGGCGGCCGTCGGCGCCGCGAGCCGGCACGGCGTCCTGATCAAGGGGGGCGCGGCGCTGGAGGAGCTCGGCCGGGTCGACACCGTCGCGCTCGACAAGACCGGAACACTGACCCGCAACGAGCCGCGGGTCGTCGACGTCGTGGTGGGCGCCGGGTCCCGTGACGAGGTCCTCGCCCTCGCCGCGGCGCTCGAGCGCCGCAGCGAGCACCCGCTGGCCCCGGCGGTGGTGGCGGCGGGTGGCCGCGGTCCGAGCGAGGCCACCGACGTCGAGACGGTGCCGGGGCGGGGCCTGGTCGGGACCGTCGACGGGGCGCCGGTGCGGCTGGGGCGTCCCGACTGGGTCGTGCCGGGGGAGCTCGCCCCGGACGTCGCGGCCCTCGAGGGCGCCGGCGCCACCGTCGTCGTCCTGGAGCGCGACGGCGTGGTGCTGGGCGCCCTGGCGGTCCGCGACGACCTGCGCGTCGAGGCGCCCGCGGCGATGGCGTCGCTGCGTGGCCTGGGGCTGCGGACGGTGATGCTGACCGGGGACAACGTCCGCACCGCCCGCGCCCTGGCCGAGCGCGCCGGGATCGCCGACGTGCACGCCGGCCTGCTGCCGGAGGACAAGGCGTCGCTCGTGGCCCCGGGCGCGGTCGCCATGGTCGGCGACGGCGTCAACGACGCCCCGGCCCTGGCGACCGCGCGGGTGGGGGTCGCCATGGGTGCGATGGGTACCGACGTGGCGCTCGAGACCGCCGACGTGGCGCTCATGGGCGACGACCTGCGCCACCTGCCGCAGACGTTCGCCCACGCCCGCCGGGCCCGACGGATCATGCTGCAGAACATCGGCCTGTCTCTGGCGATCATCGTGGTGCTGATCCCGCTCGCCGCGCTGGGCGTGCTGGGGCTGGCGACGGTGGTGTTCGTGCACGAGCTCGCCGAGGTCCTCGTCATCGGCAACGCGCTGCGCGGCGCCCGGATCGCGGCGTTGCCGGGGGCGGCGCCGCCGGTGCCCGCCGTCGTCCCGGCGCCGGACGGGACGGGAGAGGGCGGCTGCGCCTGCTGTTGAACACGGCTTCGGCGGGGGACGACGTCAGAAGGGTGGGGTGTCGTCGGGCTCGGCGGGGTCGGCGGGGCCGGGTGGGGTGGTGCGCGGTGTGGTGGTCGCGCGCCGGAGGATCTTGCGGGGCCAGTCGGGGTCGATGCGGGTGGCGGGGTCGGGGTCGTCGTGGTTGCCGGGGCCGGCGGGCCAGATGTCCTCGGGCAGGGGTCGGGGGTGTGGGGCGGGGCGGGGTCCGGGCAGCTCGCGCAGGATCGTGGCCGCCCCGGTGGTGTGGGTGATGCCGGCGCGGGTGCGGATCCGGAAGCGGCCGCGTCGGGGCTGGGTGACCCTGCCAGTCGGCGTGGTGCTTGGCGCGGCGGTGATGCGCGCACCAGGCGCCGAGGTTGCGGTGGGCGGTGGGGCCGCCGCGGGCGTGGTCGCGGGTGTGGTCGATCTCGACGCGGTGGGCCGCGGCGGCAGCCGGGGGCGACGCAGTGGCGGTCGCGGACGCGGATCCAGCGGTCGAGTTCGGCGCGGGCCCGGCGGCGGGCGAGCTCGCGGGGGAGGTCGTCTCGGGCGGCGGGTGGCCCGGGGGTGCTGGTGGCGGCGCGGTGCTGCAGTTCGCGCAGCAGCGGGGCCGATGGGGGTGGTCGTCGGGGTGCAGGGCGGGTAACGATCCCCAGCTCAGCGGCGGGCCTCCCGGAACTGCTGCACCCGGGCCATGACGTCGTCGCCGACCTTGCTCGGGTGGCCCGCGTCGAACGGCGGCTCGGGGTCGTACTCGATGAACACCTGCGTCGCCCGGGCGGCGACGTCGTCCTCCAGGAGCGCGACGAGCCGGATGGCCATGTCGATCCCGGAGGAGACGCCCGCCGCGGTGACGATCCGCTCGGGCAGGTGCTCGACGACCCGCTGGCGCACCGGGATCGCCCCGAGCTCCTTCAGCGTGTCGGTGGCGCCCCAGTGGGTGGTCGCGGTGAGGCCGTCGAGCAGGCCGGCGGCGGCGAGCAGCAGCGTGCCGGTGCACACCGACGTCGTGGAGCCTGTCAGATGGGCTGTGTACAAGATCGTCTCTGACGAGGACGGAGTACACAGATGACCATGGCCGGCGAGCGGGATGGTGGTGAGGTTGATCCGGCGCGGGCCGCGGTCAACGACATGCTCGA